>NZ_CAJMYY010000009.1:0-294481 GCF_905220185.1 Paraburkholderia sp. J11-2 | reverse complement strand
GGGTACGCGTGTCCTGACGGGTGTGTCGAACGGTGCGGTGAACGCATCGAGTGTGGACGCGGTGAACGGTTCGCAGCTGTACGCGACGAACCAGAGCATCACGACCCTGCAAGGCCAGATGGCCGATGCGGTGACGTACGACTCGTCGGCGCACGACTCGGTCACGCTGGGGGGCGCCGGTTCCACCACGCCGGTCACGATCCACAACGTGGCGGCCGGTACGGCCGACACCGACGCGGTGAACGTTGGTCAGATGAACGCGGCGATTGCGACGGTCACCAACATCGCTGACAACGCAACCGACCCGATGTTCTCGGCGAACGGTGACCGCAACACCGAAGCGGCAACGTCGAGCGGCACGCACTCGACGGCGGCCGGCGCGCTCTCCGTGGCGAGCGGCAACCAGGCTACGGCTATTGGTGCAAGCTCGACCGCGAGCGGTGCCCAGTCGACGGCAGTTGGCGCAGGTTCGACGGCAAGTGCAAACAACGCCGTGGCGCTGGGCGCAGGCTCGGTGGCCAATCGCGCCAACACGGTGTCGGTGGGCTCGGCGGGCAACGAACGCCAGATCACCAACGTCGCGGCCGGTACGGCGGGCACGGATGCGGTCAACGTCGACCAGTTGAACGATGCGGTCAGCAACGCAACGACCAACTCGGTCCAGCAGGCTACGCAGCAGGCGAACAACTACACGAACCAGCAGATCGGCGTCGTGCGCAAGGAGATGAACTCGCTGGGTGCTGCAGCGATGGCGGCTTCGTCGTTGATCCCGAACGCACGGGCGGAAGGCAACTTCCAGATGGCCGCAGCGGCGGGTACGTACGGTGGCGAAACCGCGCTGGCGGTGGGTGCGAACTGGTACGTGTCTGATCGTCTGCTCCTGAACGCACACGTGTCGAAGTCGACGGGCGGCGGCAGCGTCGGCGCCTCGGTTGGCGCGACGTTCGGGTTCTGATCGACCGTGACCCAGGCCCGCCACGGGAAACCGTGGCGGGCACGGAGAAATTCATGAAAAAAACCTTGATATGCGGCGCGCTCCTGGCCACGTTGGCGAGCGCACACGCGTTCGCCAGCGTGGGCAGCGACGTTGAGGCGCTGATGCCCGCCGCGCAAAAAATCGCCGACCCGTATCAGCGCGGGCTGGCCGAAGGCTGGCTCGACATGGCTGAACGTCAGGACAGCCATATCCTCGTGTCGAGCGTCTACAACGACGCGGCCGCGCGTGCGCTGAATAACGGCCGTCATTTCATCGACGGCAGCGTACCGTTCCAGCCGATCTACAGTCAGAAAAACTGGCCGCCGGTGGAGACGCGCGAAAAGTGGGTGAAGGCGCTGCAGGAAATCGAGCGCACGAACGAGCGGGCTGCGAAGTCGCCGTGCCGCGACGAAGATGCAGGGCGTCTTTCCGCATTGACTGACGAGGCGTGGAAAGAGCAGGATGAAACGCACGGCACGCACTGGGTCCACGGATGGGAGTCGATCGAGCGCGCGCAGCAACTCGCGCAGAAGGTCGACAAAGAACTCGACCGGTGCGCGCCGCAGCCCGTGCCGGTGGCCCCAGTGGCAGTGGCAGTGGTGGCGCCGGCGGTGCTGGCGAAGCCGGTCACGCTGGCGGCCGATGCGCTCTTTGACTTCGACAGCGCCGTGCTCAAGCCGGAAGGCCATCGCGAGGTCGAACTGCTCGCCAAACAGGTGCGTGACGCGGGCATCAAGCTCGACGTGCTCACGGTGAAGGGCTATACCGACCGCTTCGGGTCGGTGGCCCATAACCGGCGTCTCTCGCAGCAACGGGCGCAGGCCGTGGTCGATGCGCTCAAGGCGGAGGGCGTGAGCGCCGATCGCTTCGCTATTGAAGGGCTCGGCGCCGCCAATGCGGTGGTGCAGTGTCCGGGCAAGAAGGCGACGCCTTCCGTGGTCGCATGTCTCAAGCCGAACCGGCGCGTGGAGATATCCGCGAAGTAGCCTTCGGGAATTTCAATCTGAAATCGTTCGTCATCCTGCACGATCATCGGCATGCCTCATGAGGTTTGTTGATCGTCAGGATGAGTCATATGCATGCAAGTGTCCTGTCTGATCGGCAGCCTGGACGAGGCATGAATGTGCCCGGAAAACAGAGATGTAGCCGCCGTGTTGATGAGCGGCGTTCGAAGTCGTCGATAGAAGTGAACGCCTTAAACGCAGGAAGCACTTGCGTTGAATGGTGGGAACAAACCGATTGGTTTGTTGGACGGAAAGTGCGAGTCTCCGGTTGAAATTCATCGGGGAATAGTATTTGTTTGAGTGCAATAAAATGATGAAGATACACCGGTCTGCCACCATCGCTGCATTGCTTGCTTTCAGCAAACTCGCAGCGCAGGATCAGGACTATATGCTCGCTATGGTTAATCAATATCTGCTTGCGTTGCCTCTGCAAAAGCGCTTGATGGTCGAGAGCTGGAAAGACGAGGCAATCCGAAATGGCGATGAAGTTCAATAGAGACTGCCTGTATCGGACGCAATTCATGCAATAACCAACGACGCTTCTCAGCGTCGTTGGCTTATTTCGTAGCGAGATTTTCTGATCAGGACGGCGGGCGTCCATTCGTAGCTGGCGCCCCACGCCCCATACGGCAAGCGACTGATTCGCGCCATATTCCCGGTCCCAAGACCTATATGCGCCATGCATCTGTACCGGGTGCGTCGGCGGGTCGCACCCGGTACAGGACTTGTCTGGGGCAATCGGACGATCCACTTTTTTATCCTGATTTCTGTCGTCAAACCACTCCGTGGCGGAAAAGAAATCATGAGCCCATTCGCATTGGTCGATGTTGCGAGCATTCGCGACAGCTTTCAGATCGACTCAGCACTGACATCTGAAATGCCGAATTTCGGTGAGCCGGCACTCGATCAGGAGCATGCGCTAGCCGAGGCAATGGAGCATCACGCGGGGCTGCTTATCCTGATCGGCACAACAACCCTGGCGGTAATGGCTTCGTTCGCCGTGCTGCTTATTCTCCAGATTTTGTTTGCCTAGCCGACATGCTATGGATTCAAAGGAAAAGATCCGCGTTATCCTGGCAGATGGCTTACCGTTGGCGATTGCCGGCGCACGGTATTTTCTCGCTGGCGTCGATACGATTGATGTTGTTGGGACTGCCAGAAATTCGGGAGAAGTCGTAGAAGTGCTGGACCGCTCGGCATGCGACATACTGGTTTCGGATTACATCATGCCTGCCGGAAAGTACGGCGATGGCCTCGCATACTTTGCCTTCCTGAGGCGACGCTTCCACGATCTGAAGATCATTGCGTACACCGCTGTCAATGATCCCTCGTTGCTCGCTGAAATGGCTCGTTTAGGGGTGCGTTCCGTGGTCGGCAAGACGAGCGAGATGGAACAACTGGCTTTCGCAATAGAGACTGTGTTTGCCGGCCAGATGGTTTTTCCAGAACCTGGTGGAACCGGTCAAGGCGACTCGCGGGGACTCAGCGCGAAGGAGGTAGAGGTCGTGCGTCTTTTCGCATCGGGGTTTACAGCCGATGAGATCTCTCGAAAAATATGTCGAAGCAGAAAGACGGTAAGTTCGCACAAGGCCAATGCCAAGCAGAAACTCGGTATTAAAAGCGATGCCGGCCTGTTTTCTTCAATCTTTATGCCTGGCCTATTTGCAGCGACCATCTAATCCTGGCGCGTCACATTACGATTCAAGAATCGACGAAGGCCCTCAGCTCACCGCCTCGATCGTGGCAATCGCTTTCTCCGCTGCTGGCGACAGCGTTCGTTGCGCAAGATAAGCAATCGAGTATTGCACCTTAAGATCCTGGAGGTCTTCAACGTGCAGCTGAACGAGTGTGCCCGACGCGAGTTCATCTTCCAGCGCGCGGTTCGGCGCGATCAAAACGACGTCCTCGTGGCGAGCGAGCTGCGTCAAAGCGCGAAAATCGTTGCTCTCCACGCGCGTTGCTACGTCTTCTCCCGGGCGGCATCGAAGCAGGGTTCGCCAGAGTTCGTGTGCGGCGACCGGCAGTGGGACCGAAGCCAGCCTGGCTTCGCGGATCTGCGCCAGCTCGACCGGACTCCCACACAGCGGATGATCGGGCCGCACGAAAAAGCCAATCGGTTCGGGCGTCAGCGGACGCACTTCCATTTCAACGGTTAGCGGCATCAGGCGGTTTGCGCTCAGCACGAAATCCAGCTGCTCCGACTGCAGCGCCGCGAACAACGCTTCGCTGTTGCTGACTTCCGCATTGACGCGCAGATTGGGCCAGTTGCGTTGCATGGTCCTGAGCACGCGCGACAGCAGAATGGCGGCTGGAAACGGGCCAAGCCCGAAGCGCACGCTGCCCATTTCATGCTGTTGTACGAGTTGCAGGTCTCGCTCGAGACAGCTCGCCTCGAACAGAATGCGCCTTGCGCGCTCGAGCACCATCCGTCCTGTCGATGTCAGTGTCACGCCACGCGCGCCACGATCGAAGAGCGCCATGCCAGCCTCGTCCTCCAGAGTCTGGATGCTGCGCGTCAACGCGGGTTGAGTGAGATTGACGCGCCGCGCTGCCGCCGCCAGCGTGCCTTCCTCGACGACCGCCACTAGATGTTCCAGTCGCTTAAGGTTCATCGATTAACCTTTTTTGCATGGCTCGAATAAAAAACTTTCATTTGAATTATATGTCGACTGCGGATGAAATGTAGCCATCCGGCCGTTCTGGTCTATCCGACCCTCACGGCTTCTCCATCGCACTGCTCATACGAAATGACGCGGTACCCGGACCCCTGAACATGTCGACTATCCAGCAAAACTCACCGACCGAAAACGAGCGCGCAGCGCGCTTCGCCACGCCGTCGACCGTAGCGGCCCACCAGCAGGCTATTCGCGAACTGCCCCCCGAAGACCATATGGACGAGGAGGAGGCGAGGCGCGGGTTCATTGGCACGGTACCCGACGCCGAAGTGCGCGACGCCTACGGCAGGCTGGTGTGGAGCGTGGCCGACTACGGCTTCCTGAGGGACCCCGTCGCTCCGGCAACCGCGCACCCGTCATTGTGGCGCCAGGCGCGGCTCAACCTCATTCACGGACTCTTCAAGGTGACCGAGCGCATCTATCAGGTGCGCGGCTTCGATCTGTCGAACATGACGATTATCGAGGGAGATTCGGGGCTCATCATCATCGATCCGTTGACCTGCCGGGAAACGGCGGAAGCGGCGCTTGACCTGTACCTGAGCCACCGGCCGGCGAAACCCGTCGTCGCCGTGATCTACAGCCACAGTCATGCCGATCATTTCGGCGGCGTGAAGGGCGTGACGACGGAGCCCGACGTGCGTGCCGGCAAGGTAGCCGTGATCGCGCCGTTCGGGTTCATGGAAGAAGCCGTGTCCGAGAACGTCATGGCGGGCACCGTCATGTGGCGGCGTGCGCAGTTCCAGGGCGGCTCCACGCTCGCGCGCAACGCCTGTTGCCAGATCGATGCGGGGCTTGGCAAGACCGGGCCGAGAGGCACCGTCACGCTGATCGAGCCCACGCAGTTGATTCGCGAACTGACCGAGACGCACGTGATCGATGGCATCGAGATCGTGTTTCAGCTGACGCCGGAAAGCGAGGCGCCCGCGGAAATGCACTTCTTCTTTCCGCAATTGCGTGCGCTGAACTTGGCCGAGAATGGCACGCGCACACTGCACAATCTCTGCCCGCTGCGCGGCGCGCAGGTCCGCAATGCGAAATTGTGGTCGAACTATCTGAACGAGTCGCTCGAGCGCTATGCGCCTCATGCCGACGTGGTGTTTGCCCAGCACCATTGGCCCACCTGGGGCAATGCGCGAATCGCTGCGTTCATCGAGCAGCAACGCGATCTCTACAAATTCCTGCACGATCAGACCGTGCGCATGATGAATCACGGTCTCACCGGCATCGAGATCGCGGAACAGATGCGCCTGCCCGATAGTCTCGCTTCGCAATGGCACGCGCGGGGCTACTATGGAACGGTTTCGCACAACGTCAAGGCGATCTACCAGTTTTACCTAAGCTGGTACGACGGCAATCCGAGCAACCTGCACGCGTTGCCGCCGGAGATGGCGGGTCCGCGCTACGTCGAGTACATGGGCGGAGCGCAAGCCATGATCGAGCGCGCGCATCGCGACTTCGAGCGTGGCGAATACCGCTGGGTCGCGCAGGTCATGAATCACCTGGTCTTCGCCGAATCCGGGAACCGCGAGGCGCGCGAGCTGTGCGCGGCGGCGCTCGAGCAGATGGGCTTTCAGGCCGAATCGGCGACGTGGCGCAACGCGTTCCTGCTGGGCGCCCGCGAACTGCGCGAGGGCCGCGCAAGCACGGCGGCGGTCAATCCGCGCAGCGCCGACATGGTGTGCGCGATCAGCGACACGCTGTTCTTCGACTACCTCGCGATACGCGTGGATGGTCTCAAGGCCCAGCACCTGCGTAGCCGTATCGCGTGGCATTTCACCGATACGGGCAAACGCTATGCGCTCAATCTCCAGCACGGCGCGCTAACGCATTCGGAAACGCCGCATGCCATGCCTGCGCATGTGACGGTGTCCATGTCCCGCGCGACGCTGAACCGGATCCTTCTGGCGGAGATCACGTTTCCGGACGCCATCGCGCAAGGGCATATCGGGCTCGACGGCGAGGCGGCGCGCTTTACGGCGTTGCTGGCCACGCTGGACCGCTTCAGCGGGGATTTCAACGTCGTGGAGCCGTAAGGATAACGATCCCACACGCGTTTCGCAATCCTGAACACTAACTTTTTCCCGTACGATCATGCGCGTCGCTCCTCCCGTCGCTCTATCTTCCGCCGAGCGTGATGAACTCCTTGCGCTCGTGGCTTCGACCACTGACAATGCGAAACTCGCTCAGCGCGCTCGAATCGTGCTAATGGCTGCCGACGGCGTGCAGAACAAGCTTATCGCGCACGACCTGGGCATTGGCCGCGTGCAGGTGGCGCGCTGGCGCGAGCGGTACGTGCGTTCGCGTATCGCCGGGATCAAGGAGGAACTGCCTCGGGGCGCGCCGCCCGTCAAGGTCGACGTCGCACGGCTCGTCTCGCTCACGACCGAAGCGCCGGGCAACGGCGACAAGGCCTGGAGCACGCGCAAGCTCGCGGCGGAACTGGGCGTGAGCGCGGCGAGTGTTTCGCGGCACTGGCGGGCAACGGGCATTGCGCCTGCAGTGGGAAGCGCGCGGCAGGGTGACGGGCTACTGGAGTTGTACGGCCGGAACGTTGCGATTGTTGGGCTCTATATCGCACAGCCGGAGCACGCACTCGTGTTCGCTGTGGATGACAGGGTCGACGTTCGCGTCGCAGACGAGCCAGCGCGGGCGCCTGGCGTGGCGCGCCCGGTTCATGCCTGGCAGCGTCACCTGGCGACATCGCTGATTACGGCGCTCAGGGCGTTGATGAGTGGTAGCGGCGGGACCCACGTCAACGTGCGGCGCCATGTGTCGTGGCTTGGCTTCCTCGGCGAACTCGAGACGCGGCTGGAGCCGGGAAAGCGGTTGCTCGTTGTCGCGGACAATCACCTGTCCCATCATCATCCGGCGGTCCAGCAGTGGCTTGGCGGCCGCGAGCATTTTCAGGTCCAGCTCGCGCCGAACGGCAGCGCTTGGCTGCGTTTACTGCAGGGCTACCTGCGCGACGCGCAGTCCGGACTTTGCGCAGGGGGCTTGCCGGAGCATATCGCCGAAGTCCTGTCGTTCATCGAGAAGCAGCGCGCCACGCATGGGGCGCGCGCGTTTCACTGGTTCATGAATGCGTACGGCGCGGAGGCGCTTCCTTTGGCGGGTTTCGGAGACGACGTTTCTCTGGACGCGCAGTTCGAGCAGGCAGTGCCGATAGAGGATGCCGCGCCGGCCACGGGCTATCCGATGAGCGACGAGGCGCAGCCCGATCGCGCAGTGCGGCCCGTCGCCAGTACCAAGCTGCTGCCTCCGCGCGGCACGCGGCGCATGATGTCGCGCGACGCCCTCATGACGCGCCTGCTCGAAGCGCGGCGCCACCGTTGCGTCGTGATCCAGGGGCAGGCTGGCAGCGGCAAGACCAGTACGATGATTGCGTGGCGCAAGTCGCTCATCTTGATGGGCTTCGACGTGAGCTGGTTGTCGCTTTCGAGCGAGGACAACGAGCCTGCCAGGTTCTTCGACTGCCTTCTTGCGAGCATCGCGGAGGCCGACCCTGTCGTCGTGCGAGACGCTGCATTGCTGGTCGCGCAGGGAAGCGACGATACGGCGATCGAGCACTGGGTCATCACGCTCGTGCAGGCGCTCGGCAAGCGTCAGCGGCACATCATGCTGATGATCGACGATCTGCATCACGTCAGCGATCCGCGTATTTTCGAAGCGCTCCAATGGCTGCTCGACTATGCGCCGCCCCAGTTGCATCTCGCGCTGTGCTCGCGCAGCGCGCTTGCGCTTTCGCTCGACCGGCTGCGATCGCAAGGCGTCGTGAGCGAGTTCGACATGCGCGACCTGCGCTTTAGCGAAGCGGAATCGGAACGCTATCTGCGCGAGCAGCTCGGCTCGATTGAACCGCGCGACGCGGCTTCGTTGCATGCGCTGACCGACGGCTGGGTGGCCGGGCTGCAGTTATTCGTGGTCGACCTGCGCACGCGCCAAGGGAGCGATTATCCCGTGGTGAAAGTGCACGATCCGCGTACCTTCGCCAGCTATTTCGAATGCGAAGTGCTGTTGCGGCTCGCAGCGGATGACCTTGACATGCTGACTCGCGTGGCCGTGTGCCATCGCTTCAGCGCGCCGCTCTGTGCAAGCGTCGTCGGCCGGGAAGAAGCGCTGTCTCAGATCCGCGCGCGGCTCGCGCAGCTGGAAGGCGACAATCTGTTCATCACGCAGGTGGGCAGTCACGACCGCGAGATCTGGTACCGCATTCATCCGCTGCTGCGCGAAACGTTGCTGACACGGCTCGCGGAACGCGACGCCGAGGCGTTGCGTTGTGCGCACGCCGTGGCGTGGCGCTGGTTCGAAGCGCATGGCCAGATCGACGATGCCGTGTTCCATGCCGTCAAGGCCGGAGACCCGGCCGCCGCGGCCAGCATGGTCGAGCGGTGCGCGCAGGCGCTGCTGGCTCAGGGCGAGCTGAACCAGTTATCGGGCCTCCTGCGGATGTTGCCGCTCGAACTAGTCCAGAAACGCTTTGCACTGCATATCGTGATGGCGTACGTCCATCTCTATTCGCGCAATTTCCAGGCACTCGGGCGCAGCCTCGATCAGCTCGAAGCGGCTTCGGGTTCGCTCGACGCGCGGCAGCGTTATACGCTGCGCCTGCTGCGGGCCGGCCTCGCGCTCCAGCAGGACGACACTGACGCGGTCGTCGCCATGCTGCCCGAGCTGCGCGCGATACCGGACGACGCCGACGACTTCGCGTGGAACGGCCGCGGCAACGTGCTTTCCTGGCTGCACATGGCACGCGGTGAATACGACGAAGCGCGCGCCGTGCTCGACGACATGGGGCGGCGCGCGGGCGCGCCGCGCAGCAGCCTGCTCGGCCGTTGCATGGGGGCGCTGAGCCTCTCGATGGAAGGGCGCGTCAAGGAGGCGGAGAAGATCATCCGGGAAGTGCTCGACGAGGCCGAGCGCCAGGGGCCGCCTTACGTGGGCGTGGCGTGCATGGCGGCCAGTCTGCTGGCCGACACGCTCTACGAGCTCAACGATATCGAGGCGGCGTGCCAGTTGCTCGAACCGCGAATCGGCATGCTCGAACGAGTGTCGCTGCCCGAAATCGTCATGCGCGCGTTCACCGTGCTCTCCAACGCGCACTGGGCGGCGGGGCGGCGAACCCAGGCTTGCGCCTGGCTGGACCGTCTCGAATCGTATGCCGGGCGCTACGGCCTTGACCGCGTGCTGGCGGAAGCGCTCGTGCTCCGTTTGCGCAGACATCTGGAGCAGGTGGAAACTGAGCGGGCCAATATCGTGGTGGAACGCCTCGCCACGCTTGAAATGCGCTATGCGGGCGCGGGACCGGACATGGCGGCGCGAATCCGCTTTGCTGCCGCCCGCGCATGCGTGGAAATGTGCCTGCACACCGGCGACTACGCGGGTCTCGTCGGCCGTCTCGAAGCGCTGGTTGCCACCGCGGAGCAGAACGGACGCCGCCGCCTTTCCACGGCGCTTCGGCTCCAACTGGCGATGGCGCAGCATGGCGTGGGCAATGAGCCTGCTGCGGGCAATGCGTTCGTTCAGGCGTTACGGCAGGGACATGCGCTTGGCCTCGTGCGCACACTGCTCGATGTCGCGGCAAGCGCGCCTGGCATGTTTGCCGCACTGGCCCACCAGACGGTAGCCGATCCCGTGCTTGCGTTTTACGGTGAACGCTTGCGCGCCGCGCAGACGTGCGCAGCGGTTGCGCCCGTGCCACGGGTGCCGACTGCCGTCGCGCCCGTCGACGCCTTGAGCGAGCGCGAGCGCGAGATTCTTGCGTTGCTCGCGCAGGCCATGTCGAACAAGAAGATCGCCACGGTGCTGAACGTGTCGGCCGAAACGGTGAAATGGCATCTGAAGAACATCTACCTGAAGCTTGGCGTTGGCGGGCGGGGTGGCGCGGCGGCGCGTTTTCGCGATCTTCGCGCGAGCCAGGCCGAGGCACACGAGGCGTCGTAACGTCTGGCCGCGGGTGCGGCGAGACATATGAATAAGCACTGCCACCCTTGCCCCCCGCGTCGGGGAGTGAAGCGCCGCAGGCGGCCAGCGATGATGCAAACAACCGGGACGCCGTCCCGCCCAACCTTGTGACCCACCGCCATGGCGCGATTGACACGACACTACGCACACTGGCCCGAGGGCGTGCCCCATACGCTGCGGGCGCCCGAGTCCAACCTGTTCAGCTTCCTGGCTGCCAGCGCCGTGCGCTGCCCCGAGAAAACCGCGATCGATTACTACGGCGCGCAGATGAGCTACCGCACGCTGCACGAAGCCGTGCTCAAGCTCGCCGGCTACATGCAGCAGCGTCTTTCAGTGCGCAGCGGCGAGCGCGTGCTGCTGCTCATGCAGAACTGCCCGCACTTTGCCATCGCGTATTACGCGGTGCTGCGCTGCGGCGCGGTCGTCGTGCCCGCTAATCCCATGAGCACCGCCGCCGAAGTGGCCTACTACGCAGCCGACTCCGGTGCGCGCGTCGCCATCACCACCCAGGATATGCTGCCGCGCCTCACGCCGCTCCTGGAGAGCGGTGCGCTCGCCGGGTGTATCGTCGGTGCGTGTTCCGAGTTCGCAGGCGAGCCGCGCGACGTGCCGTTCATGGAGATTCCCGCCTTCGTGCGCGAGCCGCGCCAGCGCCTCACGCAAACCGGAGTGCACGAATTTTCCGGCGCGCTCGCCGCCGGCATCGCGCCCACGCCGCTGGCCGACGGCGCGGATCTGGCCGTGATCGGCTACACCTCGGGCACCACGGGCGAGCCCAAAGGCGCGATGCTCAGCCACCGCGCGTTTTCGTACGTGGTCAGCCAGCGCGTGCTGTGGTTCTCCGACGACCCCGATCGCAGCGATCTGATCACCCTGCCGGTGAGCCACGTGGCGGGCATGTGCGCGCTCAACCAGGCGTTGGTGCAGGGCCGCACCATGGTGCTACTCGCGCGCTGGGACGCCTCCGCTGTGCCGCGCCTCATCGAGCACCACCGCATCGGCTGCTGGGCCGCGGTTACGCCCATGCTCGTCGAATTGCTCGGGCGTCCGGAACTGGCGCAGCACGACACTTCCTCGCTGCGGCGCCTGTATGGCGGCGCCACCGCGATGCCGGAGGCCGTGGCGCGCCAGATCGAGCAGCGCCTGGGCGTGCCCTATATCGAGTGCTATGGCATGACCGAGACTTGCGGCAGCACGCACATGAACCCGCCAGAGGCGCCGCGCCAGCAGTGCGCGGGCATTCCCCAGATCAACGTCGACGCGCGTGTGATCGACCCGGACGGCGGCGCCGAGCTTGGGCCGAACCAGCCCGGCGAACTCGTGATGCATACCCCGACGCAGTTCGAAGGCTATTGGGGGCGGCCCGACGCGAGCGAGGCGGCGTTCGTTGAGATCGAGGGCAAGCGCTTCGTGCGCACCGGCGACATCGGCCACTACGACGAGGACGGTTACTTCTACATCACCGACCGCCTCAAGCGAATGATCAACGCGTCGGGGCTGAAGGTGTGGCCGGCGGAGATCGAGTCGCGCCTGCACGGCCACCCGGCGGTGCAGGAAGCGTGCGTGATCTCGGCACACGATGCGCACCGGGGCGAGACGGTCAAGGCACTGGTGGTGCTGCGCGAGGCGGCGCGCGATACGCTCACGCCCGAGGCGCTGATGGAGTGGGCGCGCACCTGCATGGCGGCCTACAAGGTGCCGCGCCAGATCGAGTTCGTCGAGACGCTGCCGCGCTCGGCTGCCGGCAAGCTGCTCTGGCGCATCGTTCAGGACCATCAGAACCAGCTCGACAGCAAGGCGAATCTCGCATCACCGACAGAGCGCAGCTAAAGCGCCAACCCGGACCGGCAGCGCGCCGGGCCCCATGGACAGGAGACGGCATTGAAGCAATTGAAGCAGTTTTACATCGACGGTTCGTGGGTCGAGCCGTCGTCGCCCGCGACGTACGTGGATATCGTCGATCCCGCCACGGAAGGCGTGGTCGGTACGCTCGCAATGGGCGGCCCAGAAGATGTCGAGCGTGCGGTCGCTGCGGCGCGCGCGGCGTTTCCCGCATGGTCGCGCACCAGCCGCGACACCCGGCTTGCATTGCTGGAACGCGTCGCGCAATGCTACAAGGCGCGCATGGCGGATCTCGCCGCGGCGGTGACCGAAGAAATGGGCGCGCCGTCATGGCTGAGCCGCGAATTGCACGTGCCCGCCGGACTCGGGCAGATCGCGACAACCATCGCCGCGCTCAAGGATTTTCCGTTCGAGATCCGCAGAGGCTCGACCTCGATCGTGCGCGAGCCGGTGGGTGTCGCGGCATTGATCACGCCCTGGAACTGGCCGCTCAATCAGATCGCGGCCAAGGTGGCGCCCGCGCTGGCCGCGGGTTGTACGGTCGTCCTGAAGCCGTCAGAAGCCGCGCCGCTCGATGCGTACCTCTTCGCTGAAATTCTGCACGAGGCCGGTGTGCCGCGCGGCGTGTTCAACATGGTCTATGGCGACGGTGAGCGCGTGGGCGCTGCGTTGTCCAGCCATCGCCACGTCGACATGGTTTCGATTACCGGCTCGACTCGCGCCGGCGTAGCCGTCGCCATCAACGCGGCGCCGAGCGTCAAGCGTGTGGCGCAGGAACTGGGCGGCAAATCGCCGAACCTCATTCTCGACGACGCCGACCTCGCGACTGCTGTCTCCGCTGGCGTGGTGAGCTGCATGATGAACTCGGGGCAGACCTGCATTGCGCCCACGCGCATGCTGGTGCCTCGGCAACACTACGCGGCAGCGATCGACATTGCGGCGGCCACCGCGTCTGCGCTGAGCGTGGGCGATCCGCGCGAAGCGGCGAACAAGCTGGGGCCGATGGCGAACCGCGCCCAGTTCGAACGTGTCCAGCAGATGATCGCAACCGGAGTGGACGAAGGCGCGCGACTCGTCGCGGGCGGCACGGGGCGACCCGATGGCCTCGCACGCGGCTTCTACGTCAAACCCACGATATTCGCGGACGTGCACGCGCACATGACGATCGCCCGCGAAGAGATCTTCGGTCCCGTTCTCGTGATGCTTTCCTACGAGGACGAGGCGCACGGCATCGCCTTGGCGAACGACACCGACTACGGACTCGCCGCCTACGTGTGGTCCGCCGATGCCGCGCGTGCGAAGCGCGTGGCAAGCGAGTTGCGCGCGGGCGCCGTGCTGATCAACGGCGCGCGCATGGACCTGAGTGCGCCGTTCGGCGGTTACAAGAGTTCGGGCAACGGGCGCGAGTTCGGCGAATACGGCATTGCGGAATTCCTCGAGTTCAAGTCGGTGGTCGGAGCCGCATAGTGACGCGCGCCGTAAATGGATACGGTGTTAGCATAACGATATGGAATGCTAAATGATAAACAACGGGAAAAAGATAGCTCCCCCGTATGCAGTGGCCGAGTTCGACTATATCGTCGTCGGGGCGGGTTCGGCGGGATGCGCCGTGGCGAGCCGGCTTGCCGGGGACGAGGGCGTGACGGTGGCGTTGCTAGAAGCGGGGCCGCACGATCACCACTACACCGTCTGGACCCCCATCGGCATCGCGAAGACGGCGGGCCATCCGGGGTTGCGCAATTACGGGTATTACTCGGAGCCGCAGGGCGCCATGGGAGGTCGGCGCTCGTGGCAGCCGCGCGGCCGGGGCCTCGGCGGTTCGTCGTCGATCAACGCCATGGTGTACATTCGCGGCCACCGCCGCGACTACGATCACTGGGCCGAACTGGGTTGCAATGGATGGAGCTACGAGGACGTCCTGCCGTATTTCCGCCGCAGCGAGTGCAACGAGCGGTACGCAGGCCGTGACGACGATCCGTGGCACGGCGGCACAGGGCCGCTACACGTGAGCGATCTGCGCACCCCGAACCCGTTTTCCGAGCGTTTTCTGGAGGCTGCGCAGCAGGCCGGCATGCGTCTGAACCCGGACTTCAACGGCGAGACGCAGGAAGGCGCCGGGCTCTTTCAGGTCACGCAGCACAACGGCGAACGCTGGAATGCCGCACGCGCCTATCTCCATCGGGGAGACGCCAGCGATGCCGGTTTGAACGGAGGCCGCAAGGGGCTTGCCGTGCTGACCGACACTCAGGTGCTGCGCATTTGCGTCGAAGGCCGTCGGGCAGTTGGCGTGACGATCGTGCGCGACGGCGTGGAGCAAACGCTGCGGGCCCGGCGGGAAGTGATCGTGAGCGGCGGGGCCTACAACTCGCCGCAGTTGCTGATGGCGTCAGGTATCGGGCCGGCCTCCTGTCTGAGCAGTCATGGCATCGACATCGTTCACGATTTGCCGGGCGTGGGCGAAAACCTGCACGATCATCCGGACATCGTCATCAACAAGCAGGTCGATTCGACCGATCTGTTCGGCTACTCGATGCGCGGCTTCGCGCGGATATTTGGCGAAGTGTTGCGCTATCGTCGCGATCGCACGGGCATGGTGGCTTCCAACATTGCGGAGGCGGGCGCATTTGTGAAGAGCCGTCCCGATCTTGCCGAGCCCGATCTGCAACTGCACTTCACGGCGGCGATGGTGGGCGACCGGGGCGAAGGCAAGAAGAAGCCGCCGCACGGCTATTCATGCCACGCCTGCGTACTGCGGCCCCGTAGCCGGGGCCACGTCAGGCTGAGGTCAGGCGACATGCGCGACGCGCCCGTCATCGACGCGCGCCTCTTGTCCGACGAGCGCGACATGGACGGGCTGGTTGCCGGCGTGAAACTGATCCGCAGGATCTTCGCGCAGCCGGCGCTTGCCCGCGAGGGCGGACGCGAGATCGCAACGGAAGCTTTCGGCGCCGACAACACAAACGACGACGCGATCCGCGCCTTCGTTCAAACGAGAGCTGAGACCGTGTTCCACCCGGTTGGCACTTGCCGGATGGGCGTGGACGACATGGCCGTGGTCGACCCGCAACTTCGGGTACGCGGCATGGAGGGTCTGCGTGTGGTGGATGCTTCAATCATGCCCACGGTGCCGGCCGGCAACACGAATGCGCCGGCCATCATGGTGGGCGAAAAGGCGGCGGACATGATCCGCAACGCCGCGAAATAAAAAGGGCGCTCACACGGCGACTTCCGGTGCCCGGCGCCACGAGGCGCTTGCAGCGAAGCGCCGTGCGCGACGTCCCACACAGGAGACGATATGAGCACGGAATACGAGCCGTTCAAGGCATGGCGCATCGCGCTGCTGATGCTGGCCTTTCTGATGGTCAACTTTTTCGACAAGGTGGTCATCGGCTTGCTGGCCGTGCCCATCATGAACGAGCTTGCGATAACTCCCTTGCAGTTCGGCATCGTGAGCAGCAGTTTCTTCTGGTTGTTCGCGGTGGGCGGCATTGCGGGCGGCTTTCTCGCCAACCGCGTTTCCACCCGTGTCATCGCGCTCGTTCTCGCGCTTTCCTGGTCGCTGTTCCAGTTGCCGCTGCTCGTCTCGTCGTCGATGCTGGTGTTCGTGGCGTCACGCGTTGCGCTCGGCTTCACGGAGGGGCCCGCCTATCCGGTTGCCGTGCATGCGGTCTACAAATGGTTTCCGCCCAGCAAGCGGATCTTGCCCGTTTCGCTCTACGTGGCGGGCGGCAGCATCGGCTTGCTGGCCGCCGGTGTGGCTGTGCCGCTAGTGACGCGGCATTGGGGCTGGCGGGCGAATTTCGTCATGCTCTGTGGCGTAGGCGTGATCTGGTCGGCGCTATGGCTGGCTTTCGGCAAGGAAGGGCGCCTCGACGATCACCGTGCCTCGCATGCGCCGCAGGCGCGCGTTGCCTATCGCCGCTTGCTCACCGATCGCACGGTGCTTGGCAGCATGTTGCTCCAGTTCGTATCGTATTGGGGCGTCGCGCTCGGCTTCACGTGGTTGCCCGTCTATTTTCAAAAGGGTCTGTCATACGACGCGGTCGCTTCGGGACGCTACTACGCGCTCGTCATGGCAGCGGCCGTGCCGGTGTCGCTTGGCCTCTCGTTCATCGCGCAACGGCTGATCGCACGAGGCGTGCGCTCGCGGATCGCGCGCGGCTGGTACACGTCCGGTTGCCAGCTTGCGGCGGGTCTCGGTTACATGAGCCTGCTCGACGGTCACATGCCGCTCGCGCTGCGCCTTGCGATCCTGATCCTGACGTTCGGTTGCACGCCGATTGCCTACGGACTATGCCCGGCACTGCTGGCGGAAGTCACACCCGCGCCGCAACGAGGCGCGATTCTGGCGATCGGCAATTCGGTGGCGTCGCTTGCAGGCGTGATCGCGCCCGTGGTGATGGGGCGGCTCGTGCAGGGCATGCCAGGGGCGCAAGGCTACGAGGCCGGATTCGCGCTGTGCGGCGCGCTGTCGGTCGTGGGCAGCCTGATCGGCGCGGCGCTCGTTCATCCGGCGCGAACGATGGAACGCTTGCACATTGCGGCACCTGTTGCGCGGACTTTGCTGGCGATTCGACGCAAGCAATCGCCTCTGCCGGGCAGCGCTGAGTAACTGTTGCCTGAGCGCTGCGGCTCGACGATTCCGCGGGCTCCGCAATGAAACGGGCCTTGCCTGGTCTCCCAGGCAAGGCCCGTTCTGTTTTGCCAAACTGTGGGCCGCACCTTGATGCGGCCCGATGATCAGAACGTATGCCGCACGCCGAGCAGAACCGCCACCGTGCCTTTGCCCGGTGCGACCAGTTGACCGTAGGTCACCGGCACCCGCATCGTGCCCATGTTGTTCACGCCGCCTACGTCCGCGTAAAAGACGGTGCGCTTCGATACGTTGTAGTCGGCCGTGACCGCCCACGTGATCGACTTGTTCGTAGAGTTGTTCTTGTCGCGCAGATAGTACACGCCGCTCGTGACGAGGAACGCGGGCGTGAATTGATATCCCGCACCGAGCGACCAGAGGTCGTAGTCCACGAGATTCGAGTGAGCGGGACTCTTGCCGTTGCTGTAAGACCCCGATACGAAGAAGTTGCTGATCGTATATTTCGCCCCGAAATACAGCTGCTGGTTGTTGTTGACGCCAGTCGGCGCCGCGGGTGCAACCGGCGACGGGTTGGTGTCGTGCGCATCGTACCAGGCCGCTGCGAGATCGAGGCTGCCGTTCTGGTACGTGAGCACGGCGGATTCGCGCGAGCCTGCCGTCAGGCTGCCAGGCACTCCGCCGGGCGCATATTCGAGCGCCAGCTGCGCGCCCAGCAAACGGGGCGTGCGGTAGATGAGCGCGTTGCTGTCGAAGAGTGCGCCGATGGGCACGTTCGTGCTCGCGCCGGACCAGCCCGCCTGAAAGTTCATCCCGGCCCATGCGGTCAGGATGCTGCCGAAATACTGCGCGCCACGGGCGTCGGTATCGACCATGGCAATTGCGATGGGCGCAATTTGCCGGCCGACGTCGAACGAACCGAACGGCCCCGACACGCCAACGCGGGCGATCTGGTTGAACAGCGCTACGGTTCCCGCCGTGTCGGGAAGCCCGAGTGCGCCCGTGCCCGTATTGAACGCGCTTTGCAGCTTGAAGTTGATGCGATAGCCGCCGCCGAGGTCTTCGGTCCCGAGCAGGCCCCAGAAACTCGAATAAATGCCGCCGTCCTTGTAGCGGAACACCGACCCCGTATTTTGGGCGGTTGGACTTAACGTTGCGGCCGATGTGTTCTGGTACATCAACCCAGCGTCGAGTGCGCCGAACAGCGTCACCGAGCTTTGCGCGTGCGCTCCTGTTGCCATGACTGCCAGCGCGGCGGCAGCAACCGACTTCAACTTCATAGCGTCTCCTGATTGTCTTTCCGGCCACTTTTCGGGCGGCCCTTATATGTTGGCGTCCGTCGACCGGGCGAGATGCGCCAATCGGCCTGGACACCGGTAAGGTGACGCGAAATGTGCGAACCGCTGCCCCCCAACGCGGGGGGCCAAATTGCCGCACGCATAAGGCCTGTTCTGCATGCATGGAAACCTTTCGTCGTTCACGGCCTGGGGTGGCGATCCATAACGCTGTTGCCTACCTGGGCATCCTTATGAACCCCCAGCGGTGGGGGGCGTTGTCTTTCCCTATGCTCCCCTACCATGCGTCCAATCTGGCAGACGCGTGTGCGCCGCGTCTGCTCTCATTCTGGAGAGCTACGCATGGACTTTCGATCGGACCCGGGCCTCAGTGCGTTTCGCGACGAGGTGCGCGATTTTCTGCGCAAGCATTTGCCGCCGGACCTGCCGCGCCGCACCGATGGCGTGCGCTCGCCGCGCGCGCAACTGGCGCAATGGCAGCGCATTCTGAACCAGCACGGCTGGGGTGCGCCTTATTGGGCGAAAGAGCACGGTGGAACGGGCTGGAGCGTCGCGCAGCGCCTCATATTCGACGAGGAGTGCTCGACTGCGGGCTCGCCTTCGCAGGACACCTTTGCGCAAAGGCTCGTCGGTCCGGTGCTCAATCATTTCGCCACTCCCGAGCAGAAAGCGGAGCACGTGCAGGCTATTCTTCACGGCGAGCGGATCTGGTGCCAGGGATTTTCCGAACCGGGCTCCGGTTCCGATCTCGCATCGCTACGCACACAGGCCGTGCGCGAAGGCGACGAATACGTCGTGAACGGACAAAAGATCTGGACGAGCTACGGCCACGAAGCCGACTGGATTTTTCTGCTCGTGCGTACCGATACGACCGTCAAGAAGCAGGCCGGCATCAGCTTCCTGCTCGTCGACATGAAGACGCCCGGCATCACGGTGCGGCCGATCATCAGCATCGACGGCTGCCACCACCTGAACGAAACGTTCTTCGACAATGTCCGTGTGCCGGTGAGCAACCTGATCGGTGCCGAGGGCGATGGATGGAAGCTCACGAAATTCCTGCTCAACAACGAGCATGCCTCGACGGCCGATCTGCCGTCGCTGATGCGCTTCCAGCGCAAGCTGCGCAAGCTCGTGCGCGAAACGCGTTTTGACGGTGCGCCGCTGTTCGAGCGCGGCGACGTTGCCTTGCGGCTCGCCGCGCTCGAAGCCGAACTGCAGGCGATCACGGTGCTGGTGCAGCGCGTGGCCGCACTCGAGGAAGACCATAGCCCCGCCGCGCATGCGATCGGGTCGATCCTCAAGGTGCGCGGCACGGAACTGCAGCAGAAGATGAGCGCGTTTCTCGTCGAGTGCCTCGGCGACTACGGCGCGGTCGCCTGGGCCGGGCCGAGAGGCGAAGGCGCGGGCGCGCAGCCGATTCACGCGCTTCAGTCAGCAGCACGCAGTATCGCGGCCGAAATGTTTTTCCGTCGTGCCACCACGATCTATGGCGGCACAAGCGAAGTCCAGCGCGGCATTGTCGCGAAGATGATGTTTCAGTTCTGAGGGATAGGCCCGAGATGAATTTCAATCTGAATGACGAGCAGCAAATGCTCGAAGACAGCGTGCGCCGTTTTGTCGACAAGGCCTACGCATTCGAAACACGCAGCGCCATCGTCAAGGCGGCAGAGGGCGGCAGCGCGGAAAACTGGCGCACATTCGCCGACAACGGCTGGCTCGCCGCCGCATTGCCCGAGGAGTATGGCGGCCTTGGTGGCACTGTGCTCGATACGGCGCTGATCGCCCAGCAATTCGGGCGGGCGCTCGTGGTCGAGCCTTATCTCGGCTGCGCCGTGCTTGCGGCCCAGACGCTCGTCGCCGCCGGCACGCCGGGGCTCAAGGACGCGCTTTTGCCGGCGCTCGCCGACGGCTCCGAGCGCGTCGCGCTTGCGTACAGCGAAGTGTCCTCGCGCGGCGATCCCTCCATCGTGCAGACGGTGGCGAGGCAGGACAAGGACGGCTATCGCATCGAAGGCGCCAAGACGCTCGTGCTCGGCGCAGGGCGTGCCGACTGGTTCATCGTGTCGGCGCGAGTGGTGGAGGCTGGGCGCGAAGACGAGGACATCTCGCTCTTTCTCGTGCCTGCCGGTTCGGCGGGGCTGGCGCAGCAGACGCTTCCGTTGCACGACGGCACGCAAGCCGCGGAGTTGACCTTCGCGCAGCTTGCCGTGCCCGCGAGTGCGTTGCTGGGAGAACGACGCGCCGGTCTCGAGGCGTTGCGTTTTGGCTTGTCGCATGGCATCACGGCGTTGTGCGCCGAGCTGGTCGGCGCGATGGAGCGGGCGATCGAAATCACGGCGGAATATCTCAAGGTGCGCAAGCAGTTTGGCGTGCCGATTGCGAGCTTCCAGGCGCTCCAGCATCGCATGGCGGACATGGCGGCGGAACTGGAACTGTCGCGCTCGATGCTGTACGCGATGCTCGCCGCGCTCGAATGCGAATCGGGCAAGACGCAGCAGATCACGCTCGCGCAAGGCAAGGCATTTATTGGACGCGCGGCGAAGTGGGTCTGCGGTCAGGCCATCCAGTTGCATGGCGGCATCGGCATGACGGAGGAGTATGCCGTCGGGCATTACTTCAAGCGCGCCATCGTGGCCGACATTCTGTTCGGCACCAGCGACCAGCACGAGGCGGCGAACGCTGCCGCGCTTCAGGATGCGCTGCGCGCGGAGACCGAGTCGGTTTGAACCGGCGCGCGGGTGCCGTCACTCGGTGGTCATAATGGTTATAGGAGTAGAGACATGAAAGTATTGGTCGCGGTAAAACGCGTGGTGGACTTCAACGTGAAGGTGCGGGTCAAGCCGGACGGCTCTGGTGTCGATCTCGCCAACGTGAAGATGAGCATCAATCCGTTCGACGAGATCGCTGTCGAGGAGGCGGTGCGGCTGAGGGAGAAGGGCGCAGCGAGCGAGGTGGTCGCCGTGTCGTGCGGCGTGGCTGCGTGCCAGGAAACGCTGCGCACAGCCATGGCGATCGGCGCGGACCGGGGCATCCTCGTTCAGACCGACGAAGATCTGCAGCCGCTCGCGGTCGCCCGCCTGTTGAAGGCGATCATCGACAAGGAGCAGCCGCAACTCGTGATACTCGGCAAGCAGGCCATCGACAACGACTGCAACCAGACCGGGCAGATGGTGGCGGCGCTGGCGGGCCTCGCGCAGTCGACCTTCGCGAGCAAGGTTGAAATCGCGGACGGTCATGCCATCGTGACGCGTGAGATCGACGGCGGTCTCGAAACGCTGAAGCTCGCGCTGCCTGCGGTGATCACGACCGATCTGCGACTGAACGAGCCGCGCTACGCCACCCTGCCCAACATCATGAAGGCCAAGAAGAAGCCGCTCGATACGGTGACGCCGCAGGAACTCGCGGTCGACGTGACGCCGCGACTCAAAACGCTGAAGACGGCGGAGCCTGCCGGACGCAGCGCAGGCGTGAAGGTCCCGGACGTCGCAACGCTGGTCGCGAAGCTCAAGAACGAAGCAAAGGTCATCTGAGGAGAAAGGCATGACTGAACGGATCAATGTGCTGGTCGTGGCCGAACACGACCATGTCGCGATCAAAAGCGCGACGCTCAGCACGGTCGCAGCCGCGCGTCAGTGCGGCGGTGAGGTTCACGTGATGGTGGCGGGCAATGCATCGTCGCCGGTAGCGGCTGCGGCTGCGCAGATCGAAGGCGTGACGCGCGTACTGCATGCGGATGCGCCGCAACTCGCCGAAGGCCTCGCGGAAAATCTGGCGGCTCAGGTCGTCGCGCTCGCGCCTGCGTATGGGGCGATTTTCTTTGCGGCCACGAGCAGCGGCAAGAACGTCGCGCCACGCGTTGCCGCGCTGCTCGATGTCGCGCAGGTTTCGGACATTACGCGCGTGATCAGCGTCGACACGTTCGAGCGTCCCATCTATGCGGGCAACGCGATCGTGACCGTGCAGAGCAGCGACGCCGTCAAGGTGGTCACCGTGCGCGGCACGGCGTTCGACGGCGTGGCGGCGCAAGGCGGCGCGGCAGAGATCGTCGCGATCGAAGCGGTGCCGGATAGCGGACTCTCCGCGTTCGTCGAGCGCGTCGTGGCAAAGAGCGACCGGCCGGAACTCGCCGACGCGCAGATCGTAGTGAGCGGCGGCCGCGCGCTCGGCAGCAGCGAGCGCTTCGCCGAGGTCCTGACACCGCTTGCCGACAAGCTGGGCGCGGCGCTCGGCGCGTCGCGCGCCGCCGTCGATGCGGGCTTCGCACCGAATGACTGGCAGGTGGGCCAAACCGGCAAGATCGTCGCGCCGCAACTGTACGTGGCTTGCGGCATCTCAGGGGCCATCCAGCATCTGGCGGGCATGAAGGACTCCAAGGTGATCGTGGCGATCAACAAGGACCCCGAAGCACCTATTTTCAGCGTGGCCGACTACGGCCTCGAGGCGGACCTCTTCGAGGTCGTGCCGGAGCTGACTGCGGCACTCTGACATTGCGTGTGGCTCGACGCGCATGGATACACAATATCCATGCGCGTTTTGCTTTTGCGCGCCGTGAATATGCAGCGGAGCGGGTGCGGGGCAAGTATGCGGCGTTGGCGGAAAGGGAAGGGAAGAAGCAGGTTGGCGTTGCTGCGAGCAGGAATGGGGCAACACGTTAGGGCAGGCGCCGGCGCGGCGCCTGCCGGGGTTGTCATCGAATCGCGCCCGACTCGCGCAACTGGGCAACGGTGCCGGCATCGTAGCCGGCCGCAAGCAGTACTTCGCTGGTATGTTCGCCGAGCATCGGGGCGCGGCGATGGACGCCGCCGGGCGTGCTGCCCAACTTGATCGGCACGCCAGCGATCTTGACCCGGGTGTCCGAACCGGGCTGTTCGACATCCACGAGCATATTGCGCACGCGGTAGTGCGGATCGTCGAAGATTTCCGCCGAGGTGTAGACCGGCCCGAACGGAACACGACCGCCGAAGCATTCGGCAAGCTCGGCTTTGGTGCGCACCGAAGTGAATGCTTCGATGATCTCCACCACCTGCTGCGTGTGCTTCACGCGCGCGGCGTTTGTGGCGAACCGGGCATCGGCGATCAGTTCGGGCTGGCCGATTGCATGGGCGAGCTTTTCCCAGAAGCCGTCGTGCGCGACCGCGATCGACACCCAGCCGTCGCGCGCCTGAAACAGCCCGAACGGGCAGAGCAGCGGGTGACGGTTACCTTCCGGCGTCGGAACGACACCCGTATACGAGGTCTGATAGACGATGCGCTCGCACATCGCCAGCACGCAATCGGTCATCGCCACGTCGACAAACTGTCCCTCGCCGCTCTCACGGGCGCGCAGTACGGCGGCCAGCAAGCCGATGCAGAGCATGAGCGCGGGCACGGTGTCGCCCACGCCGGGGCCGATCTTCATGGGCGTCGTGCGGTCGGGCCCGGTGATTCCCATCATGCCGCCCATTGCCTGGGAGACGACATCATAGGCGGGCCACTCGGCATAGGGGCTCTCGCCGCTGCGCGGGTCGCCAAAACCGCGAACCGCGCCATAGACGAGCCGGGGGTTCAGTTCGCGCAGATCTTCCCACGCCAGCCCGAGCCGCTCCATCACGCCGGAGCGGAAGTTCTCGACGACGATATCGGCCTGCGCGATCAACCTGCGCACGACGTCGAGCCCTTGAGCCGTTTTCAGATCCACGGCAATCGAGCGCTTGTTGCGGTTCACGCTCTGAAAATAGCCGCCGAAATCGCGCAGCGCGTCGTCTTCGCAGTAAGGACCGTTGGCGCGTGTGCCGTCGCCGCTCAGGCCTTCGATCTTGATGACATCGGCGCCATGATCCGCGAGGATTTGCGTGCAGAACGGTCCCGCGAGCATCTGCGTGAGATCGATGACGCGTATCCCACTGAGCGCCCCGCCGGGGCGCGCATGCGTGGTCGTTGAGGTCTCCATGGGCTTCTCCTGAGTCTCTCTAAAGCTGGCTACGCGGCGGCCTTGCCGAGCAGGGCGTCCGAGATGATGCGCATCTGGATCTCGGACGTCCCCTCGAAGATCTTCGTGAGGCGGGCATCACGCCAGTAGCGCTCCGCGGCGAAATGCGTCGTGTAGCCCGCGCCGCCGTGAATCTGCAGCCCTTCGCTCGTCACGCGCTCGGACATCTCGCTGGCGAACAGCTTCACCATCGCGGCTTCCGTATCGCAGCGCTTGCCAGCGTCGATTTGTTCGCACACCGAATACAGCAGGGCACGCGACGCCTCGATTTGCGTGGCCATGTCGGCGATCTTGAAGCGGATGGCCTGGAAATGGCCGATGGGGGAGCCGAACTGCGCGCGGTCGTGCGCATACGTTATCGAGTCCTCCAGACTTCCTTGAGCGAGTCCGATGGAGCGCGCGGCCGTGTGTGCACGCGCGGTTTCGAGACCGGCCGTGGCGAGATAGAACGCCTTGCCTTCCTCGCCGACCATGCTCGACGCGGGAACCCGGCAGCCGTCGAACGCAAGTTCCCACGTGGTCCAGCCGTGATATCCAATCTTTGGAATCGGACTGCCCTTGACGTTGGCGGGCAGTTCGCCTCTCGGCTTTTCGACCATAAAGGCAGAGAGCCCGCGGTGACGCGCTTTGGGATCGACCTCCGGGTCGGTACGGGCGATCACGAGGATGAAGTCGGCTTCGTCGGCGAACGTACACCAGTACTTGCTGCCGGTAATCAGCCAGTCGTCGCCGTCACGCACGGCGCGGCACGAAATGTTGGCGATGTCCGAGCCCGCGTTCGGTTCGGAAAGCGAGAAAGCGCCGAGGAATTCGCCGCGCGCCATGCGGGGCAGACACTCCGCCTTCTTCTCGGGGCTGAGGCTCTTGAGCGCACCGATCAGGCCATTGCCGCGAGCGATCAGGCTGGCCACGCTCATCCAGCCGCGCGAGAGCTGTTCGGCGACGAGGCAGTATTCGTACGCGCCGAGGCCGAGACCGCCGTATTCCTCGGGAATCAGGATGCCGAAATAACCGAGTTCGGCCATTTCATCGATGAGTTCGCGCGGAATCTTGCCCTTTTCGGGGTCGAGCTTGTTGGCGAGAGGAAGCACGCGCTCCATCGTGAACTGGCGCGCCGATTCCTGAATCATGCGGCGTTCGTCGGTGAGTCTTTGCATGGTGGGTTCCTTGAAGATCGGTCCATGTTCCTTAGGTGCGCAGAGGCGCAACTATGTACGGACATATTAGCAGCGCGTTGGTCTTGAGGAACGAGAGATTTGGGGGGTGTTAAGTTCAGAAATGAACTTAAAAACGCGGAAAAATAGCGATAAATCCGGTATATTCGAAATTGGTTGACGGCTCGCGGCGTTTTCGTGAATATGTCCGTACATAGTGCAGGCCCATGAAAGGCCTGATGAACCGGAGGATGAATGATCAAGAACCGAAGCGGCCATTTTTTCGAGGATTTCCGTGTGGGCGTGAAGCTGTGCCATGCCACGCCGCGCACGCTTACTGAAGGAGACAGGAGTCTCTACATTGGGTTGACGGGGAGCCGCGCCGTACTCTGCACGGCTACGACGAACGCGCGTCACTTGGGGTTCGACGTGCGGCCCCTGGAAGACCTGCTGGTATTCAACACGGCATTCGGCAAGACGGTGCCCGATATCTCGCTCAACGCGGTTGCGAATCTTGGCTACGCAGACGTGCGCTTTCTCGCGCCGGTTTATCCCGGCGACACGCTCGCCGTGGAAACCGAGGTGATCGGTTTGAAAGAGAACACGAGCCGCAGGAGCGGGATCGTGTACGTACGCTCTACTGCGAAGAATCAGTTCGGTGAAGCGGTGCTCACGTGGATTCGCTGGGTGATGATCCACAAGCGCGATGCGCAGGCCGATTGCGCGCAAACTGTCGTGCCGCCGCTCCCGGCTTCGGTGGAGCCCGCGCGCCTGCCGCGCCATCCTTTTGGCCCTGAAGTCGCGAAGGTCACTGCGCTCACGGGAGTTTCCGATTTGTGGGACGACTACGTGGTGGGCGAGCGTATCGATCATCCGGGCGCGATGGCGGTCAACGACAGCGATCACAGTATCGCCACGCGGCTCTACCAGAACACAGCGAAGGCGCACTTCGACGCCCGTGCTGCATCGGCCAACGAAGGACGCCGTCTCGTCTATGGCGGTCATGTGATGTCGCTCTGCAAGGCACTCACGTACGACGGGCTCGAAAACGCGCTGACGATGCTGGCCATTAACGCGGGCAGTCACGTCAATCCGACGTTCGCGGGCGATACGCTCGTTTGTTCGACCCTGGTGACCGGCAAGTTCGACTTCGGCGACGAACACGTTGGCGCCCTGCGCCTGCGCACGATCGGCGCGAAGAACGTGGATACCGCTGCAACCGTCTTTCCCGATGCCGACGCGGGCCGTCCCGCTCATTCGTCCGACGTCGTGCTCGATCTCGACTACACGATCGCAATGCCCAAAAAATCCGCAACATGGAGCCAATGATGACTGCCCACACGCATCCTAAAGACGCCCTTTTTTCGGGCGAAAAGCCGTTTCCCGCGTTGCCGGCCTGCGAGCACTTCGCGGGCAGCGAAAAGCTGATCGTCAAAGCGCTCGGCTTGCAGTCCGAATACGGACCGGTTTTCGATATCACCTGTGACTGCGAGGACGGCGCCGCCGCGGGCCAGGAGCGCGAGCACGCGCAGATGGTGGCGCGCATGATCAATTCTGAGCTGAACCGCTTTGGTCGCGCCGGCGCCCGCATTCACGATCCGTCACACCCCGCGTGGCGCCAGGACGTGGAGATCATCGTCGGTGAGGCAGGGCAGCGCGTCGCGTACATCACGATTCCGAAAGCGACGGCGGCGGCCCAGGTTGCCGAGGTGATCGAGCATGTTCAGGCGGTTGCGCGTAAGAGCGGCGCCAATCGCGCCATTCCGGTTCACGTACTGATCGAAACGCACGGTGCGCTGCGCGAGGTCTTTGCGATTGCCGCGTTGCCGCATATCGAGGTGCTCGATTTCGGTCTGATGGATTTCGTGAGCGGCCACCATGGTGCCATTCCGGCCGCTGCGATGCGCAGCCCGGGGCAATTCGAGCATGCGCTGCTCGCGCGCGCCAAGGCCGATGTGGTGGCAGCGGCGCTCGCCAACGGCATCGTGCCCGCGCACAACGTCTGTCTGAACCTGAAGGACGCCGCCGTGATCGCGGCCGACGCGGGCCGTGCGCGCAACGAGTTCGGCTTCCTGCGCATGTGGAGCATTTATCCGGCGCAGATCCAGCCGATCGTCAACGCCATGCGGCCGGACTTCGAGGAAGTGGCAGACGCCGCCGCGATTCTCGTCGCGGCACAGAATGCCGCCTGGGGGCCGATCCAGTACGAGGGCGAACTGCACGACCGCGCGACCTATCGGTACTTCTGGAGCGTGCTCGAAAAGGCGAAGGTGACCGGCATGCCGTTGCCTTCCGAAGCCGAGCAGCGCTTTTTCGCGGGCTAGGCGAGCGCCGGCTGCGTCCTTTATTGGGCGCAGTCGGCCAGCGTGCGGCGCGCGCATTGCGCGTACAATCGGTACCTCCTTGAACAGCGCCGCGCGCGCTGTGGCAGCGATAACCCAGCGACAACGCAGCAGGCCATGAGCGCGAACCTCAAGAACAATCCGGTCAACCCATCCCTGCCAGTTACGCGTTACGCCGAACTCGCGCAGACGCTCATCAAGGCCATCACCGCCGGCCGCTATGCGGTGGGCGGCCTTCTCCCCACGGAACCGGAACTGGCCGACCTGCACGGCGTGAGCCGGCACACCGTGCGGGCGTCGCTCAAGATGCTTCAGGATCTCGGCTACATTTCGCGCAAGAAGTCAGTCGGCACGATCGTCGAGAGCGCGAGCCCGCGCACGGCCTTTACGCAATCGTTCGAAACGCCCGAAGACCTGATTCGAGTCGCGGCGACCGAAGTGCGCTCGATCGAGACGGTCACGACGGTCAAGCTCGATCGCACGCTCGCCCGCACCCTCGAGGCGCCGCCGGGAAGTCAATGGATACGGCTTTCGGGGCTGCGCGTCGAGGCAGGAAAGCGGGGTGCGCCGGTTGCCTGGGCGGACATCTATGTCGATGCTTCATTCGCCCATTTGATCGACGAAATCCGCAGCCGTCCGGGCGAACTCGTGAGCGCGATGATCGAGCGCGAGAGCGGGCAGCCGTTCGATGAGATCAGGCAGATCGTGAGGGGCGTGCTGATCGACGCCGCGCTCGCGAAGCGGCTGAAGGTGGAACCCGCGTCGGCGGGACTGCGGCTCGTTCGGCACTACCGCCGCCAGGACGGCCGCATCCTGGAGATCTCCGATACGCGCTATCCGGCGGACCGAGTTTCCGTATCGTTCCAGCTGAAGCGCGGCCGGATGCCCGGCTGAGTCCGGGCCGACCGCTTCACCGTTTGCGCTATGCCTTCGGCCGCCTGTGCAACGGCCACAGCACTTTCATCGCCTCGCCATCTGCGCGATTCGTATAGCAACTGTTGATGACCGCGGGCGCGGCCATCGGTCCGGACTCGTCGGCGGGCAAGCGCCCATCGCGCTCGACCCGTCCTACGGCGAAGCGCGTCTGCATCGCCGTATTCGCGAGCAGGCCCAGCAGCTCGGTCAGGTGCGTGCAGCCACTCACCCCGCCAACGACCGCCTTGATCTGCTTGCGAAAGCCCGCGCCGATCTGCATGCCTTTCAGTCCTGCATAAGCCGACTCGATGTCCATGCAGTACACGGTCGGCCCCACCACGATATGCGCCGTCACGTTCTGGATCACCATCTTCGCGTCCAGCGTCATGACGATGCGCATGTGATGTATCGGCTCGTCTTTGGGCACGCGCTTGAAGAGGAGATCGGTATCGATGGGGGTGATGTCGCGCAACTCGCCTTCGATGTCGAGAAGGCCGTCGCTGCGGAGATAGCCGTTGCAGCTCATCGTGCGTGTATGCATGAGCTGCCGCGAAACGACTGGATCGGCTGAAACAGGGGAAGCAGATGAGGTGTCCATGGGGAGCATCCTTTTTCCACGAATGAGAAGATGACGCCCCGCGAGATGACGGGGCGCCAGAGAGTGGAGATCAGGGCAGGACGTTGCGCGGGTCGTCTTTCAGCACGAGCTGCCAGGCTTCGCGTGCCATGGGCGCGCTCTTCTCTTCCATGATGTGGGCGAGCAGGCCCGCCGAGCGCCCGACCAGCGAAAGGCCGCGAGCGATCAGCGGATCGAGGCCCATCGCGGCGACGATGGCCGCGATGGCGCCCACCGCGTTCAGCGGCAGCGGCTTCTTCAGCTCCTGGGTGAGCACGTCGCCGATCGCGTCCATGAGACGCCAGTGGACGTCGTAGTAGCCATTCTCGCGGGCCAGTTCTCGCAGCGTCGGAACGCGCGGATCGCCGTCGATATGGATCGGATGCCCCACGCCATAAATTGCGCGGCGTTGCTCCTTGTGCTGACGAATGACCGCGCGGGCAGCTTCCCGCACCTGCTCGTCGCTCGCCTCCGCCGGCAGATCCTTCGCGCCTTCGAGCAGCATTTCAGCCGCATTCTGCATCGTGCCGAGAAACACGCTGCCCGCGCCGAGCAGGCCTGCCGCAACCGCGCCCTGGAGCGCTTCCGGCGCGCCGATATAAGTCAGGCGGCCGGCGAGCGAGCTGGGCGTGATGCCGTGGTCGGCTGTAGTCACCAGCAGCGCGTTGACCATGACCTTCTCGCGCGGCTCGGGTTTGCGGCCGAGCGTCGTGAAAAAGATCATGTCGATGAAATCGAACTTGCCGATGATCTCGGTCGACAGATTGAGGCCCCGGACCATGATGGTGTCGGTCGTGGTGTAGCCAATTTCAGTCTTTACCATGAGTCTGTCTCCGCAATCACTGCGCTGCAGGGTGGCGTCGCTTGAACAGGCACGTCGCGGCCATTTCGGCGACGACTTCGTTGCGCTGGTTGATGCCGCGGCGCATGAAGGCGATGATGCCGCGTTCCGGCCGGCTCGTTTCGCGCTGCTCGAGCACTTCGATCTCGACGCGCAGCGTGTCGCCAATGAAGGTCGGCTTCGGGAACTTCAGGCGGTTCTCGAGCACGCTGAAGAGCGCGCCTTCCATCAACTGGTTGGGGATCGAGCGCGAGGTCAGGCCTGCCATGAACGAAGCGACGAGCATGCCGTGTGCGATGCGCTGGCCGAAGATCGTGCCTTTGGCATATTCGGCGTCCACGTGCACCTTGTTGAAGTCGCCGGTGAGGGCGGCGAATGCCGCCACGTCGGCTTCCGTGACCGTGCGCGAGGACGTGGTGTAGGTCGTGCCCGGCGTGAGGTCTTCCCAGTAGATCGACGCCTTGGCGATATCGTCGAGGACGCTGGTTTCAGTCATGCTGTCTCTCCTTAGGTGAGCGCCGAGATGCCGAGGATCTCGCGCCCGATGATGAGTGTCTGGATTTCGGTCGTCCCTTCGGGGATCATGCCGCCGCGCGTATCGCGGAAGATGCGCTCGATGGGGTACTCGGTCGCGTAGCCCATGCCGCCGTGCACCTGCAGCGCGTGGTTCGCGACATCGAACGCGGCTTCGGTTGCATACAGCTTCGCAATCGAGCATTCCGTGCGCGCGGTGCCGTTCTGCATCGCGCGCGCGGCGCGATAGCCCAGGGCGCGCGCGGCCAGCGTTTTCGCGCTCATGTCGACGATATGCTTTTGCACCAGCTGGAATGAACCGATTGCCCGGCGGAACTGCTTGCGCTGCTTCGCGTATTCGATGGAAAGATCGAGCGCGCTTTGCGCTGCGCCAACTGCGCCCATCGCAACGTTAAGGCGTCCGAAATTGAGGCCGATGAGAATCTGACGCAGCCCTTCGCCTTCTTCACCAATCAGGTTCGCGGCGGGAATCTCGGCGTTGTCGAACGTGAACGCAGCGGTGCCGGTACTGCGTGCGAACATCGTTTCGACTGGGCTCACCTCGTATGTCGTCTCGCTGCGCTCGACGAGGAAGAGCGACAGCTTGCCGTCGCAGTGCTCGCTAAAGGTGCGCGCGACGACGATGCCGAAGTCGGCGAACAGACCGTTGGTGATCCACAGCTTGCTGCCGTTGAGCACATAGCGATCGCCGCGCTTGTCGGCGCGGGTCTTGATTTCGGCGACGTTCGAGCCGACGTCGGGTTCGGAGATCGACACGAAGGTCTTGCGCTCGTTGCGCAGCAACGGCCGCATGAAGCGCTCTTTCTGGTCTTCCGTGCCGTATGCGTTGATGATGCCCGAGACGATATTGAGGCCGTTGAGCAGGATGCGCAGCGAGAGCCAGCAATAGCCGGCTTCTTCCATCATCACGGCCCACGTCAGATAGTCGATGCCGAGTCCGCCGTCCGCTTCGCTCAAGTAGCCGCCGAGATAGCCGAAGTCGCCGAGGCCGGTGAGCACCTCGTGCGGGAAGCGCTTGTCGCGCTCCGCCTGCTCGATGCGCGGCGTGACGTGCTGCTTCAGGTAGCGGCGGATATTGTCGCGCAGCAGTTGCTGGCTGCTGTCGAGGCCGTCGACATCGCAGTCGAGATCAGCCATAACGGCCTCCGGTCACGAACAACGTGGTGCCGGTGATATAACGAGCCTGCTCGGACGCCATGAACGCGACGGCACCCGCGATGTCGCTGGTCTGCCCGGCGAATGTCACGGCATTCTTGGCGAGCGCGCTTTCGCGAATCGTGTCGTAGTTGGGCAGGCTCTGGATATATTCCGTTTCGATGAAGCCCGGCGCGATGGCGTTGACCGTCACGCCCTTGCGCGCCTGTTCCAGCGAGAGCGCGCGCGTGAAGCCGACGAGCCCCGCCTTGGCGCTCGAGTAGTTCGCCTGACCCGGGTTGCCGAACATTGCGCGCGAGCTGATGTTGACGATGCGGCCCCAGCCGCGCTCGTGCATATGCGGCAGCACGGCGCGGCAGCAGTGGAATGCGCCCTTGAGGGTGACGTTGAGAACGAGGTCGAAGTCCGCTTCTTCCATCTTGAGCAGCGTGCGGTCCTTGACGAGGCCCGCGTTGTTGACGAGCACATCGATCCGGCCAAACGCCTCGACACCGGCGCCGACCATCTTGCGCACCTGCTCCTCGCTGCGCACGTCGCATTGCACCGCGATCGCCTTGCCGCCGTTCGCCTCGATATGACGCGCGTTCTCTTGTGCCGCGTCGGCGTCGAGGTCGGTGACCACCACGGCCATGCCCTCGGTGGCCAGCAGTCGCGCCGTTTCCGCGCCAATGCCGCGGGCGGAGCCCGTCACGATCGCCACGCGATCTTTCAGTCCCAGATCCATCTTCGTTCCTCCATTCCCTGGTTGGATTAGATTGCGGCCGCCAGGCCGTTGCGCGTTGCCCTGGATCTCAGGGAAAGCGCCGTAAAATCGATTCGGCGATACAGACTGGTTTGGCCGAGCCTTCGCGCTCCACCGTCATTTCGACTTTTATCTGCGCGCCGCCGTTGTCGAGGGGCTCCCAGGACAACAAGCGGAAGTGCGCACGCACGAGGCTGCCCACTGGCACCGGGGCGGGGAAGCGCACTTTGTCGAGGCCGTAGTTCACGCCCATGCGGCTTTGCTCGATGCGATACGCCGTCGAGGAAAACACAGGCAGCAGGCTCAGCGTGAGAAAGCCATGCGCGATCGCGCCGCCGAACGGGCCGGCTTTCGCGCGCTCGGGGTCCACGTGAATCCACTGGTGATCGCCGGTGGCATCGGCGAACAGATTGATGCGCGCCTGGTCGATCGTTGTCCACTCGCTCGTGCCGATCACTTCGCCGACTAGCGGCTGAAGGTCGGCGATCGTTTGATACGTCTTCATGTCGGTTCCTTCGATTTCGATATGACTGTCGGCGCTCAGAACTGAAACAGCGAACGCGCGACGATGGTGCGCTGGACCTCGCTCGTGCCGCCGTAGATCGTGGAAGCACGGCGGAAGAACATCTCGTTTGCGAGGCCGCGGCCAAGCTCCTGCATCGGCAGCGCTGCGGCGTCGCGTTCCTGTGGACCCGGGTAGGCGACTGCGCCGTGATCGCCGAGCGACTCAACCACGAACGTGCTCATTTGCTGCTGCAGTTCGGTCGCGCGCACCTTGAGGATCGAGCCCATTGCGTGGGCTGCGGGGCTGTGATCTTGTTCGAGTGCCGCCACGCGCTGCACCATCATGGCGATGGCGTTCGTTTCGGCTTCGAAACGCGCGAGACGCAGGGCGAAACTCGTGCGTTCGATCAGCGGGCGCGCGCCATCCCGGGCGACGACCGCCAGTGAGCGCAACTGCTTCAGGTAGCGCCGCAGGACGGGCAGGTCGGCCGTCGAAGCGTGCTCGTTGTTGAGCAGGAACTTCGTGATCGACCATCCCTCGCCCTCGGCGCCCACGCGATTCGTCACGGGCACGCGCACGTTGTCGAAGAACGTTTCGTTCAGGTGATGGCAGTCGTCGATGCTGCGGATCGGGCGCACCGTGATGCCGGGCGTCTTCATGTCAACCAGCAGGAAGCTGATGCCGGCTTGTTTCTTCGCTTCCTGATCGGTGCGCACCAGCAGGAAGATCCAGTCGGCCCGATGCGCGTAGCTCGTCCAGATCTTCTGCCCGTTGACGACGTAGTGGTCGCCGTCGCGATCGGCGCGCGTGCGCAGCGAGGCGAGGTCCGAACCCGAGCCCGGCTCGGAAAAGCCCTGACACCATTGACGCTCGCCGTTCAGCAGCAACGGCAGATGCGCCGCCTTCTGCTCCGGCGTGCCAAATGCGTTGAGCACAGGGCCGAGCAGCTTCTGCGCGCCGCCGTCCTGGGTGGGGGCGCCCGCGTTCATGCACTCTTCGTCGAACGCGAGCCGCTCCTGCACGCTCCAGCCCGGGCCGCCATGTTCGGCTGGCCACGAGGGCGTGCCCCAACCCTGTTCGTTGAGGATGCGCTGCCAGCGCGTCACGTCCTCGCGCGCCGAGCGCGTGCCGGTGCGCAGCGGGCGGACGAGGTCCGCTGGCAGACGCTCGCGCAGGAAGGCGCGCACGTTCTGCCGAAAGGCCTCGAGGTTTCGATCAGGCTGGAAATCCATGTGTACTGTTCCTTTTCGTGCTGGCTGGGCGCGGCAGGGTTGCGGTCAGACCGGGTCCCAGGCGAAGACGTCGCGCGAGAGTTCGAGCGGGAAGAACGACTTCTCGAACATCGGAATCGCGCGCTCCACGCACGACTCCACGGTCCAGCCTTGCGCCGTGTGCGCGGTGCGGATGGGACGCGGCTGCGAGAAGAGGTAGATCTCGTTGTTGCGCACACCGAAGATCTGGCCGTTGACGTGCTTCGCGTTGTCGGTGAGGAGGGCGAGCGTGAACGGGGCGATCTTGCCGGACTCCATCGTCATATAGACCTTCATGCGCTCTTTCGCTTCTTCCGATTCGGTCGGCACGCTGCCCACCATGCGCGTGAACGCGAACGGCGCAATGCAATTCGAGCGCACGTTGAAGCGTTGCATGTCGATGGCAATGGACTTGGACAGCCCCACGATGCCCATCTTGGCGGCGGCATAGTTCGCCTGGCCGAAGTTGCCGATCAGCCCCGAGGTCGAGGTCATGTGCACGAAGGCGCCGCTTTCCTGCGCCTTGAAGTGCGGTGCGGCGGCGCGCGACATGTTCCAGGAGCCCTTCAGGTGGACGCGGACCACGGCATCGAACTCTTCTTCGGTCATGCGGTGGAAGACGGTGTCGCGCAGATTGCCCGCGTTGTTGACCACGGCGTCGACGCGGCCGAAGGTATCGAGCGCCTGCTGGACGATCTTCTGGGCCGAGTCCCATTCCGCCACGCTATCGGTATTGGCCGTAGCCTCGCCACCCGCTGCGCGGATCTCGTCGACGGTCTGTTGCGCGGGGCCGGCGCTGCCGCCGGAGCCGTCGATATTCACACCGAGATCGTTCACGACCACGCGCGCGCCCTGTCGTGCGGCCTCGCAGGCAATACCCTTGCCGACTCCGGCGCCCGCGCCGGTCACGATGACAACCTTTCCTTCGAGCAAACCCATTGTGTACTCCTCCTTGAATCGGAATCCTGAAGATCCGCCTTTAGTGGTGAAGACCCAGCACGCTGATAGCGGCGATTCCCTGGTAGGGGACACCGCCCAGGTTGTGCGTGAGTCCGATGGCCGGGTTCTTGAGCTGGCGCTCGCCAGCGCGATCCTGCAACTGATTGTAGATTTCGTAGGCCATACGCAGACCCGAGGCGGCGATGGGGTGGCCGAAGCACTTGAGGCCGCCGTCGATCTGGCACGGCACGCCGCCGTCGCGGTCGTAGAAGCCGTCGAGCACGTCGTGCACGGCGCGACCCGCTTCGGAGATGAAGAGGTCTTCCATCGTCACGAGTTCGGTAATGGAGAAGCAGTCGTGAACTTCGATCAAGTCGAGCTGCTCGCGCGGGTTCGTGATGCCGGCCTCCGAATAGGCGCGTTGCGCCGCATTGCGCGTGTTGCGAACGTGGCTGCCATCCCACACATTGGTCGTCGATTCGATGCCCGAGCTGACGCTCAACTGGATCGCCTTGATCGTCACCATGTCCTTGCGGCCGAGCGCGCGCGCGATCTCCGGCGTCGTGACAATGGCCGCCGCCGCGCCGTCGCTCACGCCGCAGCAGTCGAACAGGCCGAGCGGTTCGGCGATGATCGGCGCGCCGAGGATCTGCTCCATCGTCACCGCTTTGCGCAGGTGAGCCTTGGGGCTTAGCACGCCGTTCTGGTGGCTCTTCCACGACACGCGGGCAAGCGCGCGCTTGAGTTCGTCTTTCGCGATACCGTGGCGGGTGCGATAGCCGTCGGCGAGCTGCGCGAAGCCCGCGGGCGCGGAGCCGAGAGGCAGCCACAAATCGTTCATGGTCCCCTTGTACGTCGGCGGCAGGCCGCCGTAACCGGTGTCCTTGAGCTTTTCCGCGCCGATCGCGAGCGCGATATCCACCGCGCCCGAAGCGACCGCATAAGCCGCGCCTCGCAACGCTTCGGTGCCGGTCGCGCACATGTTCTCCATGCGGCTGAACGGAATGCCGTCCAGGCGCAGCGCGAGCGAGGCCGGAATGGCCGAGTTGCCGACGTTCACCGCGTCGAGGCACGAGCCGTACCACGCGGCGCCGATCTCGTTGCGTGCGATGCCCGCATCGGCGAGCGCTTCGTTGAACGCCTCGGCCAGCAGGTCGTGTGTGCCCGCGTCCCAGCGCTCGCCGAACCGCGAGCAGCCCATGCCGATGATGGCGACCTTGTCCTTGATACCGTTTGCCATGGTTGTCGCCTCCGTTATGCCGCGAGCGGCGTGGCTTTCCAGAAATAGCGCGGATAATTGCGCGTCTTGTCGATGTCCTTGATGCGGAACACCATGCGCAGCGGCGTACCGACATCGAGACCTTCCGTGCCGACGTCGGTGACTTCCATGAGCACGCGCGCACCGTTATCGAACTGCACGAAGCCCACATAGAGCGGGGGGGCTGGGTGGTACGAGAGCCAGTCGGCGGTCATGGTCAGCACCTGCGCGTCCTCGTCGTAGAGCGCGGTGGGCGCAAATTGCAATGCGGGAGCGAGACACCTGTCGTTCACGCAATAGGCGAGCTGCGGGAACTGCACGGTGCCGCAGCAGCGGCACTTGCCGGCCACGAACCCGCCGAGCTGGTGCGCGCTGCGGTATTGCTCGGTGAACGCAGTCTTCACCTGCTTCTCGGCGCGCATGCCCCATTCGAGGTCGATGGCGTTGTCGTACGAGAGCATGCGCAGATAGTCGCCATGCACCTGGGCGTCGGCGATGGCCCATGCCACGCCACGGCGTGAACTGAACGATGCGATGGCGTCGGTCGTCTTCAGGATGAGGACGTCGCATCCCTGGCCAAAGCCCGCCACCGCGATGATCTCGCCCGGTTGCGCGCGTTCGAGCGTGGCGGCGAGCATGAGACACGGATGCGCGGCGCCTGCGTAGCCGCAGCGCTCGTCGAGATGATCCGCGACGGCCTGCGCGGCAATGCCGGCGCGCTTGGCCACGGCTGCGCCCACGCCCTTGAGCGGTGCGGCGAATACAAAGTGCGCGACCGCGTCGGCCGGCACGCCCGCGCTTTCGAGCGCGGCCTTGACGGTGGCCGGGACGATCTTCGCGTAGCCTTCGTCGCGGATCCAGCGCTCTTCCCAGTAGTAGTCGTGCTTGCCGTTGGCGGCGCGGAAATGATCGACGAACAGATTGGCTTCGCTCGCGCTGCCGATGAGTTCGGCGATCACCCCTTCGCTGCCTAGCGTGAATGCGGCGGCACCCGCCCCATACGTGAGTTCCTGTGCACTGGCAGGCTTCGCCGAGGGATGATCGCTCGCGACGAACAGCACGTTCTCTCGCGCCGCGCGCAGATGGTTCAGCAGGCCGGAAACGCCGGCGCGCTGAGATTGGCCGACTTCAAGCGTACGCACGCTAGCGGGCAGCTCGAGTGCGCCAGCGACGATGCTCGCACCTTGCAAGTCGGCAAATGCGGGCCGCGTCGTGGCGAGTGTCAGTGCTTCGATGTTCGTGCGCGTGCGTTGGCCGAGCGCGTCGCGGGCCGCTTCGACGGCCATTGTGATGCTGTCCTCGTCCCAGCTGCAGAAGGCGCGTTCGCCTTTCGGCGCGGAGCCAGCCGCGCCGCTCATCCAGCGATGAGCGGCGGCGATGGCGGCGCGCTGCATGCGCAGGCGGGGCACATAGCCACCATAGCCGGTGATGCCATACGGTATTGGCGTTCGGGTCATGCTTACCTCGCGGTCTTGAATGCGTGATGAGTCCTGCTGTCGAGCGAACCTTGGTTGTGCAGGGCGCTGGGGTGATCGAATCATCGCTAGCCGCGTGCGCCGGGCCACTCCCCAACGCGGGGGGCGGCGAGGACGGCACTTAAGCGCCGGGTGGGGAGAGCGGGAATATCAGGACGTCAAGAAGGGGGAGGTCGAGCGCAGCGCGGAGGTCCGCCAGGTGCGTGAGGGGCATTCGGCGAAGGCGGAAACGGAACTTATGCGCAGGGCTCGACCCGTCTGCCCCCTGAGTCGAGGGGGCGGGGATCCCGCGCCCGCCGCCATACTGGCGCACACGATGCTTCTTCCATTTCTGGGCCGCGCGTTCCGATATGGAAACTGATAACGGAGACAATCACGATGTACCTCACCCAATGCCTTCATCGCGCGGTTCAGCAATATCCGGACCGCACTGCCACTGCGTTTCGCGGTCGACGCCGCAGCTACGGTGAATTTGGCGAGCGTGTCGCGCGCCTGGCGGGCGCTCTGGTTGGCCTTGGCATGGCGCACGGCGACCGGGTTGCCATGCTGGGTCCGAATTCGGACCGGTACGTCGAGTACATCATGGGTGTCTGGTGGGGGGGCGGTGTGCTCAATCCCATCAACGTGCGCTGGAGCGTGCCGGAAATCGTCTACTCGCTGGACGATTGCGATACGCGCATCCTGTTCGTCGACGATGCGTTCCTGCCCCATGTCGAGGCCATTCGCGCGAAGGCGAAGCACGCGCCCCTCGTGATTTATGCAGGCGACGGTGTGGCGCCCGAAGGCATGCTCTCGTTCGAGACACTGATCGCCAATACGCCGCCCATCGAGGACGCCTGGCGCGGTGGCAATGATCTCGCCTGCATCATGTACACCGGCGGTACGACGGGCTTTCCGAAGGGCGTGATGCAGACGCATCTGAATCTCTGGTCCGGTTGCGTGCCTCGTCTGGCGGAGATGCCGCAGCCGCCCAATTGTGTTGTCATGCACGTTGCACCGCTCTTTCACGTAGCGGGGCTTGGGCGCGTCGTGACGCAATTCCTCGCGGGCGGCACGCACGTGCTGGTGCCGTCGTTCGATGCAGGCGAATTGCTCGCGACCATCGAACGGGAGGGCGTGACGGAGTCGGTGCTGGTGCCGACGATGATTCAGGCGCTGCTCGCGCGTCCCGATCTCGCGCATTACAACCTGAGCAGCCTGCGCCGGCTCTACTACGGCGCTTCGCCCAGTGCCGGCGCGATGGTCGAACAGCTGCTTGTGCAGTTTCCGGGGATCGAGCTTTCGCACAGCTACGGCCTGACCGAGACGTGCCCCGTCGTGTCGAGCAATCCGCCGGAGAATCACAGCGAGGCTGCGCGTCGCAGCGGACTTTCGCGTTCGGTTGGGCGCGGCGGGATTGGCGTCACCATTCGGATCGTCGACGGCGACGGCCGAGAGGTGCCGCGCGGTACAGTCGGCGAAATTGTCGTTCGCGGTCCTAATATCACGCCGGGCTACTGGAACAAGCCGGAAGAAACGGCGCGCGCGATGCGCAACGGCTGGTTCCACACCGGCGATGGCGGATACATGAACGAGCAGGGCTATGTGTTCATCGTCGATCGCATCAAGGACATGATCGTGACCGGCGGCGAGAACGTCTATTCCGCCGAGATCGAGAATGTGATCGCGCGTCATCCCGCCGTGGCGATGTGCGCGGTGATTGGCGTGCCCCATGAGCACTGGGGCGAGGCTGTCCACGCCGTGGTGGTGCGCAAGCCCGGTGCGAAGCTTGACGAAGCGGCGCTGCGCGAGCATTGCCGCGAGTTCGTCGCGAGCTACAAATGCCCGAAAACCGTGGAGTTTCGTGACGCGCTGCCGCTTTCCGGGGCCGGGAAGATCCTGAAGAAGGATCTGCGCGAGCCTTACTGGAACGGCAAGGCCCGCGAGACCCGATAGGCGGTTGCAGGCGTTGCGCGCGTCAATCGATGGAGCCGGGCGTCAGCGGGCTGTCGCCCGGCTTCCTTTCTCGATAGCAGAGCACCGCGTCGAGTGCCACGACTCCGCATCCTTGCGGTCGCACAGCGAGCGGATTGATTTCCAGTTCGCCAATCGAATCGGCATGGCGCGTGACGAAATCGCTCAGCTTCAGCAGCGCATCGATCAGCGCGTCGATGTCATAGGTGCGCTGGCCGCGAAAGCCGTCGAGCAGGGCGTGGCAGCGGGTCTCCTCGATCATCTGCCGGGCTGACTGCGCCGTGCGCGGAAGCAGTCGTCTGCTAACGTCCTTGAAAAGTTCGATGCTGACGCCACCGAGTCCGAACGTGCACACGTGGCCAAATACCGGATCCTGGTGAATCCCCACCACCACTTCCACGAACGGCGCGCACAGCATCGGCTCTACCAGCACGCCTTCGACATCGGGAGCTGCGCATAGTCGCAGGCCGTTTGCCTGAATTTCCTCGAACGCAGCCATCGCTTCGCTCTCCGATGCTATGCCGAGCCGCACGCCGCCCATATCGGTCTTATGGGTAATGGAAGCGCTGACGATCTTCATGACCGCTTTGCCGTTTGCGACGTCGCGCCAGATTCGTGCCGCCTCATCGGCGGCGCGGGCGACGCGGCCATCTGGCACGGGAATGCCCACTTTTGCCAATAGCGCCTTCGTTTCGGTTTCAGAAAGATGAAGGCTCGCCGCGTGTGATGCGGTTGCGCCCAGTGGGGTCCACGCATTGTTGAAGCGGGTTCGCCAGCGCCCGTATTCGATGAACCGCTTGACGGCCAGCACGGCGCTGCCGACGGCACGCATCGGCATCAACCCGCCTTCAATGATCGTGCGATGTCCTGCGCCGGTACGGTCGCTCATCCACACGGGGACGATCGGCGTGCTCACCTCGCGCTGCACTTTGACGAGGCTTTCGCCGAGTAGCGCCGTGGTCTTTCCATATTCGACGGGAATCGGCACGAGCACGATGTCCGTGTTCGGATCGCTCGCCGTCGCTTTCAAGGTGGCGTAGCTCACTTCGGCATTGACGAGCACTTCCGCGGTGACATCGACCGGGTTGTCGATCGCGGCGTAGCCAGGGAGGGCGTCACGAAGCTTTTGCAGCGTTTGCGCGGCGAACGCCGCGAGCGGCAGGCCGGCCAGCCCGACCATATCGGATGCGAGTGCGGCGGTGCCGCCGGAGAAGCTATACACGGCGACCTGCTCGCGGCCAGTGGGTCGGGCGCGGGACAGCAACGAAGCGATGTCGATCAATTCGTCGATGTCGTCAACCTCGACGATGCCCAACTCACGGAACACGGCGCTATTGATTGCCGCGACGCCCGCAATGGCGGCGGTATGCGACTGTGCCGCTTTTGCGCCGTACGCCGATTTACCGACCTTCAGCGCGACGATCGGCTTGCCGAGGCGCGCGGCGTGCAGCGCGGCTGCCATGAAGCGCGGTCCGTTACGCACGCCCTCGAGAGTCGTCACGATGACCTTGATGTCGGGCGCTTCGGCCATGTAGTAGATAAAGTCACTGACTTCGAGGTCGGCCTCGTTGCCGCCGGAGCACCAGAGACCGATGCCCAAGCCGCGATCCATGCCCTGGATGAAGGCGCGGCCGAGGCCGCCGCCCTGGGTCGCGACGCCAATCGGACCGGGCCGCTGGTCGATGCGCCACGCGGGCGAAAAACACAGGCCGAGACGCGCATTCATGTTGTTCACGCCGGGGCAGTTCGGGCCGTAGATCCGCATGCCGGTGCTCGTCGCGATTTCACGCATGCGCGCTTCGATCGCTTTCCCGGTCTCGCCGGTTTCGCCGAAGCCCGATGTGAAGACTATCGCGAACTTCACCCCGTGCTCGCCACAATCGCGCAGCGTCTCCAGCACGGCGTCGGCCCGCACCGCCAGGATCGCCAGATCGGGAGCCTGATCGAGATCGCGTATGGAGGGAACGCAGGGCCGTCCGTGAATGTTGTCGTAGCCCGGATTGACGAGGTGCAGCTCGCCGCGAAAATCGGACCAGACGGTCAGATTCTCCAAAGTGCGGCCACCGATGCTGTCGGGCCGCTCCGATGCGCCAATCAACGCGATGGATTTCGGGTGTACGAGCAGCGACAGGTCGGTGAAGTGCAGGGGGCTTTCGTTCATGGCGCGGGAAGTTCCTTTTCTAAGGGAGGGACCAGGGACTGCCGATGAATGGTCAAACGCGGGGGGGACTCACGACTGTGTCGCTTCGTCGACGACGATTGCCGCGTCGGCCGCCAAAGCGCCGCCGCCCTCCGGCATGGCGAAAACAGGATTGAGATCAAGCGATTGCAGGCGGGGCCCGGCGGCGACCGCGAAGGCCGAGAGTTGCGAGAGCATGCGCGCGAGCGCGGCAATGTCGGCAACTGGCCGGCCGCGAGCGCCAAGCAGCAATGGCGCGCCGCGAATCGAGCGGATCGTGCGCTCGGCGACGTCCACGCCGAACGGACAACGATGGAGCACGACGTCATGGAGGATCTCGACGAATATGCCGCCCAGGCCGAACATCGCGATGGGGCCGAAAACCGGATCGCGCTGAATGCCCATGATGCATTCCACACCGCCCGTGATCTGCTGCGCAACCAGCACGCCGTCCAACCGGGCCTGCGGCATCGCGTTGCGGGCTTGCCGCAGGAGAGTGCTGAAGCCGCTGCGTACGGCGTTTTCGTCGCGTACGTCGAGCAATACGCCGCCTGCCTCGGACTTGTGAAGGATATCCGGCGACAGGATTTTCAATACCACGGGGTAGCCGAATTCGCGGGCCGCCCGCACGGCAGTATCGACATCGGCGCAGGCCCGTTCCGGGGCGCTGGCAATACCCGCGCTGGCGAGCAGTCGTTTGGCCTGCGCTTCGCTGAGTTGGCCGGACGGCAGCGCGATCGGTGCCAGCGCAGGGGCAGGGGCGCATGAGCGGGCGTCCATTGCGAAGGCGCGGCCAATCTGTCCCATGGCGGCAATGGCCACGATCGCGCGATTGAGGTCTTCGAAGACGGTGAAGCCGTGTTCTTCGAAGATGTTCAGCGTTTCGCGCGGCCCGCGCAGGATTAGCGCGTAGAGGCGGTCCGGGTGGCGCGAGCGCACCCGGCTTAACCGCTCGAGCAGGCCTTGCCACGCATCGGGCGCGGTGCCCGCGTAGGTGAAGAACCCGAGCAACGTCTGATAGCCGCCTTCGCTCAGCATGAGGTCGACAAACGGCTCGATCATGGACGGGTCGTTGACGAACTGACCGGTCGTGTCGACCGGATTTCGAGGCGTGCAAATCGGCAATAACTCGAGCAGGCGGGCTTGTGCTTGCGCTGGCATTTCCGGCATGGGCAGTTTCAATGCTTCCGCTGCATCCGAAGCGATGACGCCGGCGCCTCCGCTAACCGTGACCACGCCAAGCGTATTGCATTCTGGAAAGACGCCACGCGTGGCAAGGCGCACGATGTCAAGAAGCGCTTCAGTGGTGCTGGCGCGCACGACTCCGAGTTCAGCGAGCACGGCGTCGCATACCGCGTCGTTTCCGGCGATCGACGCCGTGTGTGATCGCGCGGCGGCACTGCCCAGCACGCTGCGGCCCACCTTCATCATGACGACCGGCTTGCGTGCGTTACGCGCGGCCTGCAGCGCGGCGAGCAGGCACGGGCCGTTATGGATGCCTTCCGCGTAGACCGCGATGACCGTCGTCTGAGGGTCCGCCGCCATCATCTGAATGATGTCGGCCAACGCAAGATCGGCCTCATTGCCCGTCATGAACACGCTGGACACGCCAATACCAGCGTCGGCGGCCGCGGCAAGAAGGTGTCCTCCGTACGCGCCGGACTGGCTGACGATGCCGACGTTACCGGGCCGTACGGCAGCCACGATATCGGTCGAGAGAAAGCTGCCGGTAAAACCGCTGTGAAAATTCACATAGCCGAGTGCGTTCGGCCCGAGGAGCCGCATGCCGCCGCGGCGTGCCGCAGCGGCCAGGTCGTCTTGCAGTGCGTGGCCCTGCGCGCCTGTTTCCGCAAAGCCCGCGCTGAACACGATAGCCACGCGCACGCCGCGTTCGGCCAGTGCTTTCACAGCATCCAGCGCCTGCGGGGCGGGTACGGCGACGATCGCGGCGTCCGGCGTTTCCGGCAACGCGGCGATCGAGGCATAGGCAGGCAGTCCCTGCACTTCATGCCGGTGCGGGTTGACCGGAAGGATGCGGCCAGTGAATCCGAGCCGTCGCATGGATTCGACTGGGCGGCCGCCTATGCGGGCAGGGTCGTCGGACGCGCCGACCACGGCGACCGAGCCCGGGTTCAACAATGCGTTCGATAGGAGCATTGCATCCATCGCTTTGACGAAGAGGTTAAGGGGTTGCGGTCCGTGGCGATCTCGTTGCCTCGGATGATCAAGCGTAGGCAAGTGACGGACGCGGTCTCCCCCCCAGCATTGGGGGTGATAGGCCTCGCCATGTTGGAAGCGGATCTTTTGGGCGCGGCAGCGAGTTGAGCAGCGCTGTCGGCATCCATTCCGGTTACGCCAGGATCTGCCACGGCCTGGGTGTTGCACTCGGGCGGCACAAAAGTCCGAGCGTGCCTCGCCGCACTCGAGGCCGGGCGCTTTGTGGCAACGAGTGCTGATCGCATAAGGGCGCTCCCCGCAGGCATGGCACGCAGTAGTGACGCGCGAGATACCCACGCTTTTTGGGGGGGAGGGTTAGCTTCGACAGGCGTTATCTTTGATACCCGGAGTAGCCCGGTTTGGGCGCACTTTGTGAAGGTACTGCGCAACTGCCTTGTTTCAGGAAGGGCCTCTCGATCCCCGGTCAGCATGCTGCGCACAGATGGCATTGGAGATATCGATGAAAACCGCGGAACGATCGCTGCGCCGGCTCGTTGAGAAGTGGATTGGTACGAGCCCGGAAAGGCGGCCACGGGTCACTGGTTTCGGATATTGCCGCCGACGCGCGTGGCGTTATGTACGCGTCGAAGCTGCGAATTCGTCAGGTGTTCTTTCTATTTTGTTCTTCCGGCACGATGACGGGTCGTGGTGTGTATTCCCCCCAGAACGCAGAGGGCCGGTAATGCGCGTTGCGTAAGATTGGCGGGTATGGGAAACGCAGGGTGAGCCGGATATCGGCAAACGATAAAGCCGCTTCAGATGGGAGTCTGAAGCGGCTTTATCGTTGCTCGTGCAACGAGCACGGCTCAAGCCGAACCAGCAAACATCACTTGTCGCCGGCTGTGCTCGTCGCCGCCGTCACGCCGGTCATGAAGTTGGACTGCCGGCGAAACCTTGACGATTCGACCGGCAAGCCTCCTTTTCTAGTTTGTGACGGCAATGGCGATGCCACTGGCCGTGACAATCACGGCATCTGCGGCAGCCAGTTGCGCTTCCGAACTCTGGGTCAAGGTCGCCGCTTGCTTCACACCCGGACGCCCGTCACGCAGAAGCGGCCAGAACAGTTGCACCATGCCGGGTTCCACGGGCATGCCTGCGGGCACGCCGTAGGCGTCCTGTCGCTGCGGTTGCCGCTGACGGGTCGTGCCGTGCAGCACATCCCAGACGCAGAGGATATTGCCGTAGTTCGCGGACGCATTGCCGTAACGGCCAATGCCATGATGCGCGTGGTGAAAGTCCTGCAGCACCACGACTTTTTCCACGATATCGAGCAGCAGACGGCCGCCGCGATTTCGCCGGACCCAAAGGTCCCAGCGATAGCCCGTATGCTGAAGGAGCGTCACGACGCCCTTGAAACCGAAGACAATCGCGGAAGCGGTGCCGGCGCCGAGATAGATCAATACGGGCGCCATCCACAAGGCCGGTACGAGAAAGTAGTAGAACGTATTTTCCCGTCCTGCCATCAGGACATTCAGGTAGGTCGGCGTGTGATGAGGCTTGTGCAGGCGCCACAGGAGCGGCCACTGATGCGCCATGCGATGCAGCCAGTAATTCAGGTAGTCGTCGATGACGAGGATGACGAGGAACATCGACCACACCGGGGCATGAGCCAGTGCGCCCTTCCATTGCGGAAGAATGTGGGCAATCGGCCAGGCGAGCGCGGCGAGCAGCAACGCCCGAACCGAAAACGTCAGGATCTGGCTCAACACGTTGATGCTGAGTTCACGCTTGCTCGACGCTTGCGGGTTGCGGAATTGCCCCGTCGACAGATCCAGCGCGAGCAGGAAAAACATCAAGCCAAACACGATCGCGACATTCATGCTCGTTCTCCTCGCTCACGGTTGGCGGGCGCTGTCGCGCTGGTCTTCCATAAGGAAGACCGCCTTGCCCACCTTGGTCGGATTGACGCTGGCCTCGACTGCCACATTGCCCGAGATGCCGGCGAAGTCGCCCGTGCCGCTTTCGATGGCAATCTGACCGCGATCGGCGTGTTCGGCGTCCCCCTTGTAGTGGAGATAGGCGACGCCGCCGCCGGTCGACTTCAGCTCGCAGTCGCCGGTGCCCTCGACCTGTTTCGTGCCGTCCAGCGTGTCAACCACGTTGCAGAGTGCGTAGAAACGGACGGTCCTGCCCTGCGCCGTGATGACGCCCGCGCCTTCGACGAGGACGTCGATGCGCGAGCGCTCGGGCGTGATGTTCATGCGCGACGAGTTCTTGACCGCGCCGCCAATGGTGAGGTGAATCGGGGCGCTGGCAGCGTGGGCGTGCACAGCGAGGGACAGCAGCAGGCTGACGATAAGGGTTTTCTTCATCATGATGATTGGCTCTGGCGATGGGGATCAGGCGGTGGCTTCGGCGAGATGGCTGCGGTCGAAGAAGCGGTCGTAGTGGATGCAATGCGGCGGCGTTTGTCCATGCAGCTTTTCCAGTGTTGCGTCGATCATCGGTGGCGGCCCGCACAGGTAGAAGCTGGTCTCCGCCAGACTGCAAAAGCGTTCGAGATGGTCGGTGCAGAATCCCCGTAAGCCCTCCCAGCCTGAATCGGAGGCTTCGCTGGAGAGGACGGGGAGCACGAGCAGGCGCCCGGGGGCGGGCCACTCCCGTTGCAGGCGTTCCAGCTCGTCCATGCAGTACAGGTCGCGCTGGCTACGGGCGGCGAAGAAGAGCGTCGTGTCTGGCGTACCCGGCAATTGGCTCATGTGTTCGAGCAGGGCCTTGATAGGCGCGAGTCCGCTGCCGCCCGCCACGCACACGACCGCGCGGCCATCGTTTCGAAAGCCAAAATCGCCAAGCGGGCCTGTCATGGTGAGTGGATAGCCGATGCGGTCGTCGGCAAACAGCCATTCGGTGAACTGACCGCCCGGTACGCGCCGCACGTGGAATTGCACCTTGGTTTGCGGCTGATCTTGCGGAGCTGAACTGAACGAATAGCAACGCGGCATCGACGCCAACGAAGGATGCCCGGGTACGCAAAGCTGTGCGTATTGCCCCGCGCGGTAAGCGAGAGGCTCGCCAAGTTCAACTGTAACCAGCCGGATGTCGTGATTCAGGTCCTCAACGGATTTGATCTGGCAGTCGATGTTGATCAGCATGCCTGCGTCCATGCCACGCGAAAGGCCCGGCACCGCGAGCACAATGTCGCTTTGCGCTTCGCTCTGGCATGCCAGCAGGTGGCCCCTTTGCAATGCCTCGGCATCGACATGGCTGGAAATATCGCGTTTGAGCCGGACCTTCCCGCGCACGAGGCGGCAGCGGCACGAACCGCATTCTCCTGTCATGCAGAGGTGCGGTATGCGGATGCCCTGACGCACTGCCGCCTTGAGCACGCTTTCGCCTGGGCGTAGCCAGCCGGATCCTGCGCCGTCCGCTATTTCGAGGCGGAACGCCCCCGGCGCAGCGCCATCGCGCTCCGTCCTTGTGGTGTCTCCATCGTTCATTCTGTATTTGCCTGGCTCGTGAAATGATCGGCACCGGTTTTTCCCCTGACGGGAAGCGGTGCCACGCTTGCCACGCAAGATATTTATCAGCCGGGTGGCGGGTAGAATATGAAGTAGTTCACAATGTTGGGGTTAGCGATGACTGTCCAGGCCTTTAGCGGCGCCCATCTGCTGTTCGCGACGCTCGACGCGGCAACGCGAGCCGAGTTGTTCGCCGAGGGCAAGGAAGTGCGCTACCGGTCGGGGCAGACGATCCATCGGCAGGGCGATCACAATCGTTCGCTGCAGGTCATCATCGAAGGTCAGGTCAGTTTCAGCCGTCTCGATCAAGACGGGCGCAAGGTGAATGCGGCCGTTTTCGGGCCGGGGGAGACGTTCGGCGAGATTCCGTTGCTCACGGGCCGTCCGCGCACGCATGATGCCGTGGCGGTGGGAGCCGTGCGGCTGCTGTGGATCTCCGACCGCCAGTTCAGGGACCTGCTGAACCGCAAGCCCGACCTGCGCGACCGCCTGCTCGCCGAACTCGCCGAAAGACTGATTCATGCGGCGGACCGGCTCGACAGCGCTCTCCGTCTCTCGGTGCCACAACGGGTCGCGCAGTTTGTCGTCGTCGAGGTGGAGCGCAGCGCAGGCCTACGGTCTGTCAATGTGCGGCAGACGGATATCGCCGAAGCACTGGGGGTGACGCGAGAGGCGGTTGCGGCGGCCTTGAGGCAGTTCCGGGCGGCGCGGTGGATCGAAACCCGCTATCGCGTGATCGATGTTCTCGATATCGAGGCATTGCGCCTCGCAATAGGGCGCGGACCCGCGGCCTGAATGGCGCGGTGCGCGGAGGTAAGGGCAGGCCGCACGGTTGCGCGGCGGCCGGATCAGTAAACGGGCGCGACGTTGTGAATGCCACGCCGCTGCATTTCACGCACTAGCGCCGCCCGGCGAGGCGCGACGTCCGCATACGCCGGGCGGCGATGTTGCGCGACTTCTGCCGCCGTATAGGGCTTGAAGTCCGGTGGAAGCGCCTCGCTGTTCATTGTCGTGAGCAGCCAGTTCAGCACGTCGGCCAACTGTTGATCCGAGAGTGCGGAATTGGACGCGCCCGGCACGCGCATGACGTACTCGCGCCCGCCGGGTACTCGCTCGAAATAGCCAAGCGAATGCGCAAGTGGCGGGACTTTGCCGGTAATGCCGCCTCCGCTGGCCGTGTGGCAACCCATGCAGTTCTGGATCCAGTGCTGCTGGGCGAGGGGCCACGAACGGCTCGCGACGCTGACCGCGCCTACCTCGCCTGCCTCGCCCGCGGTCGCGGCACCCGCCCAGAGCGAGACCATCGCGAGGCAACAAGCTATCGACCGAACCACGAACATCATCGCAGGCCCAGCGCTTTCGTGACGGCCGTGCGTTGCGCGTAGACGGCGCCGGCGTCCATCGATTTCGCGCGTGCGGCTTTGATTTCCGCCGTTGTGAACGGTTTCGCACTGCCGTGGCTGCTGGCGTTCAGATCGAATACGACGTAGTTCAGCACCTGGGCGAGTTCATCGTCGCTCAGGCTGTCGAAGTTGGGCATCTTGAAGTTATAGGTCTTATCGGCGACATGGATTTCCCCATACATGCCGTGCAGGACCGTATCCGGAAGCTGATGCCGGCCTTGTGCCGATGCTGCATAGTGGCCGGGATACGCGGTGAGCGGCGGTGCGAGGCCGTCCTGGCCCTTGCCGCCTGCCTGATGACAGACGGCGCAGCGGGCGTCGAAGGTGGCCTTGCCTGCCGGGAAGTGGATCGCTTCCGCACGGACCATGCCGGATGCCATACCGAGCGCGAACAGCGCGGCGGTGCCGAGGGACTTGAGGGCACTCGTTGTCATTGTTTCGCGGCTCCCAGAAGCACGGAAACCGAACAGTGGTAGTTCGAATTGCTGTTCGCCATGCACCAGTTGATGTCGTTGTTGAGAGAAAGCTTGTAGAGCGGCTTTTCGCGTTCATTGCGGTTGCAGAAGCATTGGCCGCAGGAAGTTTTGCCGCAGCAGTCGTTGTACGAAACGATGTAGTCGGAGCCGTCGTGTGGATTGCGGCAGGTGCCGATCCATGTGATCGGCGACGCCGTGGTGCCGGGCGGACAACTGCTCGACGTGCCGCCGCAGCAGCTGCAGAGCCAGCCGTCGATTGCGCAGTACTTCCAGTAGTCGCAGCTTGTGGGGTCGTCTACGCCTGGCGCGAGGGCTGTCGCCCCCGCACCGCTTGCGACGGCCGGCTTGTCTGCTGCGTAAGCCGTGCGATCGACGGGCAACAAGGGGACGAGCGCCGAACCGACCAGTACCTTGCCTAGCTGCGCCATCGCGCTGCGCCTGGAGCTGCGCTGCGCCACGCCGCGCGCCGAATGCTCGAACCATGAATCAAACCACGCCATACAGGAAATCTCCGGTCAGATTGAATGAGAGGGTGGCCGTCACGCGTGCTGTTCACCGTGCACGTACTGCTGCAGGGACGCGACGCCACGTTCCTTCGCTTCGAACAGGCTTTCGAGGTGCTCGCGCGTGTTGACGAGTCCCTTCGCACGCACCTTGCCGCTTTCGTCGAGCAGGACGGCGTATGGCAGCTTGCCGATCTGGTAAGCCATGCCGAGTTCCTGGGAAAGCACATACGGAAAGCGTTCGAGCTGTTGCTTCTGCACGAAGCGCTTGTGGTCGGCCAGGTCGCCGTCGCTTGTCAGCACGACGTTGACCAGCGTCGCTTCGCTTGCCTGAATCGAGGGCAGCAGCGGCAGGAGCTTCTTGCAGACCGGGCACGTAGGCGACAGGAAGAACAGCAGGGTGGCTTTGCCAGTTGCGTCGAGGCCACCGATCTTGACCGCGCGACCGTGGATGTCGGCCAGTTCGAAAACCGGCGCGAATGTGCCGACCGCGGGGCCCTTGTCGATCATCAGCGCGCCGACCGGCATGATGCGCTCGTACAGGATGCCGACCTGACGAACGAGTGCAAGGCAGATCGCGCCGAGAGCAAGAACGGCTGCCCACAGCATGGCGGTGGAAACGGCGAGAGCGGTTTGCATCATGAATTCCTCAAGTGTTCAAGCTTCGGGCCATTGGCGATCAGTGCGTCCAGCGTGAGCAGTGCACAGACGATCGAGAGGACAGCGAATAAAAGAGTGAGATAGTCGAACGAGACGGCGGGACGCGCCGTGCGCTCCAGGTACGCGGTAGCCGTGAGTGCGGCGAGAAACCCGAGCCGTGCGACGTGCCACCAGCCAATGCCGCGCGGGATGGTGTCGAGTCCGCCCGGCGCGACGGAAGCCAGGCCGGAGCAGCCGCAGTCTATGTCAGTATGGCCGCGCAGGATGTTGACTACGAGACCCGCCGCGAAGAGCGCGAACAGGACGATGAGCAGCGTCGCGCCCTCGAGTCGCGCTTGCCTGCAGAGTAGCGCGAGCGCGCCGAGCGTTTCGGCTGCCGCTATCGCGATGGCGCCCGGCCGGACGAGCGCCTCGGGCACGATCTGCCATGCCGCGAGTGCGTTGCGGAACGCGGCGGGGCGTCTCCATTTGGCCAGCGCGTCCAGCAGGACGATGATGGCCGCGCCCGATTGCGCGGCGCTAGCGAGGACGGGGTCGATCTGCATGGCGGCCTCAGGGGTTCACGAGCAGCGTCGGCGTACGCGCCACGTGCTGCGTGATGTAGCGGAGTTTGCCGGTCTGCGCGTCCAGCACCACCAGATCGCCCGTCAGCGTGAGGCCAAAGAGCAGCGGACGGTCGTCCTGGCTGACCTGAATCGACGCAACGAGTGGGGGAATCTTCTGATCTGCGAGGCTCCATCGTGCGATGCGCTTGTGGGTGTTCAGATCGAACACCCAGATCTCGCTTGCGGGCTCCTTGTGTGAGCCATCTGCGCCCTGATGCATGGCGACGTAGAGACGATGTGTCCTGTCGTGGACGGCAGTCGGCTGGAGGCCACCTGGCCGCCAGCCGGAAGCGCGTTCCGCGTCGGTGACGAGTGGCCATGGCGTACTGAATGCCGCCTTCTCGCCACGGAAATCGGCAGTGCGAACCATGCCGTGGAAGGTGGTGAAAACATAGCTGCCTTGCCACGGCGAGGCGTTCGCAAACGCCGGATCCCGCTCGACGTCGATGAGCGGCTCTGACATGACGCGGTGGCTTTCCTTGCCGTTGGCGTCGAGCGTGACGGTCAGTGCCTTGCCGCTTTCGCACAGCGCCGTGAACTTGCTCGGTCCGCTTGGCAAGGCCAGCACGCACGCGGCCATGTCGATCTCGCCTCCCAGCTTGCGCGAGCGCGCGTCGACTACGCTGACTGACGCGGATGGCGTGAGATTCGAAACGTAGATGTGCTTTCCATCGGAACTGAAAGTCGTGTTCCAGGCCGACGGAACAGACTGGGCGTGCTTCGGCGGGATGATCGTTTCACCGGCATGCTCGAGCGTGCTGTTATCGGTGAACTCCATGACGTCGGTGCGCGTGCCATGCGAGCCGCGCGAGAAATACGTCGTCGCGACGACACTCGTCTCGTGGTCGGGCGAGACGACGAAGCCCGGCAGAAAGCCCGCGTCGATCTGGCCAAGCTCTTTGCGCGCGTCTGCGTCGTACAGGTAGATCCGGCCGTCGGTGGCGGCGTCACCGGAGGGATCGACGACAAAAATCTCGTGGGGATGCCATGCCGGCATCTTTTGAATGGTCAATTCTTCCGGCTTTTCAGCGGCCGTTGCGGCGCACGCGAATGCCAGAAACGCCGCGGTAGCCGCAGCGCGCTTCCTGATGGTCATGTTCACTCCTCGATCGAATCTCGATTCGGAGCGGACTGTAATACGGCGCGAGCGGACTCGATGGCTCGAATCGGCAGATCGTGGATGAGGGCTTGCCCTGGTGTGGCGAGGGTATGGCAAAAAGCCGCGCGAGTGCCGCGCGGTTTTCGGTGCGAGTAGCGGTGCGAGGACGGTGCGTTTGCGCCGCTGTGTTCAGGCGCGAGCGCCGAAGCGCAGCGTTTGCGAGGGCAGTTCGCCGAACAGGCGGCGGTAGTTGTTGGCGAATTTGCCGAGATGGACGAAGCCATGGCGCGCGGCGATGCTCGCTATGCTCATTTGCGCGGCGTGCTCCTCGCGCAGCATCTTGCGCACGCCGCACAGCCTCACCGCGCGCAGATAGTCGGCAGGCGACTCGCCGGTGATCTGCCTAAAGCACGTTTGCAGGGTGCGGCGGCTCACACGCAACTCGGTGCAAAGGTCGAGAACCGTCACGGGGCTGCCGGCGTGGCGCATGACGTAGTCCTGGCTGCGCCGCACGATCTCGCTGTAGGTGAGCCGGGTCAGGTCCTCACGCGGCGCGGGCGCGAGTTCCTCCATCGCCAGGATCACGTCGTCGAGCAGCACTTTCCGGAATGCATAGCGCGTGGCGGGGCACGCGAGCCGGTCGGCGTGAGCCCGTAGTTCACCCACACGCATATGGAGCCTGCGGACGGCGTCCGGTGACGTTTCACCGCATGGCGTCGGGACATGGGTGCTCGCGTCGCGCCGGTGCGTTGCACGCCGAAGATGTTCGGCCAGGCCGTCGAATTCCGACTCTGCCAGCGTAATGCCGAACATTGTGGCATCCGAAGGAAGGTGGACGACCCAATCGTTGTCGCTGCGCGCGGCGCTAATGGTGCGATTGGTGATTTCGCGGCCGCGCGACGTGGGCGCCATTGACGAATGCGAAACCCAGCCTATGCCGACCATGCCTGCCGAAACCCGGCCGCATTCCACGACGCGCCGGTTGACCTGTTCGCAAAAGAGGTGCAAGCCGTCCAGGTCGAACTGTTCGAGAGTGCTGCCGAACTTTCCTTTCTCGATCTGAAAGTATTGCTGCTTGATGTTGGCGAGCTGCTGTGCATGTTCGCCGGCGTCGGCGTAGTGCCGCACGGAATAGTGAGTAGCCATTGCAAAGTTCGAAGCCGGGAGTGCCGGTTACTCCGGCCTCTTGAAGTGAGTTTCTGAATTCCGGGGACAGGTTCTGGAGCGCGCGCCGGGGTGCGCCTGCGCCTTGCAAGACCCGTAGCGGTGGACCGTACCACGGAAAAAAAGCGTCCGGAAGGCGGGTTGCAAGCTGGCACACCCGTATTTTCCCCAAGGGTGCGAGTTGCCGATTCGGGCCAGGCGCACAAGGTACGGTCCGTTAAAGTCGGTTCCGCTTGAGTGTCTCGCGTGCCGCCGGACTAACTGAAGTCATGCCGATCCGGCAGGCACGACCCACAGCCGTCGAACCTTGGAGCGACGCGCACCGGTTCTCGCGCCGGACCAACCGATACCGCGGACGCGTCTGCACGGCGCATCTGCCCAAACTAAAGGGAGAGGGATGATGAAGAAGCGGAGCATGGGAGCCGCATGTATCGTCGCAGCCACCGTTTCGGTTGTCTGCCTGGCGGCTTCCGCGGACAACCTGACGCCGGAGGGCGCCAATCCTGCGGCAAGCAGTGACGGCATTGTCCCGGCGTTTGCGGGGCGCGGCACGCCCGAAGCGGGCTGGGCATACGGCAAATACCGCGGCGACTTCTGGAAGCATCGCGAAGAGAAACCCCTTTATTCGATCGACGCCTCGAATGTCGACAAGTATGCCGATCACCTCTCGGCCGGCCAGATCCAGCTGATCAAGCAACGCAAGGGATACCGGATGGACGTCTATCCGGCGCATCGCGAGTGCCAGCTTCCCGACGGCGCCGAGCAGAACTCACGCGAGAACCTGACCGCCGCGAAGCTCGACGCAGGCGGCACGATGCTTCAGTCGGCGTATTTCCCGGGTGTCGCCTTTCCGAAGCCGCAAAGCGGCGCCGAGGCCATTCTGAATTTCGAGTACCGTTATCGCGGCGTTGGTATCGAGTGGCCTTCGACGACGACGGCCGTGTCGCCGCGCCCCGGCAGCGACGACTGGATCATGACGATGGGGCCGCAGAGCCTCTATATCCCATCGGGCAAGCCTGGAAAGAACACGCCGAACGAAGTCGACCAGCTTAGCCTCGCAGGCTACTTCGGCTATAACTCGCCAGCCGCGATGGCCGGACAGGGCGGCATGCAACGCCAGTATTACGATAAGGACTCTGAAACGTTCTACTACTTCCCCGGCCAGCGCCGCGTGCGTCGCATGCCCGCTTACACACACGACGCACCGCAGATCGGCTACGAGAACCAGTACACGGTCGACGACGCGAACATGTTCAACGGCTTCATCGACCGGTTCGACTGGAAGCTGATCGGCAAGCGCGAAATGATCGTGCCGTACAACGACTTCGCCATGTACAACTTCAACGCGAATCTCGCCGACATTGCGAAGCCCGATGGTCTGACCGAGGCGAGCCGGCACTACGAGATGCATCGCGTGTGGGTCGTCGAGGCGACAGTCAAGCCGACGGCACGACACGTCGCGTCGAAGAAGGTCTTCTATCTCGACGAAGACAGCTGGCTTGCTCTCGTCGGCGAGGACTACGACGCGCAGGGCAAGCTCTGGAAGGTGCGCGAGGGTTACCCGATTCCGGTCTGGGAGTTGGGCGGCGCATGCGATCTCGAAACGTTTGCGCAGTACGACCTGAACGACGGACGCTACGTGTTCGACCAGTCGCCGATCGGCGCGGGAAAGGATATTCACTGGTACTCGCAGTCGAGCGACAGCCGCTTCAAGTCCGACTACTACAGTGCAGAGACGCTGCGCTCGATCAGCGAGCGTTGATCCGGGTGTTGCGCATGAGGCGCGGGCTTAGGCAGGTCCGCGCCCCGCGCCTGGACAATCACAAAGAGGATAGCCATGAAGGCACAGGGGATAGGGAAGTCGGTTTGCGCTTCGCTCGTCGCATTGGGGGCGGCGAACCCGAGCGCATACGGCTATGAGTTTACGACAGGCATGGGCGATATGCAGGGATCGTGGGTAACCAACCTCACGGCGGGGGCTGGCATACGCCTGAAAAATCCCAGCTGCTCGTTGATCGGCGATCCCAACGCGGAGGGCTGTGGTGCAGCGGCAAACACGAATCAATGGGGTTTTGGCGACAATGGCAACCTGAACTACCGGAAAGGCCAGCTCTATAGCACGTATGTCAGCGCGACCAGCGAACTGCTCCTGACGATGCCGAGCGAGGGCGTGAAGTTCATGGTCCGCGGCACGGGCATGTACGATTTTCTCGCGAAGGATACCGCGAGAACGCCGCTCACGAGCGCGGCGGAAGCCCAGGCGGTGTACGACACTCAACTGCTCGATTTGTGGGTTGAGAAGGACTTCGCGATCAGCGACCGGCCGGCACACGTGCGGCTCGGCAACCAGGTGATCAACTGGGGCGAGAGTGCGTTCGCGGCAGGCGGCATCAATGCGACCAACTCGCTCGATATCCAGAAGCTGCTGATTCCCGGTACGCAGCTCAAGCAGGCGCTGCTGCCGGCACCGATGCTGAGCTTCGCAGCCGATCTTTCTCATGGATTTAGTACTGAGGATTACTATCAGTTTCAATGGAATGGAAACCGCTATCCGCCTGTTGGCACGTACTGGTCGATCACAAACAGCTTTGGCCGCGGCGCGGAACCGCTTACGCTGAACACGGGCAACGTCAACGTCGCGGGCGTCAGTGCGGGAACCATCGCGGGGCCCAATAGCGGCAACGCCGGCACGATTGCAGCGATCAATGGCGGGCTCGTCGATGGGGTATTTGCCGGGCCGCCGTTCAATACGATCGGCATTCCGGTGTCCACCGAGTTACCTGCAAAATACCGGCCGCAATTCGGCGTGAAGTTCAACTACCGGCCGCGAACGATCGACGCGAACTTTGCGTTCTACTACGAAAACTATACCGACAAGTCACCGGTAGTATCGGCGCTGCCCAATGGGACCGCGCAGTTCTCCTACCTCCAGAACCGCCAGCTTTTCGGTGTCAGTGCGAACTTTGGACTCGGGGAATGGGCAATCGGCACTGAACTCTCGTATCGTCCGCACGATGCCGTTGCGCTTTCAAGCTGTTTCGGCGCCGGCGGACCGCTCGACTCGAATACCAACGGCGTGACCGGCGTCGATTGCCAGCAATGGGCCGACGAGAAGAAGATCCAGTACGACATCAACGGCATTCTCAGCCTCACGCGCAGCGAGTATCCGTTCCTCAAGCTGATCGGCGCGGATATGGCCGTGCTGACGACAGAGCTGACGTGGATCTACTATCCGGGCGTCAGTTCGAGCGGTGTGACGCGCACGGTGGGCGGCCAATCCGTAACGCAGGTCCCTGCGGCCGGCTATCTGCCGTGGCTCAACTATGGCTCGAATCTCGGCTATCCCATTGTCATGGCACAGGGCACGTCCAGTTCGGTCGGCGCGACCGTCGATTTCAACTGGACTTACGACGGCAGCCTCATCCCGGGTTGGCAGGTGACGCCCGGTGTGACGTTCTCCGACGCGCTGTACGGCTATACGCCGACGTTCTCGGCCAACTATCTGCAGGGCGCGAAGTCGGTCAATGTCTACGTCCTGTTCAACCAGAATCCCGCTGTTTGGCAGGCCGGGATCAACTTCACGGCGTTCTTTGGTGGGCACCAGACTGTGGGCCAGCCTTTCGCGGACCGCAATTTTGTCGGCATGTTCGCGACGCGGAACTTCTAACGTCTCAGGCGGGAACCGGCTCCTGTCGCCGAATATCGTGTGCCAATCTGAAGGGAAACTGTCGTGCTAAATCGTTTGGTCTGTCGTCTTGAGACGCTTCTGTTCGGTCATCGCGCCGTCGTCCTGATTGCGATTGGGACATTCACCACGGTCATGGCCGTGTTCGCCGCCCAGTTGCGTATGGACGCGGGATTTGAAAAGCAGATGCCGATTGGCCACGAGTACATCCAGACGTTCCAGAAGTACCGCAACGACTTGTTCGGCGCGAACCGCATCACTGTCGTAGTGCGCGCTCGCAAGGGCTCCATCTGGACGCCTGAGGGGCTCGCGCGTCTGTACAAGGTCACGCAGGCTGTGACGTATCTGCCGAATGTGGACCGGTTGGGCGTGCAGTCGCTTTGGACACCGAATGCTTACGTCAACGAGATCACCGAAGATGGCTTTCGCGCCGATCCGATCATTAGCGGCACGATTACGCCGGACCAGTTGACGCCGGCGATCATCGAGAAGATCCGCCGTTCCACGACGCAGGGCGGCTATGTCGGCACGCTCGTGTCGCATGACGAAGATAGCGCAATGATCACGGCCGAACTCACCGAACGGGACCGTTCCGGCAAGGTGCTCGACTACCTGGCGTTCAACCGCCTGCTTGAGAACCAGATCCGCAAACCGTTCGAAGATGCCGGCTACGAAATCCAGATCATCGGCTTCGCCAAACAGATCGGCGATATTGCCGATGGTGCGACTGCGGTGCTCGGCTTTTGTGGCATCGCGCTCGTGCTGACCGCGCTCGCGGTGTACTGGTACAGCCACTCGATCCGCTTCACGATCCTGCCGATCGCCTGTTCGTTGACTTCGCTCGTGTGGCAGTTCGGCACGCTCAGACTGCTTGGCTTCGGGCTTGATCCGCTTGCCGTGCTCGTACCATTTCTGGTCTTCGCCATCGGGGTGTCTCATGGCGTTCAGCAAGTCAACTACATCGTGCGCGAACTTTCGCTTGGGCGCACCTCGCTAGACGCCGCCCGCCACAGCTTCAGCGGGTTGCTGGTGCCGGGGACGCTCGCGCTAGTCACTGCATTCGTTTCGTTCGTCACGTTACTGCTGATTCCGATTCCGATGGTGCGGGAACTGGCCATCACGGCTTCCCTTGGGGTGGGCTACAAGATTGTCACGAATCTTCTGATGCTGCCGGTCGTGGCTTCCTGTTTCGATTTCACGAAAGCCTATGCGGACCGTGCCCTGGCACGCCGCGAGCGCCGTTCAGCGTGGTTGCGCAGGCTCGCACGAGTGGCCGAGCCGCGGTACGCGTCTCTGGTCGTGGTGCTGACGCTCATCGTTTTCGCTGTGGCGGTGTGGCAAAGCCGCGAGCGCGTTATCGGCACACTCGAGCCCGGCGCTCCGGAATTACGAGCGGACGCGCGCTTTAACCGCGATGCGCTTTCGATTGCGGGGAACTACGACGTGGGGCTGGATTGGCTCACAGTGGTTTTCGAATCGAAGGGCTCGTCGTGCGATAACCCCGCGCTCGGTTTCTATGAAGACGATTTCGCGACCGCCATGCAGACGGAGCCAGGAGTGGTGTCGGTACAGTCGTTCCCAGCGATGCTGCGCACGTATAACGAAGGCTACAACGAAGGCTATCCGAAGATGAACGTGGTGCCGATCGACGCGAGCAACTATGGTGCGCTGGCGGCCGAGGTTGGGCGCGTGAAGGGCTTCATGAACAGCGACTGCAGCATGACTGCGGTTCACCTTTTCCTCGCCGATCACAAGGCGGCGACGATCAATCGCATTCTCGCCGACGTGAAGCAGTATCGCACGACGCATGCGATGCCCGGCGTCGCGATACGCCTTGCAGCGGGCAACGCTGGCGTGCTTGCGGCAACCAACGAGGAAGTGGCGAAGAGCGAACTGCCGATGATGCTTTATGTGTATGCGGCAATCCTGATCCTCGTGTTTCTTGCTTACCGCGACTGGCGCGCGATGGTGGCCTGCTGTGCGCCGCTCACCGTGGCGACGTTTGTCGGCTATTGGTTCATGAAGGCGTTGCATATCGGTCTCACGGTCGCGACGCTGCCTGTCATGGTGCTTGCCGTGGGTATTGGCGTCGACTACGCGTTCTATATCTATAACCGGCTGCAACTGCACCTTGCCAGCGGGGAAGGCATCGTGAAGGCGGTGGAGCATGCAATGCTCGAAGTCGGCGTGGCGACCATCTTTACGGCGATTACACTCGCAATCGGCGTAGCGACCTGGAGCTTTTCTGCGCTCAAATTTCAGGCGGATATGGGCAAGCTGCTCGCCTTCATGTTCGTCGTCAATCTGCTGATGGCGATGACGGCGCTGCCTGCGCTCGCTTCGCTGCTAGAACGGTGTATCCCACGGACGAAGCCCGCGCGCGTGCCGGGCCTGTTGAGTCACTGAGCCGAACTGACCTCATTGGACGAGATTGTCATGCTGAAGATAGTTGCTGTTTGTGCCACATTGTTTGCATGCTTGCCTGCGCTCGGGCAGGCGGGCGACAACCCGGTTACGCTCGTCGAGGCAAGGGCGCACGCCTGGCGCGCCCCGGCGCGCAAGTTGATGCTCGATGCAACGCGTGCGGGATCCCGGATCGTGGCTGTGGGCGAGCACGGCATCGTGGTGCTTTCCGACGATGACGGTCAGACATTTCGCCAGGCCGCCACGGTGCCGGTCAGTTCGACCCTCAATTCTGTGACCTTCACGGACGCCGAGCATGGTTGGGCGGCTGGACATTGGGGGACGATTATCGCCACGCAGGACGGCGGCGAGACGTGGAAGGTGCAACGAGTCGATACGTCGACGGACCAGCCGCTCTTCTCGGTCGCTTTTCTCAATGAGCGCGACGGCTTTGCAGTTGGGCTTTGGTCGCTGTTGCTCGCGACACATGACGGCGGCAATACCTGGTCGCGCGTTGCCGTGCCGAAACCTGCGGGCGGCAGTCGTGCGGACCGCAATCTGTATCGTGTCTTTGCGGATCGCGCAAACGCAATTTATGTGACTGCGGAACAGGGGGCGGTATTGCGGTCCAAAGACGGCGGCGCAAGCTGGAAGTGGTTGGACACGGGTGGGAAAGGTTCGCTATGGGCGGGGACTGCCGCGCCAGATGGCCGGCTCTTCGTGGGTGGGCTGCTAGGCAATGTGTATGCAAGCAGCGACGGAGGGGACACCTGGTCGCATGTCGATTCTCACACAACCGGTTCGATTACCGATCTGGTCGATACGCGCGACGGTGTAGTCGGCGTTGGACTCGATGGGTTTGTACTTAAAACCAGTAGTGGCGCACCGAACTTCACCGCGATGCAGCGCACCGACCGCGCGGCGCTGACGGCCGTCGTGATCAATGGGACGGATGCGCCGGTGTTGTTTTCGAAGGATGGTGTGCTTGGGCGGTGAAATAGGGCTTGGGAAGATATTTCAGCGGTGTCGTGGTCAGCAGCGACTGCCGCAGGCGACTGCGCTGTGGGTCAGGCGGTTGTGTAGTCACAAGCCCGCGTGCACGTTCGTCCTGCTGCACACGGCGGTTCGCCCAGCCGAGGCGCGTGGCATGGAGTGGGGTGAACTTGATCTTGATCGTGCGCGGTGGCTGATCCCCGCAGAGCGGATGAAAGGTGGCGTCGAACACAATGTGCCGCTCGTCCCCGAGGTGGTGAGCCTGCTGCGCGCGATGCGTGAAATTCAAATGCACGATCGATACGTTTCCCAAACGTAACGAACACCGGTCCGCTTTCTGACGTGGACCTGCAAGCGTTTTTTCGGGCCCCGACGCGTGCCGATCAGGACCGGTTGCTCAAGGCCCTCGTCGAGCCCGAACCCCTCGTGCTTGACGATCTGTTCCTCGCCAAACGCATTCCTGATGCCGCAGCCGAATTGCTGCAGACCTTGGTCCTTCAACGCTACAAGCAGCGGCGCAGCATCCTCGTCATGTCCAATCGCGTCGTCCAGGATTGGGGGCGTTACTACGGACGGCGAGTCTTGTTGTCTGCCTGTTTGACTATGAGCGCTAGCACGCCTGCTCAACGCAGAAGTTATGGATGGCAGTGACCATCTGCTGCAATCCGGGTTGTTCCAGCGGATAGTGCCCGGCGTTCTCCAGCATCGTCACCTTCACGGGCACGCGCCGGATTCGTTGCAGGAACAACTGGCTCAGATGCACTGGGGTCCAGCGATCCCGCGCGGGCTGCGTCAGCAGGATCGGACATACGTCGAAATCCTCCGGCTCGATGGCCGGCCGATAGGCTGCGTAGCTAGCCAGAAAGCCCATCGTTACCCATTTTCCTGCCGACGTTTTGTCTGCCATGCAGACCTTCAGGGCAGCAGGATCGTTGACGAGCGCATACATCTTGCTCGCCGCAGCCATCGGCAAGCGCAGACCGGCAAGCGGCGTGCGCGCCGTCAACGCCGCGAGCGGCACGCCGATACGGCTCATGAACAGGTTGTACGCTGTCTCGTCGCGAACCTGCTGTAAGCGTTGATCGAGAAAGGTCATGCCGACGATACCCTTGACTTTCCGGTTCTTCGCCGCGATGTGATATGTCTCCATGCCGCCCGCGCTCAACCCGTAGAGCACGATGGGCCGGTTGTCTTTTGCCAGTTCCACGTCTATGAGATCGCTTCCCGCCTGGACCCAGTCGTCATAGCGGACCGGCTTGCCCGGGCCTACCTGGGTCAGACCGTATTCCGGCATGTCGATCGCGATGGTCTCGAAACCTTGGCGGGCAAGCGGTGCGCCGAGGATCGTTGACATCTGCCGGCCGTTTGTTCCTACGCCATGGAAAAGAATCACCTTCAGCGGCGCGCTGTCATTGCGGTAGCAATCGAGATGGATGCGATGCTTGCCCCATGACCACCATTCTTCCTGCGGTTCCTGAGCCGGCTTCAGCTGAAACTCGGCGGGCAGAAAACCTTGAATCTGTCTCCAGTTTCCCTGCTGTGAATAGGTGGTCATTCGAGATCTCCCGTGACGACGCGTGGTACAGATGGAATGCTGATGTAAAATCAAACAAATGTCGGATGCAAATCTAACTTATGTCAGATTCAAAAGCAAGTACCGACGGGCGTACTGCGCGTCGCCCCGTCCAGGAACGTTCCATGGCCCGCATCGCCAAGGTGGTCACGGCGGCCGAACGCATGCTGGAGGAAGTGGGGCCAGAGAAAACATCAATACCGGCTCTCGCCGAAGTGACCGGCGTGCCGCGAGCGGCGATCTACCCGTTCTTCCCGGAGAAGTACGCGCTGTTCTCCCACCTCGCCATGAAGCACATGGACTGCCTGACGAAGGCGCTCGCCCATTCGGTAGATGAACCGACGCGCGACTGGCGGGAGTGGGTCGATGCCGCAATCAGGGTGACGGCGGACTACTACAATGCGCATCCGGCTGCGAGCATCCTGCTGTTGTGCGGCTCGTTCTCCGATGTCGATCGCGAGGCGCACGAATCCAAGAATGGGGCTCTTGGAACGCTATTTCGCGCCAAGGTTGCGAGCCTTGGTGTACTGACTGCGCTGCCCTCGATACCAGATGTGGCAACCATCAGCCTGGAAATAGCGTTCGCTTGCATGAAGCATGGCTATCAAACAGAAGGTCGAGTGTCACCGGAGATTTGTCGGGAGGCTACGCGCGCCGTCATCGCGTATCTCGGGTCGTGGGACGAGCAGGGATAGCAGCTGATTGACTGGCCGGAAAGCTGTCATTTGATTGACGGGTCTTGGGATGTGGTGAAAGACTGAAACTGGGCCGATCAGAGCCTCATGCTGACTGCGTAACGATCCGGTGCAGCCGGAGAAGGCCGGTCGGCGGCACGCGACCCAGAGTGGTCCGCCGCCACCAGGTTATGTGGATGGCCGCTTTCAGGGGACCATCGGACGTCCCGAGGACCCTCACCGATTCAAATAGAGAGTTCTCTTCTTCCTTGCTCGCTAAGGACCTCATCGTCGTTGCACGTGTAACGGACCGTGTATCGTGTCTGGTCGAGACGCTTGTGCATCGCGCTATGGCGCGCGCGCCGAATGTCGGACAATACGCGCGTCGAGGCAGCCATCCCGCCGGCGGGCGGTGCCGGATATCCCTCAAGGGACGTCGATCGCATGAAGCACCCGTTCCGCTATCTGTCCGCCCTCTGCATCAACGTGCTGCTGCCGTGGCTCGCGCATCGGCTGGCGCTGCCGCACTGGGGCTACCTGCAGGCGCTCGCGGCATCGGCGCTGCCGCCCCTCGCCTGGATGGCCTACGACTACATCCGCTTGCGGCACTTCGATGCGCTCTCAGCGCTGGTGCTCGTCACCGTCACGCTGTCGCTCGCGCTGACGCTGCTCGGGCGCGCGCCGATAGAGTACGCGGTCGAGGCGCCAATGATCTCGGGCTCAATCGGCATCGTATTCCTGCTCTCGCTCTTGCTGCCACGCCCGCTCGTGTTCTACCTCGCGCGCTCGAAGGTCACGCGGAAGAACCGCGAGGGCGTGGCCGAATTCGAACAGCACTGGCGCGAGCGCCCGGGCCTCGTCGCGATAATCCGCTGGATGACGGTCGTCTGGGGCGTCGGCCTCGTCGCGGAGAACGTGCTGCGCTGCTGGATCATCTGGACGTGGGCCGGCAAACCGGAGCCCGCCACGGTGTCAGCAGCGGTAGGCTATGTTGTCTATGGCGCGCTGACGCTGTGGACGTTCCGGTATCGCCACCGCTTTATGAAACGCGTCGGCAAAGCGGCCGAAGCGTGGGCCAAACCGGAGGGATCGTGACCGCGCGCATGGACCAAATTCCAATCTGGGTTGCGGCCGACCAAACGCGTGATCGTTGAATAACGCGAAACAGAGAGAAAGCGGTGCCCTAGTGCCCGATTGAATGAAAATTAGCTATCCATATAAAAGGTTAGCCAGAGATTTGTGCGGGGCAACTGGTGAATCGTTTCGCAAAAGCGGATGCCCGAACGTCCCACGTTGCGTGCGGCTGAACGGTTGCCTGTGGCCGCTTCGCGCCTCTTGCAAGTGGCGTGGAGCCGAGACGATGATCGCGCTCCATTGTGGGACGCAGCGTGGCTGCCGAGGGCCTGGACCTCATCCCCATCGTGCTTAACATAGTGCTTCAGAGCGCGAAGCACGACTCGAAGTTGTACGTGCGGCGCCGCAGGGAGTTCGTTGTCCGATTAAGCCGAAACCCCATGCAGGTGAGAGCGAAGAGGTAAGGGCGATGGTTCGCAATGGCGGATGAATGTTTCGCGAGAGCAAGGAATGAGCAAGATGGCATGCGCTCCTGCCACTTCGCACGAACGACATGTACACACCACCGGCTAGAGGATGCTGCGAATAGCGGGGCCGGCCCACCAGCGCCATCACCGCTCAAGATCGATCGCACGTTTGTTCAACGAGTCACCTCCGATCTCATGGTTGTGAGGTCGCTCAGGGGTTCCTCTACAGCAAGCCATTGCCGAAAACTGCAGTCTTGTCGCTTCCCCGTTACCTTGGTGCCGCGTACAACGGCAAAACGTAAGAGCGTGAGACGGCTATCGCGATGGCCGTGTCGCCGCACGTAGCGCATCCGCAATGCAGCATGAAATGTCGAGGCAATGGCACGCTCAGGGAACAAGGTTGGGTGGGGCTGAATAGCCGCCTGCGCCGATAATCGACCGCGCAACCATGGCGCTCAGAACAAACAGCGACAGCGTTTGGTCATCTACCGGCTTCACCTTCCTGTCATGTTTTCAGATTCGACGCGTCGCAAAGCGGGCGCGCAAATTCTCGAATCAAAAATGTATGTGCCGTTGAGTTTCTGATCTATTCTCAAACGGATGGCAGGTCGAATACCCCGCGTGTCAACCATATTTCACGATGTTTATCGGGTTTCAAGATGAAGAATCGATACGGTGCATCGCTAGCCATCGCATGCGCAACGTTCGCTAATCAATGAAGAAGATGATCGTTAGCAAACGGTCTGCATCAATTGGCGAGGTCGGAATGACGGATGCAGGCAGACGCGATCAGCAGCGCCCACCGCAGGGGCGCAATGAGTATGGATGTTCACAACGGGACACACCGGTTACTCCGCCCGAGAACACGATCAAGGTTGTCGGATCGGATTGGTGGCGGACTGCGGGACAACACTCGTGGAGTAAATGATGGCAAGCAAACCACGTTGGCGAGCGCTGTTTTCTCTGAGTCTTCTGTCTCTGTCAATGATGGGCAATGCCGTGCACGCGCAGAGCATTCCCATCGTCACCGGGCAGCAGTGGATGGCGTCGTCGGAAGAGGCAAAGAAAGCGTATCTCGTTGGCATCGCAAATCTGCTCGAGGTCGAGCGGGCCTATGCCGGCAATAGCGCCAGCAGCAACAACGATATCTCGCTGCGCTTTGGCAAGGGCATGCAAGGCCAGACGCTCGACAGCGTGCGCCAGGGGCTGGACAGCTATTACGCCTCGAATCCTGCAATGATCCAGCACCCGGTGATTGAAACCCTCTGGTTTCAAATGGTCTTGCCCGGTCTGAACAAGAATCAGTGAGGATGTAGATCATGAAACGATTTGGCTGGTTCGTCAGTATGGGAACCCTGCTCGCCATCATCGGCTGCACGGATATGACCCCTCGGCAGCAGGGCACGGTGAGCGGCGCGGCGATCGGAGCGGCCGGCGGCGCGGGCATTGCGGCGATTGCCGGCGGCGATGCGTGGACCGGCGCGATTATTGGCGGTGCCGCAGGCGGCGTGGCCGGCAATATACGCGGTGGCCATCAGTAAAGTAGCCGGCAGCGTCGAGAGACCGTCTTCCTGTCGTATTCGCGCTCTCGGTATCGGCAGTCGTGTGAGCGCCAACACGCAGCAGTTACTCCGCAAGAGGCCTGTCGATTGCGATCCGCAGCTACAAATGACGGCAATAATCTATGGTCGGCAACCTCGCGCGCATTCAGGCCTCCATCACGCGAACGACCCGTGTCTGCAAGGGCTTGGGGCGTGTCGCGGTCGTGTCAGCGGCGGCATTGATGCTGGCAAGTTGCGCCCAGCCCTGGCAGCAATTTCATGCTGGCGAGGATCAGTCGGCGGTCATCGCACGTATGGGACAACCGCGTGAGGTCTATGACCTGCCGGATGGCGGCCGCCGGCTCATGTGGCCGACGCAGCCCATGGGCACGACAAACGTAGTCGCAGACATCGATGCATCGGGCAAGATCGTGAGTGTCCGCCAGGTGCTGCAACTCAGCGAATTCGAACTGGCGCAGATCGGAAAATGGACGAGTGATGACGTGCGGGCCAATTTTGGACCCCCGGCGGAAAGCGGATTTTTTCGTCGCACACAACGTGAAATCTGGTCGTATCGCTACGTGGAAAACAACATCACGCCCATGATGTTCCATTTCTCGTTTGACACTAACGGTGTATTGCGTGGGGTACAGCGAACTCCAGACACGGATCGCGACAGGAATCTCCGGCGATTCTGATTTTTCGCAGAACTGAGGACGCTCGGACGAGCGGTGAAGTCCTTGACCGACAGTGCATCGGGCTGCACCAGCAAAAGCTGGCAATTCTTGAACGTCCGCGCAGTCAAGAGTCTGCTTGGCTGGACGGTACTGCCTGCGGGCGGTGCGTGGCGAACCGGTTCGATACCCTATGATTTCAAGGGGGCGCCTGGTGCAGGGGATGCAGCGCAGAGGTCTCTGGAATGAACGGCCATGGCTGAAGTGCTCCGGACACGTTCAGCGTCCCCAGGCAGCACGCCAGCTGCGTGATCCCCGACTGGAAGTCCTGCAACCATCGAAGGACGCACCGGGCCGCGAAGATGAATCCCCCGGCGAAGGCATTCGCTTTAGCCGCTTGAGCTGTGCGGGCTTCGCTGGGTCATTACAAGATGACGGCGGCAGCGCCCATCGGCCAAGATCTGGCGGTCGCCGGACCACCAACCACCTCAAACGTGCTTCCGGTGCTCTGGCGCACACCGCATCGGGACACGGTGTCTGGAGCTTCATGTTTATGTCGGCATCCTAGTCATAGCTTTTTGCGCTGCCCGCCACTTCGTCCGGTGGAGCGATCGGCCCAAACCATCGAGCGCTGGTGAATTTGTGATCAAACACGGGCGCGGTATGCTGACGTCCAACCTGCGCGACTTCCAGCTCCGCAGTCACGTGAGGCCCAACCTGATATTCGTATATCTTCACAATTTCGCGTTCGCCGCTCATTTCCATCCAGTACCATCCAGGCACTGTGGGCCGCGTCAGGCGCCATCGCATAGTCGCCCCCTTCCTTAACCAATTTTTTGAGTATTATGCCGCAGGTTGGAGGGTCTGTTCGGATAGCGCAGCGACCCTTGGGATTGCGCCTGACGGTGACCCAAATCCTGAGGCAATTTCGTCGACCGTTCAGGCAATGCTCGTCGCCTCATCAAACTGGTGAAGCCTACGGGCTTTGTCAACGGCATCAAGGTGCGCTAAACGTTGCGCATTCCAGCCCGCGCGACCTCGTGGCGCACGCGCAATTGGTCAACGCAAAGGTAACGCAACGATCGCGAGCAGCCGCTCGCCACGATTGCGTTCAGGCCATCCCGAGCAGCGTCGCGATTTGGGCGCAGGCCGTCAAGCAAGCAAGCGCATCAATAGCCGCCGCCACTTCCGTTCGTGCTGCTGCTGCTCGCCCCCGACGAACTCATGTTGTTGTTAGATTGATCCGCGCTAAACGACAACGACGCAAAACCTAGCGCAACTATCGCGAATACCACCGATATCAGTCTGGATGCTTTCATGATGTTCCCTCCTGCGCAGACCACACCACAGCGGTGCAGCCATTCGTTGAATGAGAAAATCGCACGGTCTCAGTGGTGGATGACACTGCGGCCTTGCATGCTATCCCTCACCAATAAACGTTCAGGATGTCTGCTTTATTCCAGCGCATTGAGCGGTCAAACCCTTGTGCCCGCCGGACCAATTGAATCTGCATCTGGCGCAATCTGTTTCCGGAAGCCATCGACGACGATGGCAAACGCCTGCGCACGCACGGCGACTCGTGCAGCCGCAATCGGCGTATCGCCACGTTTTGGGCGCTGGACGAAGTCAAGTGAGGGTTCCGTCGCGCCGTTGGCGCCAACGCGCAGAGGTCGTCCTGGCGCGCAGAGGGCGCGCGCAAAGTGGCAAAGCACATGGACCGGCACCAAAGGCTCGATCGAAAACTTATCTTAACGGAGACATTGTTCCGTTCAACTTCCGGGAAAGCTGGAGCGGGTTGATCGACCTGGAAACCCTCCACGGGCACCCGAAGGACTTGCCGAATTCTGCGATGGTCTGGATCGGACTGGTGTGTGCCGCAGTCAAGTTTGCAACTGCATGAGTGCGCCGTCCAGGTTGTGGCGGCAGACGTGAATCGCATCTTCGCACAACATGGCAGACCGCTTCGAACCTGTAGGCCTCAGCCTGCCGGAACGGTATAGATCCAGTAGTTCGACCTCGTGAACGCCATACCTGCCGGTTTTCATCTCAAGCTCAAGACGGCGGTGATCAGGCGTCAACGGATCCGCCCTTGCTGCACCCTTTCCAGGGTCAGTCGAGGTATCGTCCACTAAAGGCCCAGGCAAGCATCACAACCAGCGCACTGAAGCTGCATATCCATTGCGTCACAACGGAACCGGTCCCCAGATCGGGACTGGAAATCAGCGTACTCTGGATCGCCTGGCCAAGAAGCGCACCTGGCTCCAGATGGTGCGTACGTTCGATGCGCAGCCAGTTCATCGAGAGCAGAATGGCTGACCAGCCGGAAATCACCAGAAGCCAGTCGAGCACTTTGAAATCGAACGGCCTGGCCGGATTCCTTGCGACATTCATGGCGACGTGAGAGATCGAGACCGTCCCAACAAGAACGGATAAGGCGACAAACCACGTCGGGTAGCGAAGCAGAACGGCATACACGAAGCCGAACATCGTGACGAGCTGAGGCCATGCCAGGCGCAGGAGCGCGAAAGTCGCGCGCAGCTCTTCATAGTCGTCATCATGCCTGGGCCGCGTCCCGGTGGTTGGAGGAGGCATAACAGAGGACGTGCGCGCCTGGACGATGTCTTTTTGCTCGAATTCTCAACGCTAACGCGCCCGGCAGGCCGCCAGGATGCCTCGCAGCAGATCGATGGGGGGCGGCGGACATCCGGGAATTGAAACGTCGACCGGCAGGATCGACGAAACGGGCCCACACACGGCATAGCCACCGGCAAAAATGCCACCAGTGCACGCGCATTCACCGGCAGCAACAACGAGCTTCGGGGCTGGCGTCGCCTCATATGCGGCGAGCAAGGCCGCCTTCATGTTCAGCGTCACAGGTCCGGTCACGAGCAGCAGGTCAGCGTGCCGCGGGCTCGCGACGAACCTGATACCCAGACCTTCGATGTTGTAGTAAGGATTGTTGAGCGCGTGGATCTCCAGTTCGCAGCCGTTACAGGAGCCCGCATCAATCTGCCGGATACACAGTGCGCGCCCGAGGAGATCGAGTATTTCGCGACGAACCTGTTTCTCCTCGTGTCGCCACGCATCTTCTACTGTCGGCGCGGGTTCGTCTGGAAAACCGGAGCGCGCGAATTGCCGGATAAGCTGCCACATCAGAGATCGTGCCCCGCGTAGTTCAGGTTGAACGACTTGTTGATCAGCGGGAAATCCGCAACGATGTTGCCGATGATCGCGTGCTCGAGTGCTGGCCAGGTCTGCCACGACGGATCGTGGCAGTGGCAGCGCGAAACTACATCGCTCGCGTCCACCTGGAGCGCGACGAATACGTCACCGCGCCATCCTTCCACCCAGCCTGTCCCGCGGGAGGGTACGGTTGACGGTTTCACGTCGATGGCAGTCGGTCCGGCCGGAAGACTGGCGAGCAGCGCACGGACCAGACGCAGGGACTCGCCGATTTCGGTGAAACGCACGGCAACGCGTGCGGCGACGTCACCCCTGGGGTCGCTTGCCGCCTTGACGGCCACATTGTCATACGGAGCGGGTTGCAAGGCCGCGCGCACATCAAATGTGTGGCCGCTGGCGCGAGCCGCCATGCCGCGCACGCCGAAATGCCCGGCAACATCGGCAGTCAAACGGCCCGCGCTGGCAAACCGGTCCTGCACTCCCGACTGGTCCTCGTAGATCTTGAGCATGACGTTGACTTCACGCCCGATAGCGTCGCACTGACTGACCAACGCCGTTGCAGTCTCGGGGCGAATGTCAACTGCCACGCCTCCTGGCACGATGCGGTCCATGAGATAGCGATGGCCGAAGGCGTGAGCGTTCATCCGTATCCAGTCCTCCTTGAGTCGTGAGAACTGGGCGAGTCCGAAGGCAAACCCGGCATCGTTGCCGAGCGCGCCAAGGTCTCCCAGGTGATTGGCAACACGTTCCCTTTCAAGCAGGAGGGCGCGCAGGTACAGCGCGCGATTCGACACGGCGACACCGCATGCCTGCTCGAGGGCCATGCAGTATGCCCATGAAAACGCCACTGTCGAGTCGCCCGCAATCCGTGCCGCGACCCGATGGCCACCTGAGGCCGGAGTGCGTTCGAACAGCCGCTCGACACCCCGATGCACGTAGCCGAGACGCTCCTCGAGGCGCAGCACCTTTTCCCCAACGACCGAGAACCGGAAATGCCCCGGCTCGATGATGCCAGCGTGGATCGGTCCGACCGCGATTTCGTGAACACCGTCGCCCGCGACCTGCACGAACGGGTAGTCTGCCTCGCTCGACTCGAATGTTTCGACGCCCGTTGCCTGTCTTTGCAACGGAAAATAGTCACTGGGCCAGTTCCCATGATTGAGCCACGGGCGGGTGTCCTGCGCATCGCGAGCCTGCAAGCCGGTGAGATCGAAGATTGTCCGCTGCATGCGCGTCGCGTACGGAAAAATGTCGGCAAGATTGGGGAACACGCCTCCGGGGTGTGGGCTACGCTCGATCGCCAGGCACACCCAGAGTATTCCGTCCTCGCATTCGTATGCGGCATTCGCCGAAAAAATCCCCTCGGGTGCTTCGCTGCCCCACATTGCAATGAGCCGGCTTTGTTGCGAGCGCGCCATGTGCGCGATTTCGAGCCACCGCGCTTCGTTGACGTCGGCGATGACTGCTGGAATCTGTCCCGCTGCGTGCGACAGTCGGGTCGCGTCTTCGATCTGCGCCGTGTCAAGTCGCATGCTTCAACCCCCCAACATCGTTGCGGCCTGGCGATACCACGTTGCCAGGTACGGTGGCACATAGAGACCGAGCATCAGCCCGAAGCCCAGATGCACAAATACCGGCAGCAGCGCGGGGCGGTGCTCGAGTGGTTTGGCCGTTGTCGTTCCACCGAACACCATCCGCTGCACGCGCGCGAAGATTGCCGCAAATGCGACGGCGAGGCCGAGCAGGAGCAGGGGCGCCGTCCACGGCATCGTATTCATCGCGGTCGTCAGGATCAGGAACTCGCTTGCAAACACGCCGAACGGCGGCAGGCCGAGAATCGCGAGCGCGCCTAGCATCATTCCCCAGCCGACTGTCGGGCTGACCTGCAGCAGCCCGCGAATCCCTTCGATTGCCTGCGTGCCTGCCTTTTGCGCCGCGTGGCCAACCGTGAAGAAGATGGCCGACTTGACGAGCGAATGGACGGTCATGTGGAGCAGCCCGGCAAACGTCGCAATCGGGCCGCCAAGTCCGAACGCGAAAGTCATCAGCCCCATGTGCTCGATCGAGGAATAAGAGAACAGCCGCTTGACGTCCTTCTGGCGAAACAGCGAGAAGGACGCAACCAGCACCGACACGAGCCCGAACCCGACCAGCAACTGGCCTGGCAGACCGTTGCCCAATGCCCCGTCGGCAAGTACCTTGCAGCGCAGCACCGCGTACAGCGCGACGTTCAGCAGCAGCCCCGAAAGCACTGCCGAAATCGGCGTCGGACCTTCGGCATGGGCGTCCGGCAACCAGCTATGCATCGGCACAAGTCCGACTTTGGTGCCGTAGCCGACGAGCAGGAACACGAAGGCGATCGATACGATGTTCGGCTCAAGGTGTGTCTTCGCGGCGGCCAGGCTCGTCCAGAGCAGCGCATCATCGCCGGTCAACTGCCGGCTCGCAGCGAGGTAAAGCAGGATCGTGCCGAACAATGCCTGCGCGATGCCGACGCCGCACAGGATGAAGTACTTCCATGCGGCCTCGAGGCTCGCGGCTGTGCGGTAAACGCTGACGAGCAGCACGGTCGCGAGCGTGGCGGCTTCCATCGCGACCCACAGCACACCGAGATTGTTGGTCAGCAGCGCAAGCAGCATCGCGAACATGAAGAGCTGGTACATGCTGTGATAGAGCCGCATCCGCTTTGCCGTCATCCGGCCGCGCGCCTCTTCGACCCGCATGTACGGCCGCGAGAACATTGACGTTGTCCAGCCGACGAACGCGGTCAGCGCGACGAGGTACACGTTGAGCGGATCGACAAAAAACGCCCGTCCGAACGCGAACGACGGCCCGTGTTCGACGGTGCGCGCGGCGAGCACGAGTGTCGCCGCGAACGTCACGAAGCTGAAGGCGACGTTCAGGTGACGCGCGACGTCGGTGGGTCGCGTGAGCGCGAGACATACGGCCGCGACGAGGGGAAGGCCGAGCACGGCGAGCACGACGTGGGCGTTACTCATCCTTGAGTTTCTCGATGTGATGGATGTCGAGGCTGTCGAACTGCTCACGGATCTGGAACATGAACACGCCCAGAATGAGGAGTCCGACCAGCACGTCCAGCCCGATGCCGAGTTCCACGATCATCGGCATGCCGTTGGTCGCGGCCGTTGCCGCGAAGAACAGGCCGTTCTCCATCGACAGGAAGCCGATCACCTGCGGAATTGCCTTCGCACGCGTGATCATCGCCATGAACGACAACAGCACGCACGCGAGCGCGATTCCGAGTGTGCCGTGCGCAACCGAGGTCGCGAGCTGGCTGATTGGCGAGGCGACGTTGAACGCAATGATCACCAGCACGATGCCAATCAGCATCGTCGTCGGAATGTTGATGAGCGGCTCGACATCGGCCCGGACGTCGAGCCTGCGCACGAGCCGGTACAGGATCCACGGAATCAGGCCGACTTTCAGTACGAGCGTCAGGCCGGCGGACACGTACAGATTCGCATCGACGGTCACAAATCCGAGGATCAGGTTTGCCAGCACGAGCGCGACGCCCTGCATCGTATAGAGATGAATCAGCGAGAGGATGCGGCGCTGGCTCAGCATCGCGAACGACAACGCGAGCAGGACCGCTGCGAGAAAATTGATGAGTTGCGTCGCGTAACCGTGCATTCATGCCCCCAGCAGAATGTGCACGAGCATGCCGATGACCGCGAGCAGGAAAGCGGTGGCGAGAAACTCTGGAACTCTAAAGATCCGCATTTTTGCGTTGGCAGTTTCGACCACGGCTAGCGCCGCACCGCCCACCACCAGCTTGATGAAGAGCGCGGGCAGCGCGAGCAGCAGGGCAAACGGGTTGCCTGCCCCGGCGATGCCCCACGGTACGAACAGCGCCAGGCCGATGCACGAGTACGCGAACAGCTTGAGGCTCGCTGCCCATTCCATGAGTGCGAGGTGTCTCCCGGAATATTCGAGGATCAGCGCCTCGTGGATCATCGTCAGCTCGAGGTGGGTGGCCGGATTGTCGACGGGCAGCCGCGCGTTCTCGGCCAGTGACACCAGCGTGAACGCGATACCCGCGAAGGCCAGGCTCGGATAGATCGTGAGCTCATCCCGACCCAGTGTCACGACGATGCTCGTGAGCAGTGTCGACTGCGTGATCAGCGAGGCCGAGAACAGCACCATCAGCAGGGCGGGTTCGGCGAGGAAGCCGATCAGCATCTCGCGGCGGGCGCCGAGCGTGCCGAACGCGGTGCCGATGTCCATCGCGGCGAGCGACAGCGCGGCACGCGCGAGCGCAAACAGGCCGACGAGAGCGATTGCGTCTGCGGCAGGCGACAGCGGCAGGTCTGTCGACAGCGTTGGCACGATCGCACACACAAGCGTCATCGCGGCCCAGACGACGTAGGGGGCGCCACGGAACACCGGACTTGCGGTGTGCGCGACGACCGATTCCTTGTTGAACAGTTTGTGGAGCATCCGGTACGGCTGCCAGATGGATGGCGCGCGCCGGTTCTGCAACCATGCGCGGCACTGGTTGATCCAGCCCGTGAGCAGGGGTGCGCCGGCAAGCGCCACAACGATCTCGAGGGCCTGCGAGATCACACCGGACAGGCTCACCATCGTTTCACCAGCATCAGGAGCAGGATCAGTACGGCGAAGCTGTAGGTGAGGTACACGGCAATCTTGCCCGTCTGCAGCCGGCCAGCCCATTGCGCCGTGCGTTGCGTGAGTGCCGCGATACGTTCGTAGAGAAGGGACCACGTGCGGTCGGTGACCGACACGCTGTAGACCGGTTGCGCGTCGAGCGGCGACGGCAGGTGCCGTTCGATGCGCAGCAGCGGCGCGAAGATCTCGCGGATCGGTTGCCCGAACCCTTCGGCCGTGTCCTGCATTCGTGCTGTCGTGAACGGAAAGCCGCAGCTCCAGGGCGCGGCGCGATGCAGCCTGCCGTGGTAGAAGCGCCGTACGAGGACCCAGGCGAGGGCGCAGCAGGCAAGGAAGAAAAGCATGAACACGGCGGGCATGTAACTCGCCCTGGCTGCCGACACCGGCGCGAACAGCAGCCAGCCGTGATTGTTCGCGGCGACGCCGCTCCCAACAAGCGCATGCGTGACCGGGTCCAGTAACTTGACGAACTGCACGGGCATCAGCCCGAGCAGCACACCGGCCATTGCGAACCAGCAGAACGCGAGTCGCTCCCATGCATTCGCATCGCGTGCGCGGGCCAGTTTCACTTCCCTCGGCTGCCCGAGGAACACGATGCCAAAGAACTTGACCATCGTGTAGCCGGCCAGAGCCGCCGACATCGCAACCAGCGCGGCCACGATCGGCACCGTCATGGCGAGCACGGAATTGGGCAAGCCTGGCGCGAACAGGAAACTTTGCAGCAGGAGCCACTCCGCGACGAAACCGCTCAGTGGCGGCAGGCCTGCACTGGCCGCGACGCCCGCAAGCGCGGCCCACGCGGTCCACGGCATGAAACGGATCAGGCCGCCCAGCCTGCCAAGATTGCGTTCCCCGGTGGCATGCAGCACAGCGCCCGTACCAAGGAACAGCAGACTCTTGAACGACGCGTGTGCTGCAATCTGGTAGAGCATCGCAGTCAGCGCCAGGGCCGACAGGCGCGGCATGCCGCATGCACGAAACAGCACCGCGAGTCCGAGCGCAGCGATCATCAGGCCAACGTTGTCGATCGACGAATACGCGAGCAGGCGCTTCATGTCGACCTGGATCGTGCTGAACACCGCACCGAGCAGCGTGGTGCCGGCGCCGAGCACAAGCAGCAGCGCGCCCCACCAGGCGATCTGCACGTGCAGCAGGTCGAACACGGTGCGCAGCATGCCATACAGGCCGACTTTCAGCACGAATCCGCTCAGGAGTGCGGACACGGGCGAGGGCGCCGCTGGATGGGCATCGGGCAGCCAGACATGCAGCGGGAACACGCCCGCCTTGGCGCCGAATCCGGTCAGCGCGAACAGGAACGCGAGCGAAGCCCAGAATGCGTCAGGCGACTGCGCGCGCATGTTGGCGAATGTGTAGTCACCAGTGCGAGCCTGCAGAATGCCGAAGCACAGGAGCAGCGCGAGCGCACCGACGTGCGAAATCAGGAAATACAGATAGGCGGCGCGACGGATCTCGCCGATCCGGTGGTTGGTCATCACGAGAAACGTGGCGGACAGCGTCAACGTCTCCCAGGCAACCATGAAGGCGTAGGCGTCGTCCGCGATTAGTACAAGCGCGATGCTTGCGACGCACACGTGATATTCAAAACAGATGAGCCCAGGCGCGGTCCCTTCGCCCTTACGGAAATAGCCGGCGGAAAAGGCGCCGATCCCCGCGCTGACGACGCCGAGCACGAACAGGAAGTAGCCGGAGAGCCGGTCAAGGCGCAGATGGAAGGGAAGACCAGGCAGACCAACCGGCAGCACCAGGGTGGACGGTTCGGCGAAGACACCGGCAAGACCTGTCGCGCCCAGCATCAACCCGGCCAGCGCGCCAAGCGGAAACAGACCGTGTGCGACAAGTCGCGTGCGATGCAGAACCCCGAGGCCCAGCGCGCCTACCGCGAGCCAGACTGCCACAACCAGCACGACGAAATGGACGCCAGGCACAGGTGCCATCCGGAATGTCTCCAGTGCGCTCGGATTGAACGAGGGGCATGGGCTGTGCCGGGCGTACCGGATCAGTCCTGTGCATGATATTACATCGAAAGTTTAATGTTGATAGCAGGATATGTTAATGACGTTATCATGTACGTCACATGGATCAGGGGTGGTGGGCACCCAGTGGCCAACCTCGCCCGTCGCCGTGCCTCAAAGGCCCATATGCAGGGTATGCGCCCACGATCCGGGTGACCGTCCGAAGCTTCTATGCCAGCACAGTACTTTCGTAACCTCACAGGAAGCAGACGTGGCGCAAGCGCAAACCGTCAACTCGGCGTGTCGCTCGCTTTTGTCGCGGGTGCGGCCAATGCCGGCGGTTATCTTGCGGTTGGGCAGTACACATCGCATATGAGCGGCATCGTGTCGGCGATCGCCGACCAGACCGCACTCGGGGACGCTCGCCTTGCGCTTGCCGCTATTGGCTCACTTGCATCGTTTCTTGTGGGGGCGGGGTGCTCGGCCGTGCTCGTCAACTGGGGGCGACGCCGCAGCCTGCAAAGTCAGTACGTCTTGCCGTTGCTGGTAGAAGCCGCGCTGCTCGTCCTGTTCGGCTTGCTCGGCAGCCATCTCGCGCTTTGGGATGCGTTCTTCGTGCCTACGACCGTCATCCTGCTGTGCTTCATCATGGGCCTGCAGAACGCGATGATCGCGAAGCTGTCGGGCGCGGAGATCCGCACGACGCACATGACCGGCATCGTGACGGACCTCGGGATAGAGTTGGGCAAGCTCTTTTACTGGAACAGGTCGGCAGTCGATGCGGATACGCACGCAGTCATCGCAAACCGTGCGAAGTTGAGGACCCAAGGAACGATGCTGGCTTCATTCTTCGTTGGAGGGCTGGCAGGTGCCGTCGGGTTCAGGAACGTGGGTTATGTGGCGACCGTCCCGCTCGCTGCGGTACTCGTCGCACTGGTGGTTGTGCCTGTAGCGGACGATGTGCTCGCGTATTACGGCAGGCAGGAGCGCAGTCGGTAGCCGGGCATGAAGGGCGGCGTACCTGCCTATTGGACTGGCGAGCGATTCTTCGCATTGACCTGCGCGCCCTGGAAGAGACGTTCGCTTCCGGCGTTGCCGGGTGGCGCGGAAACATGCTTTGCGTGCTGAATCCGGCACTGTAGCCCATGGTAACGTGTGGTCCCGATGATATTCAGGCGGCCCGGATTCGAGTCTGCTTGCCCCCGGTCACCATTCCTGCCTGAATCGTTGGTGCTGCCATTCGTTTTGAGGGCGAGTGTATTATAATCTGATTATCATACTCGCCTTTCCCGCTCCCGATGGAAACCAAAACTGCGCGCCTGACTATCCTGATTGATCCCGCCAAGAAGGAGGCACTGGAAAAGCTCTGTGCCGCGCAGGATCTGACGCCATCGCAGGTTGTCCGGCAGTTGATCCGTGAATATCTCGAACGTCATGGTGTGACCTACAAGACGAAGAGCGCACTCGGAAAGCGGGTCGGGCGCAATGCTGACTGAAGCTTACTGAACCAGCGGGCAGCATCAGGTGCCATGCTCCCAGTGCGCGTGGCCGTTTTCGCGCCAGATCAGGCGCTTCGGGTCGAGGCTCATACCGCCCTTCAGGCGCCTGGCAGTTGAGGGCAGCCTCAGGTCGTCCGCCCACGCATGCGAGAAGGCGCGATCCAGCAGGACGCGCGAAGACGGCAGGCGGCCTCTGCCTTTCCAGGCGAAAGCGACGAAATTGCTGTCGTCCGCGCATCGGACCACCGTGTACGAGGAGCCGAACACGGAGCTCAGCCGTTCGACGTACAGGTCCAGTGCCGGCTCGTCGTCGGTGAAATTGATCGCAAGAACTCCCGTCTTCGTCAACCGTTCGCGGCACGTCGAAAAAAATGCAATATCCGTGCACTGGTCTGCAATCCCGCCCGACGCGTAGGCGTCAACCAGCATGACATCTGCGACAACGCTCTCGTTCCTGATGTAGTCTGCACCATCGGCGCACAACACCCTGAAGCGCGCGTCGTCTGCTGGAATCCTGAACACGTCACGCAGCGCAATGACTTCAGGGTCGATCTCGACTGCGGTGATCTCCACTTCAGGCAGATGCCGGTAGCAGTACTTTGCCAGTGAGCCACCGCCTAATCCGATCATGCAGATGTGCCGGGGAGCCGGCTGCAGCAGGAGGAATCCCATCATCGTACGCGTATAGCCAAGCGTGAGCCTGTCCGGCGCACGAAGTGACATGCAGCTCTGGGTGGCAAAGTGATCGAAGTGCAGGGACACTGCGTGCTGCGTTTCCAACACGAATGGTCGCCTGTCATTCAATGGCGTAGTGGGGAATTCGACGAATGCGTCGCGGGATGTCTCGTCGCCGTCCATTCTCGGTATATGCAGGTAGTCAAACGGGTGCGTGAAACGCTGTGACGTTTCGCGCGGGTGCAGTGCTGAGGATCACGCCTTCTTCAGAAAGCAGGCTTTGAGCATGAAGCTGCCGGCATCGGTCCTGCAATCGATCTCGTGATCGCCACCGACGATCCGAATATTTTTCACCCTGGTGCCCATTTTCAGCGTGATCGAAGAACCCTTCACACGCAGATCCTTGGCGAGCACGACCGAATCACCGTCTGAGAGCAAGTTTCCGTTTGCATCCCGAACAATGTTCCTTTCCGGTTCGCCGTCGGTATCGCTACGCACAGCCACTGACCACTCATGCCCACAGTCCGCGCACACACACAGTGCTCCGTCCGGGTACGTGTTCTCCATAGAGCATTGCGGGCATGCGGGGGCGGTGTTCATTGCGGATTCCATTGAAACAGTGTCGGACCAGGCAGAAAAAATGAGGCGTACTTCGCTGGGGGCGATCATTTGATTACGCACACAACATTATAATGTAAGACACATGAAATTGTTGTTGTATCATAATGCTTTTCGCCGCCCTTCAGCGAACTTGCGGGCGGATTCGCTGAGGATGCCGTCATGTTCGATCTGGATGGGGCACTGCTGTTGCCTGACCGGCGCCTTGTGCGCCTGCGGGAAATGGCTGGAAGCAGGGGGCTGGTTGCGGTGGGCGTCGGGCGTGGTGGCGAACGCGGGTTCCAGATGGTCCACCGGTTCCATGACGTCGGCGAGCAGCTCGCGGCGACCGGGATTAACCTGACCTTTGTTTATCCACCGGGATCGGCCCGGCACGTGCTGGATGCGATTTCGGTGGCCAGTGCGCGTTTCCGGTGTCATCCACGCGTGCTCCTCGACGTGGACGGCCGGTGTTTTGCGCAGGGCGTGTGGCCCCGATCGCTTGAAGCGGTGCACCTGAACCCTGAAATGAAGCGGCTCGCGGGCATCCGCATCGACCTGCAGGACACCACTTGGGAAGGCGAACTGAGGGCCTTTCTCACGGACTGCCAGATTGATACCTCGTGCTGAATCCAGGGACCCGTCCAGAGATTTGGGGAAAATACGTGGCAACGGTTGTCGATTTTCAAGCCGGTTCCGGGTGGAACCGCAATGGGGCGTCCTCTTTCCGGGACGTACTGGTCAGTGTGGCGTGCCGGTTCGAAAGCGATATCCTGGTGGTCGCGAATGGGCGCCGTGGTAACGCGAAGGATGGCATGGCAATCGACGCGTTGCGGGTGCGCGGCGGGACCGCCGCTCAACTGCTGGTTGCGGGCCCTGACGAAGAAGCCGCACTTCACGCGCTCCTGGCGCTGCTGCAGGAGGGATGAGCCGAATGCCTCCGTTCAACTGGCCACTCCTGCGATTTCGTGCCTTTCGCTCACGCGCTGCCGTGGATAGACCGGTCGTTGTGGAATCTGAGCAGTTCGTCTCGCTGTACTTTGACGGCCGCGAAATGCAAAGCAGCATGCTGCGTGCAGCGCCATATGCGCTCGCGCTTGGCTATACGCGCACGATGATGGGATTTCTGCTGCTGCAGCCGGCTCCCCGGCACATCTGCATGATCGGGCTAGGCGGTGGCTCACTGGCAAAGTACTGCTACCGGCATCTGCCCGATGCAAACATCACGGTAATCGAGATCAATCCGGAGGTGATTGCGCTACGCGACCGCTTTTGCATCCCACCCGACGACGAGCGGCTCTCGGTCGTTTGCGCGGACGCTGCGCTGTACCTGTCGGCAACTGCGCAAACCTTCGACGTGGTGCTGCTCGACGGTTTCAAGGCGGGCGGTGTGCCTGCGGAACTCTCCGACGCGGCCTTCTACGAAGCCTGCCATTCACGATTGAACGGCGATGGCGTGATGGCTGCCAACCTGCCAGGGGAGGACCCGCGGCATAGGGAAAATCTCGCCAGAATTCGCGAGACGTTCGGGTCATCGGTCGCGCTCGCCCCGGCGGAAAACGGCGCCGGAAATGGCGTTGTTTTCGCCTGGAAGAATGCTGCTCCGCTACCGCCACTCGAGGCGCTGATGAAGCGGGCGGACCAGTATGCCGGGCAACACAGCGTTGATCTCGTGGAAGCAGCCGTACGCATCGTGATCGGTACGAGGTACGACTGGACACGACCGGGTGCATCGAACCACGCCTGATGGTGGGCGCCGTGCAATCTGCAAGAGTACGAATTAATTCTTTGGAGGTATGATGATCGACAACGATACGCCAGATGAGCAAACCATTTCTATTTCTACGTCCGCAATCTGGGCGCTGGAACGCCTTACAGAAATTCGCTACGGGAGAGACGCACCGGCGCTCGGCTGGTCGGTTACCCGAGAACTGATCAGTGCCGGCTACGTTGACTACCCGTCTGGCACGCGCTCCGGTATTACGGTTACGGCTGCTGGACGGGCATTCCTGAAGGGCCGGAAATAGGGGCTAACATGCGACAGCTTGACGTCGAAGACATCGTGAAGGAAATCGCCGCCGAATCGAATACTCCCGTTAGTCTTGTTTCGAAGATGTATGCGGAGACATGGGCCGCATACAGTGAAGGGGCTCGAGTCATGGACTACCTGACCGTCCTGGTCACACGTCGTGTCCGTGAAGACCTCCGATCTGATAGGAATCGTCTGCAGTGACGCGGAGGTGAGGGTTCGGCATGTGGATTGAGTGCTTGGGTTTCGTTTGTCGTCGGTTCGACATGGGTGACACTGCCGCAACGCTCCTTGAAAAGGTACGCAGGCATCGCCAGAGTATGTCGACCTTATCAAAGCACCTTGTGATCGAATCGCTTTATGGCGGCTAACGTGTCGCGGGCGCAGAACTTGCGCGACTACGCCCGCCCGCCGCAGGCTCGGTCGTCGAGTTGCCTCTGGGTCACGGCCGTACTTGTAAGCCCGATGTCGTCGGCGTAAACTGCGAAAAGGAGATGGCATTCCTCCCTAAAACCGCCCCGACGGGGGCTAATGATGCCTACAGGCCTGGGAAGAGGCGCTGTAGGCATGCGCGGGATTCGCGCTAGACCCTCTGTGCCTTTACCGCCCCTGTGGCAGTTCCCAGATCGTGATCATCCTTTTCGGCTAGCCCGCTGAGCCGAAGCGGTTCGTGCGCGCTGACGACGTCCACGAGTGCAGGGAGAGTCATCGATGGCATTCCATAGCATCCTCTTTGAAAGGCCCGAAGACGGGCCACCATCCGACGATATTGAGGAACCGGACTTCTTCGGCGATCTCAACCTCGATCAGCTCGTGAGCGATGTGACGCGAGGGCTTGACGAATATAGCCTCACTCCTTTTTATCGCACCGAGCTGACCAGGGAACGCGCCATCACGTACCGGCACGAGGTTATGCGAGACCTCGACGATCCTGACGTCCTGCTTGCCGTTCAGACGTTCGCGCTCGTCATGCGGAAAATGCGTGCCTGTCTTGGCGACGTTCAAAAGCTCTATTACAAGCGGCAGAAGCAATGGTGGTTCCTTGAAGCCGCCTCGCGTTACTGCCAGGGAACGTTGGCACTTTCCAGCCAGCTAATGGACCTGTGCCCAAAGTCCCGCGGATTGAGTGCGTTCGGCGGTTGGCTCAAGGAATACGTCGATTCTGAAGCCTTTATGAACGTTTCGCGTGATATCGACGAAACGCGCGCGGCGTTGGCTGGGGTGCGGTACAGCATTCATCTCCACGGAAGTGCCGTGACGGTCCTCAACTACGACGATGAGGAGGACTACAGCACCTACGTTCTCGGGATCTTCGAGCGCTTCAAGCAGGGCGAAGCTAAAGACCATAGTGTGGCGCAGAAAGACTGGCCCGAGATGAATCACGTAGAAGCCCAGATCCTCGACTGTGTTGCGCAACTCAATCCGCAACCATTTTTTCTACTCGAAGCTTTCTTCCGCAACCATGCGGATTTTCTTGATCCGACCATTGGCACCTTTGATCGGGAGATCGAGTTCTACACTGCATACCGCAGCTATATCCAGTTGTGTCGCGATGCGGGGCTGAAGTTCAGCTATCCGGTGGTATCGGGCGAATCAAAGGCTGTTCGCTGTACCGGGACATTCGATCTCGTACTGGCCCATAAGCTCTGCGCGGATAAGGTGGCTGTCGTTTGCAACGACCTCTATCTTGAAGACCCAGAACGAATATTCGTGGTTTCCGGACCCAACAATGGAGGCAAGACCACGTTCGCCCGAACCTTTGGTCAACTGCACTTCCTGGCAAAGCTCGGACTACCCGTTCCGGGACGCGACTCGCGTCTCTTTCTCTACGATCGCCTCTTTGCGCACTTCGAACGCGAGGAAAACACCCTGGACCTGCGCGGCAAGCTTCAGGACGACCTCATGCGAATGCACGGCATCCTGAAGGCATCCACCGAGAACAGCATCATCCTGATGAACGAGATTTTCAGTTCAACGACACTCGCGGATGCGTTGTTTCTCTGCCGGCAGATCATCGGCGAATTCATGGAGCGAGACGCCCTCTGTGTCTGCGTGACCTTTATCGAAGAGCTCTCGCGACTGGGGCCGCAGACGGTGAGCATGGTGAGCGAAATCAATCCGGATCGGCCGTCGGTCCGTACATTTCGTGTACGCAGGCGTCCGGCCGATGGTCGCGCGTACGCACTGTCCGTGGCCGAACATTACGGTCTCACCTACGAACGTATCAGGGAGCGCCTGTCATCATGAAAGCCTATCTGCTCCATGACGCCAGTGACTTCCCCTGGGGCCGCGACGAATTCTGGAACGAGCGTACCCTCAACCAGGACCTGGAACTCAATACGCTCTACAGGGCGATGTCCGCAGATGACGACTATTTGTTCGACACGGTCAGAAAGGTTCTCCCTGTGAGTCTTACCGACCTCGATGCCATCCTTTACCGCCAGGCTGTGCTCCGGGACTGCGTCGAACACGAAGAGACGGTCAGGCAGCTTTACGCCATTGCAGTCGAGGCACTTGAAGTTGAGCGGAAGACGTTCTACTGGGCGCTGTCGGCATCGCCCAGCAGCGTGTTGCACAGCGCGCGGGAACTGATTCAGGCGATGCTCGGGGTGCTGGGCAAGCTTCGCCGCATCGCCGACGACAACGTGGGACAGTTCGAGTCGGCCGGCTTCCGGCGCTTTTACGCGATGGTAAAGGACGAGTTGACTGACGACTATTTCGTGACGATCACGCGGTGCCTGAAGGAACTCAAGTTCAGCAGCGGCGTGCTCATCAGCGCCCGACCCGGGCGTGGAAACAAGGGCGAATACTACGTGCTCCGCAAGCCGCACAAAAAGGACCCAAACCTCTTCAAGCGTCTGCTCGCAAAAGGGCCGCCGTCGCGCACTTTCCATATCGCGGAGAGGGATGAGAACGGCGCGGGGGCTGTCTCGGAACTCGAGGCAAGAGGCCTCAATCACGTGGCGAATGCGCTGGCCCAGTCGGCGGACCACATCAAGAGTTTTTTCATCATGCTCCGGGCGGAACTCGGCTTCTATCTCGGCGGCCTCAACCTGCGCAACGAGCTTTCGCGACGCGCGATGCCGGTCTGCTTTCCCGTAGTGCATCCACCCGGTGAGCGTAAGCACCGCTTTCAGAAGCTCTATGACGTGAGTCTCGCATTGCGAATGCAGGAACCGCCCGTGGCGAATGACGTCGATGCAACCGGTAAGGACCTCATCGTCGTGACCGGCGCGAACCAGGGTGGCAAGTCGACGTTTTTGCGCGGCATTGGCATCGCCCAGATGCTGTTACAGGCGGGCATGTTTGTCGGTGCTGTGGAGTTCGACGCCAATGTGACGCAGGCGATCTTTACCCATTACAAGCGCGAAGAGGACGCCACGATGCACGGTGGCAAATTCGACGAGGAACTGAAACGCATGAGCGAGGTGGTGGATCATCTGGCGGAAAACGGCCTGTTCCTTTCGAACGAGTCGTTCGCGTCGACCAACGAGCGCGAAGGCTCAGAGATTGGCCGTCAGATCGTGGATGCGCTGCTCTCGCACCACGTAAAGGTTGTTCTCGTGACGCATCTGTTTACCCTGGCAAAGGGCCTCTACGATGACGATCCGTATCCGAGGACGTTTCTGCGGGCCGAACGCCGGGATGACGGCGTTCGCACTTTCAGGCTCATGGAAGCCGAGCCGTTACAGACAAGCTTCGGCCAGGACCTGTATCAGGAGATATTCGGCACAGGTCAGCACGCGCCAGACGACAGCGTCAAGTCGGAGGGCACCTTGTCAGGGGTCGACGAGTCTTGACGCGCTGGCGATCCTCCCACCGACGGAGGCTCGCCAGTGCGCGATTTGAGTCAGTTACCCATCCAGAGCCGGGAAGTCTCGCTGTGGTGGCGCAGCTTCATTTCCCGGACAGGTCATTATGTTCAATAGCGCCAAGGATCGCCAAGTCATCCTTCAAACGTTGCACGTTCGGCTGGACCCCTTCACTGCCCTGGTCGCGCAAACGTTCGAATCGTTCGATGTACTCCGTCAGCGCCTGAGCCAGCGAGGTCAGGCTTCGTTGTTTCCACGTCTCGAGTCGCTGCCGATAGGTGTCGAGTGCCCGGCGCACGACTTGCACGGACGCACTGGAATGCAACGCAACGCGAGCACAGAAGTAGAACCCCCACCGCCCGAAGACCCGGCCCCACGATCTCGCCAGTAACGTCGTTGGCAAATCCTCCTGTAGAGCGAAAGCTGGAGCAATGAAAGAGACCGGCAGTGCTGAGACCATGCCGGGTTGGCCCAACATTTCTTCGACACGGCGGAGCGCGACGCGGGCGCTTGCATGGTGGGTCTCGACGGTTCGCATCGCCGCGCTGGACAGCGATAGTGCACGTGCATTCGTCGCGAGCTCGAGCAGTCGCGTTGCGTCGAACGAGAGATCGTGAGTCTCGGACCATAGCGACGCGGCGTTGTGGGCAATCTCGTCAATGAGTCGGTTCATTGTCCGGTCGATCGCTTTTGCAGCGCCTGTCCTGGAGCCGATTGCAGCGTGAGCGGCATCGCGGTTCGCGTTAGGGGTTCGCAATGCGTCGTCAAGCTGCGCACTCGTACTGGCAGCGGGCGCGTGTAACATCAGCCGGGTATGGATGGCATCAAGCACGTCACGCCGTAATGTCGCGAGTTGACGCCGACGTATTTCCGCTCGCTGCAACCGACACTGCGCCAGCGCTTCGGCAAAAGGGCCATCGAACCACGCGCGCCGCCATGGTGGATCTTCTTCCCGTGTGCTGACCAGATAGACGGGAACTTCGAGCTGCGTGCTTTGCCAGAGTCCGCGAACGACGTGTTCGTAGATACGCCAACGGTCCTCAGCGCCGACAAGGTCGACCTTCGTAACGAGTACAACAACCCGCGCGCCATGGCCGGAAAGCTGGCGAACGAGCGCGGCCTCGTGAAGCGTGAGGGGGGCCGCCGCCGAGATGAGCACGACTGCGATGTCGCACCAGGGCGCGGCGGTTGCGGCTACCGGTGCAACGTCCCAATCGTCCCATGAGACGCCAGGGGTGTCGATGACGGTAGTGCCATCGTAGAGCAGCGGCGAGGGGGATTCGAACGTGATTCGCGTGACGCCGCGGGAGTTCCGGGAATTCGAATGCTCGTCGACAAATTCGGCTATGCGAGCGCGGTCGATCAGTTCAGTCTTCGAGACGGCAAATTCTACTGTACCGCGCGCTACCTTCCCGTAACGGATCTCGACCGGTACGGCAGTTGTCGGAAGTGCCGCGACGGGTAAGAGAGCGTCGCCTAACAGGCTGTTTATCAACGACGATTTTCCGGCACTGACAGCACCAAAGAACCCAACGACGATGTCCGGCGACGCCAGGTGTCGTGCTAAGTCCATGCAACGGCGATGAAGGTCACCGAGCCCGTGCGACGCGGTAATCCTTTCGAGTTCGCTTACGAGCGGTTGAGCGGGCGGACTGCCCGGGATACGTTGTGGGCCGCGCGACCCGGGACCGGCGAGCGTCTCTCCCGTCCGTGTCGTCATGTCGAAGTTCTTCGCGAGTGCATTTTCGAGCCCGTCGAGCAAGGCCATCAAATGACCGACGAGGCGGCAGGCGTCTTCCTCTTGCCCCTCAGTCAACCCACAACCATCGCTGATGCTGGCTTCCTTCGCGGCGCGCGGATCAAGTTCGGAGAGTGCAAGCATCGCTTCGCTGATACGGAGCCTGCAGGATTCGAGGGAGCTGGTGCGCGGCGCGGGGAGGGAAACATCATGGCGAGCGGTTATCGTTTGCATCGCCTTGCGGATCAGCTCAAGCTCGCTGATCATCATCTGGTGCTGGACCGGAGCGGCGTCAGCGACGCGGGACGCAAAGGGCGAGCGCTGCATGAGCGGATCGAGATAGTGCAGTGCATCAGTGAGGCACGCATCGATGCGAACGAAGGCATCTCCCACGCGTCGAGCGTACACCGCGGGGAAAGTGTCCTGCCTGTCGTTTCGCATGATGGTCGCTCGGCTCAGTTGGCTGACAGTGTCTGCAGGATCTCGCTCCAGCCGGCGCACCAACCGATGGCGGCGATCAGCGCACCCCGATCCGCCGCGGTATCCGTTCCGCGGCTGTCCCAACGGAAGGAATGCTCGAAACGCGCGAGATGCTCTGCAATGTGGGATACGGCCACGCTGTGGTGCTGCAGGACAGTCGAGCCATCGTGCTCCATTGCTTCAATCAGATGAGCGCGGCAAAGCGCGTCGCCGCGGCTTCCGGAGCATCGTCCGCAGACATACGGCAACCATCCTTCGCGATTCTCAACTGCGAACGCGCGCGCATTGGTGAGATCCCGACCTTGAGCAAGTCGTTCCGGCGGCGCGCTCCCCCGAGATTCGGGGCCGTAGCCCAGAGTGCACATATGGCATGGGCCGGAAGGCCTCAGTCGATGTCGCATCACTCCCGGTGGCGTCAGGCTGTACACGCCATGCCCAGCCACCAGGTGCGCAGCACGTCGCATCAGTTCGTTGTACAGAATTGTGCTGCCGTGGATCAGATGCGGGCGAAAGGCCGCCTCAACGCAGAAAAAGGAAAGACCATGCCGCGCGCACATTCCCCAATGGGCGTAGAGGCGCGCTCTCACGTCCGCATCCATGATGCTGCCCTGGATAAACCACCAGAGAAAGTCGACCTCGCCGTCAGACAACGGCAACGGGAGCGAAGAGTGCGCAGCGAGATGGGGAGAGGCGGGCACGAGACGCTGTCCGGTAAGACAAACGGAAAACAAAATCTGGACAGGGGCATTGAGATGACCCGACAGCTCCCGACCAGGAACCGTAGGCATCATCAGCCGGGCGAAGCCGGCGGTTTGAGGAGGTATGCCATCTCCCGCAACTTCATTCTAGTGACGCCGCTTCGAATTGGCAACGGATCACCCATGCAGGCATGAGCGTTGTCCTACACTGTCGCTAAGGCGGCACGGAGGCTCAAAAATGGCAGCACCATCCGAGAACACGAGACGTGCGCTGCGCGGGCATCTCTGGCGTTTGCTGGAGCTCCTCGAAAAGGTGCGGGAGACGAGCGGCACCCACGCGAGCAGCAGCGCTCACATGAGCTATGTGCGTCGTCCCGGTGGCGACGCGCTGGATCGCGTCCAGCGCTTCCTCGAAGACTTCGACCAGGAGGTCGGCCGGGCGGCGATTCGATGGGGGATCGACATCGAGGGGGAGCCGATTGATGCGATGCACGCACTGTCTGTCACATTGCAGTTTGTCGGGATTGCGATCGATGAGATGTCGCCAACGCGCCTGTCCGGCTTCGGAGCGCTGGAACCGGCATTCGAAAAAGAATACGCGGCGTTTATCAAGAGACTTCGCGCGCATCTCGACGTCCTGCAGCGTTCGCTTGAGCAGAGGTAGACCAATTTTTCACGCGATTCAGTGGCCGGCAGCCTCCCGGTAGGCCGAAGCGGCCTGGAGCAACTCGCTCGCGGCATCATCGGATGAACCCCAGTGCTCGAAGCGAGACCATTTCCCTTGCTCAAGGACCTTGTAGTTGACAAAGAAGTGCCGGAATTCATGCAGGAGCAGTCTGGGCAAGTCTTCCAATGCCAGTATGTCCGCGCTTGACGGACAGACGTTGCTCACCGGAACCGCGACGATCTTTGCGTCGGGGCCGCGTTCGTTGGTCAGATGCATGGTGCCCAGGGCTCGCGCCTCCACGACGGCGCCAGGCACGATTGGAAACGGGGCAACCACGAGAACGTCCAGGGGTCTGCCATCTGGAGCGAGCGTGTCCGGCACGAATCCGTAGTTGGCGGGATAACGCATGCTCGTCATCATGAACGTCTCAACGCGCAGCCATCCCGACTTCGGGTCGGCCTCGTACTTTACAGGCTCCCCAAAGGCAGACATCTCAATGATGACGTTAAAGGACGCAGGGAGATTGCTGCCTGCACCGATTCCGTCGTAGTCCAAATCGGTTCCCCCTTAGCTACGCAGGGTTGCGACAAGCCGCTTCGGGCGCAACAATAATCCCAGACCGTCGACCGCGTGGCGAACCACGACATCGGCGACGTCCAGCGTGTCAATGGCGAGGCCCTCGGTGCCGAGCACGGCGATCCCGAGCGCGGACTGCTTTAGCATGAGGGCGTCGTTTCGCCCGTTACCCATTCCAGCAACGCGATCCGGGCCCAGGCGCCTAACATAGTCGCTTTTGGCGAGCGCCTGTCCTGCGGCGGGCAGGCAGACGACTTCCACCGGACAATTACGCAGATGCTCGCGCGCATCGCCGTAGGTATTGCCGGTTATGACATGAAGATCCAGTTCGTTGGCCAGCGCCGTCAGACGTGACTCGACGCCATCGAGCAGACGCCCATCGACGGCGAGCGTTCCGTTGAAATCGAGAACAAGATGCTCGAGGTTGAGGGTACGAAACCCCGGGATGTCGATGACGATCATCCGTCTCTCCTTGCGCGCCTCGAGGGAAATCGGGCCCCTGCCACGGCGCAACTGGCGCTTTGCCCGCGCCATCCTGGAGCATGGGAAGACAGACATGCGCAACAGCGCGGCCCGATGTCCGGACGGCTGCAGGCATCATTAGCCGGTCGCACCGGCGGTTGGCGGAGAATGCCATCTCCGTAAGATCCGGTGCTACAACTCTAGACAATGCCGGGAGGCTGCGCAATCCGGTTTTTTGTGACTGGGGGCTGAGGGTGCGTTGGCCCGGTCTCGGGAACGACGCACCTTCGGAAGTGCTTCGGCCATGGCCAGTAGCGGGTGCAAAATATGCGTGTTACACTGGCCCGAAAGGAGATGGCATTCCTCCTCAAACCGCCGGCTTCGCCCGGCTAATGATGCCTACGGTCCCTGGGTCAGGAGCTCGTAGGCATTGCCAAAGCGTCCTGCTACCCAGATTTGTTCAATCTACGAATCTGGTAATTCATGCGATCTGTTCCTTTTCTGTGCCTTGCGAGGCGTGGTGGTCACGCGCGTTCGTTTTTCCTTGAGGTGGCGGCCAGCCTGTCTGTGTGGAGGCGCCCATGAAGGGGAGCCAGCTCACCCTCTACGCTGCGAACCAGAGCCACCGTGTGAAACACATGACGGTGGTCGAATGGTTGCTCCATGAAGCCAAAGAGGCTGGCATCGTTGGCGCGACGGTAGTCGAGGTGGCGGAGGGCGTGGACGCGAAGGGTCGATACCACGCGGCGCGTTTCTTCGAGCTCACGGATCAACCGGTCGCTGTTACCTTGATCGGCGAGGATGAAAGGGTAGATGCAATGCTGGCCTTACTGCGAGCCGGCGGCATTCGCCTTTTCTATACGCGCACGCCGATCGAATACGAGACCCTCGGAACGGTTGGAGGCCAGTGATGGATTTCAACGCTATTCCACCCGGCGAGAACGTCCCGCTGGAAGTCAATGCCATCATCGAGATTCCGGCTCAGAGCGAACCCGTGAAATACGAGGCGGACAAACACCTCGGACTCCTGAGGGTTGACCGGATCATGAGCGCCGGTATGCGCTACCCGGGCAATTATGGCTTCATTCCGCAGACGCTTGCCCGGGACGGCGATCCGCTGGACATCATCGTAATCGCGCCATTTCCGCTCGAACGGCTGTCGCTGATTCCCTGTCGACCGGTCGGATTACTGAACATGACCGATCAGGCCGGCCCTGACGAAAAGGTGATTGCGGTGCCGACTGACGGCGTCTGCCCGGCGACCCGCATCATCACGGACCTGGATGGCGTTGGCGAGTACACGTTGAACCAGATCCAGTTTTTCTTCGAGAACTACAAGAAGCTCGAGCCGGGCAAGTGGGTGCAGTTCGAGGGGTGGGCGGACATCGACGCGGCGTATCAGGCAATCCGCATCGCCGTGGCGGCGTTTCACGACGCACACCCGTGATTCTGTCTTCTTCCGATCTCGAGGTGGCCATGCGAAAGCCGGTCACCGGATCAGAGTGTCGAGTCCGCAGGAGCCGCGATGAGCAACCACGCAGTGATTGACACGATAGGGGCCGACGAAATCCTTGATTCGCGCGGCAATCCGACGGTCGAGGTCACCGTTACGCTGGACAACGGTATCGCGGCCACTGCGGCAGTACCTTCCGGGGCATCGACCGGTGAATTTGAAGCGGCCGAGCTTCGGGACAGGGATCCCGGCCGGTATGGAGGCAAGGGCGTACTGCGCGCGGTCAAGCACGTGAATGAAGAGATTGCGTGGGCGCTGACGGGGCTGAGAGCGGACGACCAGCGACTGATTGACGAGAAACTCATCGAGGTGGATGGCTCCGAGACGAAAGAGGTGCTCGGTGCGAACGCGATCCTGGGAGCCTCTCTGGCGTGCGCGAAAGCCGGGGCGATGGAGAGCGGCTTGCCGCTGTTCCGCTATCTCGGGGGGACAAACGCCCACGTGCTGCCTGTCCCGATGTTCAATGTACTGAACGGCGGCAAGCACGGACACCGTGGGCCGGATGTCCAGGAGTACAAGCTGGTGCCGCTTGGCGCACCGACGTTTCGCGAGGCACTGCGCTATGGCGCGGAAACGTACCATGCGCTTGGCGCCGTGCTGGCCGAAGGGGGCGCGTCCACGAATGTGGGTGACGAAGGCGGCTATGTTCCCCAGTTGCCCTCGAACGCGGTCGCCGTGGAACTCATCCTGCGGGCGATCGAGCGCGCAGGATACCGGCCAGGAGAGGATATCGCGATTGGTATCGATCCGGCGGCAAGTTCCTTTTACGCGGAGGGACGCTATCACCTGAACCGGGATGACAGGGTCCTGACGTCCGCGGAGATGATCGCGTACTGGGCGGACTGGGTGGACCGCTATCCGCTGATATCGCTTGAGGATCCCCTTGCGGACAGTGACTGGGAGGGGTTCGCCGCATTGACGCGCGAGTTGGGTAGCCGCGTGCAGATCGTGGGCGATGACCTGTTCGTGACGAACCGGAGGTTCCTGCAGCGAGGCATCGATGAGCACTGCTGCAACAGCATCCTCATCAAGCTCAACCAGATCGGCACCGTGACGGAAACGCTGGATACCGCGCAGCTCGCGTTCTCTGCTGGATATACCTGCCTTGTCTCGCACCGGTCCGGGGAAACGGAAGATACGAGTATTGCCGATCTCGCGGTCGCGCTGGGTTGTGGCGAGATCAAGTCCGGTGCCCCGGCGCGCGGAGAAAGGGTGGCGAAATACAACCGTCTGCTCGCCATCGAGAGAATGCTCGGTGACGACGCGCGGTTTGCAGGGCGCTCCGCGTTCCGGCAATTCCGTCGTGGCTGAGCCGGCAACGGCAGTCGCTGGCACCTGGAGAAAGAGCAGATGGCAACGTCCGCGTCGATCGCTCGCGTAATCGGAGAAGAAGTCCTGGATTCCCGGGGCAATCCGACTGTGCAGGTTACCGTCGTGCTCGACGACGATTCCCTCGCGCACGCAACGGTGCCATCGGGCGCGTCGACGGGGGAGTCGGAAGCCATCGAGTTACGTGACGGCGACCGGCAGCGATATGGCGGCAAGGGCGTCCTGAACGCAGTCAGGCACGTCAACGAGCTGATCGGGCCCGCACTGGTGGGCCTGCTCGCCGATGACCAGTGGCGGATCGACGCCGTGCTGATCGAACTCGACGGCACGGATTTCAAGTCCCGTCTTGGCGCAAATGCAACGCTTGGGGCGTCCCTGGCATGCGCGCGCGCCGCCGCGCAGGCCTGCCGCCTGCCACTTTTCCGGTATCTCGGCGGGGACGAGGCGCGGGTTCTGCCAACGCCAATGCTCACGGTACTGGACGGTGGCATCCATGGGAACGGCGGGCCGGACCTGCAGGAATTCATGCTCGTGCCCGTCGGTGCACCGACGTTCAGGGAGGCGCTCCGGTATGGCGTGGAGAGTTACCATGCATTGCGTGATCTGCTGGTCGAACGTCACAGCTCGACCAACGTCGGCGACGAGGGGGGCTTTGTCCCGGCGCTTTCAACCAATCGTGCGGCGCTCGACCTGGTGATGCAGGCAATCGAGCGCGCCGGATACAGGCCAGGGGAAGACATCTCGCTGGCCATTGACTTTGCCGCGACCAGCCTTTGGCGTGACGGTCGATACCGGCTGGCGCGTGAGGGGAGCGACCTTTCGGCACAGGAGATGGCGGGACTGTGCCGGGAATGGGGCGAGCAGTACCCGCTGGTGTCTGTTGAGGACCCACTCAGAGACAACGACTGGGGCGGCTATGCCCAGCTGACGCGCGAGCTCGGCGACCGGATGCAGATAGCGGGCGATGACCTGTTCGTGAGCAACCGTCCGTTTCTCGTAAAGGGAATCGCTCAGGGTTGCTGCAACTGCGTCGTCGTCAAGCCCAATCAGGTCGGAACGGTTACCGAGACGCTGAACACCGCGCGTATGGCACTCGCAGCGGGCTATTCGTGCATGGTGGCACATCGTTCAGGGGAAACGGAAGACACAAGCATTGCTGATCTGGCAGTGGCGCTGAATTGCGGCCAGATCAAGGCCGGGGCGCCGGCGAGAGGCGAGCGCGTCGCGAAGTACAACAGGCTTCTGACCATCGAGGCGAGGCTTGGCGAACACGCGCAGTATGCGGGGCGCGCGGTGTTCCAGCGCAGATGTTGATCGGTGGTGCACCGTGAGCGGGGATGGAGGAGAGCGTGGATGGCATGCCGAGGCTGCTTCATGACCGGGCGCTATTTGAAGCATTGTTGACACACGTCCAGACACTCAACGTTGCGATTCGCGAAGGCGTCATCTTTGGCTACCCGGCGATTTTCATCGACGATCGCGTCGCCTTCTGCGTATACGGTAGCGGCATCGGTATCAGGTTGCCCGCAGGTGTCGCGCAGCTCATGGTCGATCGTGGACGTGCGTTTTATTTTCAACCCTATGGGCGCTCCCTCATGCGGGAATGGGTGGAGATGCGCGTTCCCCGCGACCGGCTGGATGAAATCACGCATGTGCTGAGCGAATCGATCCGCTTCATGAGGGCGTCTGGAGACAGTACCTGATCGGCTCTGGCGCACCAGCTCGGCGGCCGCGCTTTTGCCGCGCTGCAGCATCCGTGACGCCCGTAGCCATGCACTAGAATTCGTTGTGGGGCCTTGGGCCCCGGGGCTGCCGACTTCGTGACGGCATCCTGGTGTCGTTGAAGGAGCAGACATGAACGGCTACCAGCTCACTTTCTATACCGAACAGAATCGCCGCCATGGCCACCATACCGTCGCGGACTGGCTGCTTCATGAAGCGAAGCAACTGGGCATTCATGGTGCGACGGTCATTAATTGTGCAGAGGGAACGGGGCATGCGGGGGCGCATCATGCCGCTCACGTGCTCAGGCTGACCGATCAACCCGTCCAGGTGATCCTTGCCGTTACAGAAGACGAGGCTGACCGGATGATGGACGCGGTGAGAACCGAGCACGTGCATGTGTTTTATACCCGCTCTCCTGTGGAGTTTGGATTGGTCGGCGGTGACGAACATGAAAGCGCCGGGAAGCATTTTTCTCTCTTCCACCGGCGGCCGCACTAGAAGAAGGTTGCAGGCTTGCATGTATCGAGGCGTCTCCTATACTCGATACTGTTGTTTGCGGAGATGGCATCCTCCCTTAACCGCCGCGTCGTCTCCACGTGGCTAATGATGCCTACCAGTCCCCGGTAGCCGGGGCCGGTAGGTATTTTGGCCGGCTCGCATTCACGAGCATCCCGGGCATATCAATGCCAGAAAAAAGCGAAGAACATGGGATGCACCAGCGAGCGTTCATGGCAAATCCCCCCCTGCGTTGACCTTTGCTCCCCTGCATGGGCGGGAGCCAGGCCATGAGCGCACGCGACATCCTGCTCCAGATCGCCCAGGTGGCGACGGTGCTCGCCCTTTCGCCGCTGCTGCAGGGCGTGATCCTGCAATGGGAGGAGCGCATCCAGCGTGGGCGGGGGCCAGGCATCTTCCAGCCCTATCGCGACCTGCGCAAGCTGTTCCGCAAGCAGATCGTTGTGCCCGACACGGCGTCGTGGATCTTCTGGTGCGCGCCGATCGTGGCGTTTACCTGCATGATGACGGTGCCGATCCTGATCCCGGTTCTCACCGATTTTCCGCTGCCACTCTCCGACATGGGCGACATACTGGGCGGCGGCCTCATTCTCACCCTGGGTTCCTTCGCCATCGTGCTGGCCGGCCTTGACTCGGGCAGCGCCTATGGCGGCATCGGCTCAAGCCGTTCTGTCATGCTCGGCATACTGGCTGAGCCCACCTTGATACTCGTGCTCGTCGGCATTACGTTGCTTGCCAAGGCGATGTTGCCGTTCGTGGTGAACCACCTGCTCGTCCAGCAGCCCGCTGTGTACTGGAGCCCGGCGCACCTCTTTCTCGTGTTCGCTTTCTTCGTGCTGCTACTCGTGGAAACGGACCGTCTGCCGATACATTCGAGCACGCATATCGAGGTCTACATGATCGAGGAGGCCCGGATCCTCGAATATTCCGGCCCACTCCTGGCACTCCTGAAGTGGGCGTCGATGATGAAGCAGTTCATCCTTTTCACGATCTTCTGCAACGTGCTCACCCTGCCATGGGGGCTTTCGCAGCGCGGTACCGTGATCGGGGCGGTCGGCGCGGCAGCGGGGCTGTTTGCGCGGATGCTCGTCGTGGCGCTCGTGATCGTGCTGGTTGAAACGGCGCAGTCCAGACTGAGGTTTTTCCGCTATCAGGAACCGCTCGCCGCCTCGTTCATGCTCGCGGTACTCGCGATTGCTGCAAACCAGTTGCGGTGACGCCATGCTACTTGCCCATCTGAATCCTCTGGCGGCGTCCCTGTTCAGCCTGCTGGCGATCGGCAGCCTCCTGCTGGCGTTCGTCATGCTCGGCTCGCGCTGGCTCAAGGACTATCTGCTCGCCTTCATGGCGGAGTCATGGTTGATCGCGATCCTGTCGGGCGCCGTCGGCTATTTCGGCAACTTCCACGAACTGTATCTGGTGGCCGTGCTCACGGCATTCTTTCGAGGTCTTGTCCTGCCGTACCTGATCTGGAGGATCATTTCGCGACTGTCCGTCGAGCGCGAATTACATGTCACGTTGCAGCCGAGTTCGAGTCTGGTGCTCGGGGCGTTGCTGGTCCTCTTTGCCTTCGTCGTCTCGAATCATCTGGGGAACTCGCTCGGGCTGGGCGGCACGGTGGTCGTGCTCGCATTGACGGTGATGCTGTCGATGAAGCTCATCGGATTCCTGATGCTTGCAGTGCGGCAGGAAGCGATCAGCCAGGTGCTTGGCCTGCTGGTTCTCGAAAACGGAATCTTTCTCGGCTCACAGATTCTGGTCCCGGGTATGCCGCTTCTCATCGAACTTGTTCTCCTGTTCGATCTTCTCGTCATCGTGGTGAGCTTCGGTGTGCTCGTGCGCTACCTGGTCGCGCACGTGGGCAGCACGAGCAGCCATGAACTCAGGCGTCTGGTGGGGTGATCATGATCGAAGCATGGCTGGCGATTGTCGTCCTCGCACCGGTGCTGGCCGCCCTGGTTGCTGGCGCGAGCCAGCACGTGAGAATGGCCGAGTACGCCAACCTCGCGGCCGCTGTCGCGTGTCTCGTCGCGTCGCTATGGCTGGTCATCCATGTCGACGGATCGAGGACGTTTATTAACGGATACGTTCTTTTCGACGGCCTGGGCGCGTGGACCCTTGTTTGTACCTGCGTCGTTTATTTTCTGGCTTCCGTCTACGCTGTCGGCTACATGCGTCTTCTCAGGGAGGAGGAGGGGCGCTTGCCCGGCTTCTACGCATTGTTTGCGTTGTTTGCCGCGACGATGATCTGCGGCCCGTTGATGAATAACATCGGCGTGTACTGGATCGCCATCGAACTGACGACGCTGGTGAGCACGTTTCTGGTGGGCTTCGAGCGCGGCCAGGAAGCCATCGAAGCGGCGTGGAAATACATCATCGTCGTGTCCGCCGGCATCAGCCTCGCGCTGCTCGGGACCGTGCTGTTTTACTGGGCGGGCAGTCTTGTCCTCGGCCCGACATACGACATGACGTGGGATACCTTGCGTCACGCAGCGCCGCGCATGAGCCCAGCGCTCACGCAAATGGCCTTTCTTCTGGTGCTTGTGGGTTACGGGACGAAAGCAGGGCTCGCACCCATGCACACGTGGTTGCCTGACGCACATAGCGAGGGTCCGGCACCCGTATCGGCCATGTTGTCGGGCGCACTACTGAACACGGCGATGCTCGGCGTCGCCCGCTTTCTGACCATAACGGATGCGGCGAGCGGATCGATGCTCCCGCGCACGGTTCTCGTTGCTTTCGGCGCATTCTCGCTGTTCGTCGCTGCGCTGTTCATCGTGCGGCAGCAGGGCATAAAACGGCTCATGGCGTATTCGAGCGTCGAGCATATGGGTGTGCTGGCTCTCGGCTTTGGGTTCGGCGGCTCGCTTGCCATCGCCGCGGTGCTGTATCACATGCTCAACCATTCGCTCAACAAGTCGCTCATGTTCTTCGGTGCGGGGAACGTGATGCGTGTTTATGGGACGAAGGACATGGATGCCATACGGGGCGTCTGGTCACGCTTTCCGGTGACCGGGGCATTGTGGATCGCAGGAGCCGTCGCGATCACGGGTGCGCCGCCATTCGGTCTCTTTCTGAGCGAACTAGCGCTGATGCGCGCCGGGTTCGCTACTCCGAATGCATGGGCCGTTATCGTGCTGCTGCTGCTCCTGATCGTGATCTTCATCGGATTCCTGAATCACTTTCGGACCATGTATTTCGACACGCGGACGCCGGATGCCGCTGTCGCATCTGTTGCCAACGGCGTCGAGGTCAGCCCGTGGATGACGTTACCAATGTGGATGGCACTCGTACCCGTATTCGTGCTCGGGATCTGGTGGCCGCAGGAGCTGTGGCGCTATTTCGGTGTCGTCGCGACAGATCTCGGCGGAGGCGCGCGATGACGAACTGCGAGTACGTGACGCTGTCGATAGACGAGCTGATGGGGCGTGCGCAGGCGCTGGTCGCAGCAGGCGGCCGCTTTCAGGGCGTGTATGCGTGGTTCCCGAGTGCATCAGACGCAGAGTTGCGATACGTCGCCACCTTGCCCGGTCAGGAGACGTTCACTGGCTGGCGTGTTCCGGTGAGGGCGGACTCCGTGCCAAGCCTTGCGGCAATCAGCCCGCTCCTTGGCTGGCATGAGCGCGAAGTCATGGAAATGAGCGGCATCGCGTTTTCGGGACACCCCGAGCCGGAGAGACTGGTGACGGCGTTCCTGCCGCAAACGGATCGGGGACCCCTTGAGCCTTCCGGTTCACAACGAGACAGCGTCGCGGCAACGCTGCCGGCTCCGGTATTGCCAGCCGTATCGGGCAAGCATGTGCAGTTGCTTCCCTTCGGGCCGGTCCGCGCTGACGTACTGGAATCCGCCCAGTTCATTTTCTACTACCTTGGCGAAGGCATCCTGCACTATCACCCGAACCTGTTTCTCAAGCACCGCGGGATGGAGAAACAGTTCGAGGGCATGGATGTTGGGTCGGCCACGTTGCTCGCTGAGAGGGTAGCAGGCATTGACAGCGTGGCGCATGCGATCGCTTATGTCGAAGCCATCGAGGATGCCGCGGACTGCGAAGTGCCCGTCAGGGCGCAATGGATCCGGCTTCTCGCCGCGGAGCTCGAGCGCATCTACAACCATCTTCATTACCTGGGGCACCTGTGCCACACGACGACCCTGAAGGTCGGCGAAGCGCAGGGAAAACTGCTTGAGGAGCGGGCGAAACAGATCAACGGCCGCGCCAGCGGCAGCCGCTTTCTGCGCAGCCTTGTGTGGCCGGGCGGCGTGCGCAGTGAGCTTGATCTCGAAACCATCAGGGAAGGGCTGGGGGTGCTGAAGCCGCAGATTGACGAATACATCGGGCTGATTGAAAGAACGACCAGTCATCTCGACCGTCTGATCTCCACGGCACCCTTGAGCCAGGAGCTCGCCTTTGACCAGGGTGCGACCGGACCGATCGAGCGTGCCTCCGGTGTGGATCGTGATCTCAGGCGCGATCATCCCTATGCAGCCTATCGCACGCTGAAACCGGAGGTTGCCGTGGCGCAGGAAGGGGATGCCGCAGCGCGGATGCGGGTTCGCATCGCGGAACTGCGCGCGAGTATCGCACTCGTCGACAGGGCCATCGCCGAGGGGCTCCCCGAAGGCGCGTTATCTGCTGTATGCATGCCCGTGGCGGGCTCCGAAGGGCTCGGCTGGTCGGAGTCGCCGCGCGGGACGGTTCTGTATGCCGTGCATATCGGCACCGACGGGCGGCTGTTGCGCGTGAAGATCAAGTCGCCGTCGTTCGCAAACTGGCGGGTGTTTCCATCGACCGTGCACGACAGCAACATGATGGACTACGCAATCAATGAGGCAAGTTTCGGGCTGACGATCTCGGGCTGTGCCCGGTAGCCATCGCAGACGATTTGAGGAACGCATGCCATGTCACTCTGGACCTGGTTTGGACTCAAGGAAGGCAGCGCGAGCACCGACTGGCCGTTGAAGGGCGGCGAGGACGGGCAGCGGGGAGTGCTTGGCATGCCGCGCTATGACCCGTCGAAATGCCGGCCGAACTGCGACGAGTGTGCACAGGCCTGCGTGACTCACGCCATCAGTTTCAGATCACAGGACGATGAAGCCGCAACCCCGGAAGTCGACTGGGGGCGTTGCATTGTTTGCCAGCGCTGCGCGGAAGTCTGCCCGACTGCGGCTTTTACCCCATCGGCGGACTGGGCGCTGGGTGTCAGCGAGCGGCTCGATCTCAAATGGGACACGGCATTTAGCGAACGCATCCCTCGCGAGGTCATGGAACATGGGCGACGCGCGTTTGGACGCAGCCTGCATATCCGGCACGTAGACGCGGGGTCGTGTAACGGTTGCGAATCCGAGTTGCAGGCATTGAACAATCCCTTCTATAACCTGCACAGGTTAGGGATTTTCTTCACGCCATCGCCTCGCTTCGCCGATGTGTTGCTGGTTACAGGCCCGGTCACGAAGGCGATGCACGGGCCGCTTCTCGAGACCTGGGAAGCGATGCCGGCGCCACGCTGGGTGATTGCAACCGGCACCTGCGCAGTTTCCGGTGGCGTCTCGGGCGGCAACTACGCATCGGGTACCGGGCTTGACGGTGTCGTGCCCGTCGATGTCTATCTGCCAGGCTGCCCGCCCAACCCTGCGGCGTTGATTCACGCGCTGTTGATGATCGTCGGGCGGGCGCAGCAGCGAATGAGGGGAGGCCGGATTGAACGCTAACCACTTGCTGGGCATTGCGGCCGCGGCCTGGGTGCTGGCCGCCATCCTTTCCCCGCTACGGGTCATGCATCGCCCGATCCGCGCGCTGCTTGGCGCAGGCTGTGTGCTCGGGATGCTCGCCTGTCTCGTCGCCTTGCCGCTGGGCACGTCGCCCGTAAGACTGGGCGTCTCGCTGGCATCTCACCCAGTCTCGTTCGCAGTCGAACCGTCGGGTTTGTGGTTACTCGGTTTCGGGCTCGTCCCGGCCATCTTCGCCTGCTGGCTCGGGTCGCCGCTTGCGGGGCGCTCGGGACGCTGGTACGCGGGGGCGGCATTCAGCCTTCTCGGTGCGCTCGGCGTGACTGGCCTGCAGGACGGGACCGCGCTGCTGGTGGCATGGGAGGTGATGAGTCTCGGCGGCGCGCTGATGCTCGCGGGGGAACGTGCAGAGGAAAACGAAGCAAAACCCGTCTTGCTGATGCTTGCCCTTCTGGAGGTGGGGGCGGTCGCGCTCGTATTTGCGATCATTGTGCTCGACCACGCAGCGAGTGGAATTGGCTTCAGCAATTTCGTTGTCAATGCGACGACCTCCAGCGACGTCGTGTCATGGTTTGCGGGGATTGCGCTCCTCGTCGGGTTCGGCGCGAAGCTTGGCTTGCTGCCCTTTTATGAGTGGTTTCCGAGGGCATATTCGAGTGGCAGCGGGGCGACCGGCGCGTTGTTTTCGGGCGTCGTGCTCAACGCCGCGTATTTCGCCTTGAGCCGCGGGTGGAACACGTGGCTCAACGTGGCTGTTCATCCTGATACGGCGTTCGGCCTGGGCGTGATCGCCATCGCGGTGGGCGTCGTGAGTGCCATCCTCGCCGTGCTCTTTGCGTTCCAGCAGGACGACTGGCGCGCATTGTTGAGCTATTCGTCTGCTGAGAACGCATCGGTCGCCGTGGTGATGCTTGGCGTGACGCAACTCTTTCGTGCCGATCATCTCCCGGATCTCGCAGGGCTCGCCTGGACCGTGGCGATGCTGCATCTCGCCGGTCATGCGCTGGCGAAAGGCGCGCTCTTTCTGACCGCGGACGGGATTTTCCTTGCCTCCGGGAACTACGACATCATCTCGCGCGGCTGGCTAAAGCGCAGCGGCTTTCTGCTCGGATTCGGGGCGCTGTTCGCCGCGATGAGTCTCGCGTCGGTCCCGCCGCAGGCGGGCTTCGTCAGCGAGTGGTACGTATTCCAGTCCGTTTTCCAGGGCTTCCACCTTTCGTCGTTTGTCGGGCGGCTTGCGCTGGTGCTTGCCGGCGCCGGACTTGCACTTGCGGCGGCGGTTGCGCTGGCCACTTTCGTCAAGGTTTTCGGCCTGGGGTTGCTTGGCTTGCCGGATGTCGACGTGACGCCGCTCGTGCCTCGCACAAACGCCCTGGCGGTCGGCATCCTTGGCCTTTGCGTGCTTGCGGTGGCGGTCGGTGCACCCCTCTGGCTGAACGCACTGGCCGCAGACGCGCAGGCGCTTTTCAACGCCAACAGTCCGCAGGCGATGGTCGCGGGTTGGTTGCTTGTTCCCCTGACTGACAAGTTCGCCTTCATCTCGCCGTCGAAGCTGATTATTGTGATGCCGCTGCTGGCAATCCTGCCTCTGGCATTGCTGTGGTTCACCAGGCGACGCGCCGTCAGGCGTGTCCCCGTCTGGTTTGGTGGCATGACAACGAACCAGCGCGACGCCATAACCACCGCGCTGACATTCTCGAACGCGATGCGCACGTTCTACAGTTTTGTGTACCAGCCGACGATCAGTACCACGCGCGAGCACGAGCAGCGCGAGTACTTCATCAAGCGCCTCGTGTTTTCGGCAGGCGTAACCGACCTGTTCGAGCGACACCTGTTTGATCCTGCGGTACGGATTGTCAACCGGTGCGCGGAGAAGCTGCGCGCCCTGCAGTCGGGCAATCTGAATTTTTATCTCGCATTGATCGGAGGATTGCTGATCGCGATCCTTTTCCTCACGCTGCTATAGCGTTCGTCCTGCCAGCCGCACCAGGCCCTGGCGGGGCCTGGATCGCCGCCCGTCTGGCGACGGGCGGGTGGGTGGGGTGGTGCGTCCTTTTCGCGACAGCCCGGTTGCAGGGGAAAACGTCGTCCCTTAAAATCGCACGGCTTTCGGAGATGGCATACCTCCCGTAACCGCCGCGTCAGCGGCTGATGATGCCTACGAGTTCCTGGGTGAAGGAGGTCGTAGGTCGTCCGTGCGGGGGCCCCCGTCGCCCGGGTTTGATGAAGTTTCAAACCTGGAAAACATGAAAAACCTGAAGTCTCTCGAGCAGGTGGCCATGGTGCCTTACATGGCGCGCTGGCTGCTCCTGTCATCCATCCTCGGCACACTTGCCGGCACCGCATCCGCTGTCTTCCTCTACGCGCTTGATCGCGCAACCGATATCCGCCTCGACAACCCGTGGCTGCTGTGGCTGTTGCCATTGGCAGGGTTCGTCATGGGCTGGGTCTACCACCGTGTGGGGCAGTCTGTCGAAGGCGGCAACAACCTCCTGATCGACGAGGTCCACGATCCGAAAAAGATCGTGCCCAAGCGCATGGCGCCGCTCGTGTTGATCGCGACCGTCGTGACGCATCTCTTTGGCGGCTCGGCGGGCCGTGAAGGCACGGCAGTCCAGATGGGCGGTGCGCTGGCCGACCAGGTAACGGCGCTCTTCGGCCTTGAAAAGGAGGAGCGCCGGATTCTCCTCATGGGTGGCATTGCCGCGGGCTTTTCGTCCGTCTTCGGCACGCCGCTGGCCGGCGCAGTGTTTGGCCTGGAAGTGCTCGCTATCGGCCGCCTTCGTTACGACGCGCTGCTTGCCTGTATTGCTTCATCGGTCGTGGCGGATCAGGTCTGCCGCGTTTGGGGTATCCATCACACGGTGTACAGCATTCCGGCGGTCCCGCCGGTCACGGCACTCGGCGCGGCCTCGGTAATCGTTGCAGGAATCGCCTTCGGCGTGGTGGGCATGCTGTTCGCCGACTCGACCCACGCGCTGTCCGCGCTGATCAAGCGCAAGATCGCCTACGCGCCGGCGAGACCCCTGCTGGGCGGTGCGATCGTCGCCCTGGCAGGCGTGCTCCTGAACGTCCCGCAATATCTGGGTCTCGGTATTCCCACGATCGTCCAGGCATTCAACGGGCCGCTGCCGGTCTACGACTTCGCCGGAAAGTTTGCCTTTACAGCTGTCACGCTGGCCTCCGGCTTCAAGGGCGGCGAGGTAACGCCGCTGTTCTACATCGGCGCGACGCTTGGCAACGCGCTGGGACATGTGCTGGCCCTGCCGATCCCCGTACTTGCTGGTCTTGGTTTCGTCGCCGTGTTTGCCGGTGCAGCGAACACGCCGATCGCATCGACCATCATGGCCATTGAACTGTTCGGTTCGGACATTGCCGTGTATGCAGCACTCGCGTGCGTTGTGGCCTATCTCTTTTCCGGCCATACGGGCATCTATCGCGCCCAGCGCGTCGGCCATGCCAAGCACCCCCTTCTGCCTGCGGGAATGCGTCTTTCTGACATTCCGGCGCTTCGGCGTGCGCGTCGTGCGGCGGCCGCCGCTGCATCGTCAACCCAGTCGTGACCCGAACACCATTCCCCTGAACACCATGTCCAAACTGATTTCGCTTCGCCTGTATTTTCACCATTCTGAACGTGCTCACGCGCACGAACCGAAACGCTTCTGGCAGCGCTTCACGCGACCGAGTCTCGCATGCCACCTGCTGGAGCACGCCCGGCGTGCAGGTATCGAGCAGGCGGTCCTTCACCGGGTCCATGCCGGTTATCTGAACGGAGACCGTGTCCACCATGAACACGTTGAGGCCGCGCATCACCGCTTCCCGCACTGCATCGAGCTGATCGACCTTGAAAGCAAGGTGAGGGCGTTCTGGGGCGCACACGGCAAAGGCCTCCATAACGTGCGCGCCGTCTTCCTCCCCTGCGAAGGAGCGGTAGTCGAGAGTTAAGTCCGTTTTGAGCACATGGGGAGACGCCATGACGTGGGATGCAAAAAAGGAGCGGTTGAAGGGGCAGATGATGCTCGTGGCCTATGCATTGCTTGCGAATGAAGTGCTGGCGTGGGCTTTCTCATTTCTCGCGATCGCGATCTATCCAGGAATGCAGCGATGGTGGTTCATGGCCCTGGGAGCTGTGACCATGCCTGTGGCAATGACATGGATCGGCCGGGATGCGAAAAGGGCCTATGAAACCGCGGCGCACGAGCGGTTTCTGGGCTTCGACGGCCTCCCTCCACGCGTAGCGTCGATTGCCGATAACTGCCCGAGTCGATGGCTCGTCCTCCTGCATATCCAGATGCATCCCGAGTTGCGTTTCCACGAACGCTAGGCAGCGCGATTTCCGTCGCGAGCGGAGACTGTCATGAATGGCACCGATGGAGGCTTCGCTGCACGACGCGCCATGAGGTTCGTACTCCTCGTGGGCGTCCTCAGCCTTTTCGCGGATTGCACCTATGAGGGGGCGCGCAGTGTCCTCGGCCCATGGCTCGCCACAATGGGTGCGTCCGCTGCTGCCATCGGAATTGTGGTCGGGTTTGGCGAACTGCTGGGTTACGGGCTGCGCGTCGTGTCGGGGAGACTGGCTGATGCGTCGCGCCAGTTCTGGCCGATAGCTATCACGGGCTACGTCGTGCAGATGAGTGCGGTTCCGCTCCTGGCTTTCGTTCAGAGCTGGCAGCTCGCAGCGGTCCTGATCGTGTTGGAGCGCACGGGCAAGGCCATACGCAATCCGCCGCGAGACGTGATGCTCGCCAGCGCGGCAAAACGAATCGGTGGCTATGGTTGGGCCTTCGGGATACATGAAGCATTCGACCAGTTTGGCGCCATGGTGGGACCGCTCATTGTCGCTGCCATCGTCGCCGTGCGCGGAGACTATCGCTTTGCGTTTGCCGTCCTGGCTATCCCCGCCTCTTTCAATCTGTGCTTCGTCGCGCTCGCACGTATCGCCTTTCCGCGCCCCGAGGACCTGGAGCAACGCGACAAGGAGGACGCAGTCGTCGATCGTTATCCTCTGGACTACTGGGTGTATCTTGCGGGGGCGGGCCTCGTCGCCGCCGGCTTTGCGGACTACCCGCTGATCGCGTATCACTGGTCAATCCATCGGGTGATTCCGGTGGACTGGGTGCCGCTGCTATACGCGGTCGCCATGGCGGTGAGTGGGGGAGCGTCGCTTCTTCTCGGACGACTTTTTGACCGGTACGGGTTTCGCGTCCTGATCGCGTTGACCATCGTCGCTGCGGCTTTCGCGCCACTGGTGTTCCTTGCAGGCCGCATGGAATACGTCGTTCTCGGCGCCGCGCTTTGGGGCATGGGCATGGGAGTTCACGAGTCCATCATTCCCGCGGCCGTGGCGCCGATGGTAAGCCGGGCGCGCCGGGCGTCTGCGTTCGGTGTCTTCACGGCCACCTACGGGGTCTGCTGGTTTGCCGGTAGCGCATTGATTGGCTGGATCTATGACAGGTCGATCACGGGCGCAGTCGCCTTCTGCGTCATTTCGCAGCTGCTTGCCCTTCCCGTGTTCGCGTGGGTCAGCCGTCGGAATGCGGGACCGAACTCAGGCATCGCCGGAAAGTAGCGCCTTTGTCTGGACGCCAACACTTTTGCGGAGTTCGGGCGCGGGCGGTGCGTGGTGATCCCGGTGCAGGGCATTGCATAACGCGGTGTTAAGTCGGTGTTCGATCAACGGATCCGATGCGTAGATAAGCGCCTCTGCGAAGTGCTTCAAGCATACCCCGGAGGTGACCCGCGCAGCGTGATCGTCATCCTTCGCCCGGCTCACTTCCCTGATCAACCGGGCAATGGCTCGGCGCGCTGCAATTTCTTCGGTGTCACAGCCAGGGCACGATTCGCGCTGAACGGTTTCAGAGGCGTGCGCGGTACCATTCGCGCGGGCGGCGCTGCCTGCCGCATTAAACCACCGGAGCCTGCTGCGCGGACGCCGTTTCGGAGCGTTGCTGGCTCCCGGCACAGGCGCGACCGGGCGAGCGGCCAGCACGCCCTCGAGATAGCGCTGAAGCGCCGCGCGCTGCAGTTCCCGGTCTGGCTGCGCGAGGCAAAGGAACAGGTGATTTCGACAGGTCGGGAGCGTGATCCAGCCAGGTTGTTCAAGACGCACGTTCTCCGCCGCAGACGTCAGCCACTGGGTGCGCCCTGTGCGAATCGCCTCGCAGACCGGACACACACAAGGTGACTCCTCCCGGGGCATGCCATCGCGAGCCAGTTGGTAAAGCATATGTCGTACGGCTATGGCGCTCTCAGAGGAGCTGACGATCGACGGCGCGTCGAGTACTTCGAGTGCCGTGTGTGCCATGTTGCGTAACTGGCGAACGAGACGGCCCCGCAAGGGCGGTTCCGTGCGTTGGGCCAGAAGCTGGGTGTGGGTAAAGCACAGCGGCGGCAAGCCACCATACTTGCCGTTATGTTCCAGCCCGCGCAGCACGCTCGCCAACGCACGCCCTTCGCTACGATGAAAATACGTACATGCAGGACAGCGCCCCCGGGCATTGAACAGGATGTCCTGCAGCAACTCGTCCTGAAGGGCCGTGCGCTCAAGCAAAGAGACGAGATGGCGGGCAGCCGCGTGAATCGTGTCGTCAAGGGCGCGTGCAGCCTTGCGGGACGACGCAAGGACGGCCGCATGATCCGGGCAGAAACCCATGCTCGTCGCTACGGTCTGCGCAAGTAACGTACGTGCGCGTGCATCCCGCATCAGGCGTCCAAAGTATCGCTCATTCGCGCCCGCGAGCTGCGTACAGATGACGCATTCTGGCCCGCCAGTGGAAACCGCACGGGCCGTAAGTTCTGACGGGCGTTTGCCCGCAGCGATGAGAGGTGTGGACCAACGGCTGGTGTCGCCCGAGTGGGGGGCTTGTGAGGGCATGGCAGTCACGCTCAGGTTTTCGCTTACGTGACCTGGGGATGGCTCCGGTAGACAGCCAACGGTGCCCCCCCCAGGGGTCCGTAGGCATCATTAGCCGCACAAGGGAAAGCGCGGCGGTTCAGGGAGAATGCCATCTCCGCGAACTCAGTCTATCGCATATCGAAATCCTTCGGCAACGCGACGAACATGGGAAGTTTGACGCCTGCGAGGGCTCGCAAACACGTTGCGACGCGTGGGTACCGGCGATAAGATTGAGGCGTACTGGTGGAGATGGCATTCTCCCTGACCGCCCGCTCGGGCTGATGATGCCTGCTGGCCTGATTGAAGGCGGCACTGGCACGACCACCAGTTCCCTTCATCCTGTTTGTGCCCGTGGCACGTCGACGCATCGACGCTCGCCTGGGGCGAGGCAGATCGTGCTCGCCCTGGTCACACGCAGAGGCCCGTTGCTCCCGTTTCCAGTCGTTTTCTTGCGATGGTCGCGCAAAACCTTGCGAGGCGAGGCCAATGGAACTCGACATCCAGAGCATTGAAATCTGGGAAGCCAACATTGCCGATCAACCGGGCGGCCTGGCGCACGCGCTCGATGCGCTGGATGACGCCGGCATCGATATACAGTTCATCGTCGCGCGGCGCGGTCTGACGGGCTCGGGACGCGGTCAGGTGCTCATTACGCCGCTTCGGGGAGATCATCAGGTCGCGGCGGCAGCGCGCGCAGGTTTCCATATGCCCGAGCATATCCACGCGATCCGCGTTTCCGGGGACAACCGCGCGGGCCTCGCTACGGGCTTGCCTGGCATGATCGCCAGACTCGGCATTAACCTCCTCGGTTTCACTGCGTCGACGCTCGGTCGCGGGTTCGTTGCATACATAGCTGCGGACTCGCAGCCTGATGTTGACAGGATCGTGCAGGCGTTGCGCCAGCTTTGAGCGGTCAAGTGTGTCGTTGGGATTGGCGAGCGGAGGCGTCCGATGGATCTTCGTGAGTACGAAAATGCAAAGTTTGAGCTCGCGGGAATGCTGCGTACCTTGTCTGATGCGACGAGGGACATGGGCGAACCGGTCGCGGCGCAGATCCGGGATCTGTTCGTTCGTCTCGCCGAGGACCGGTTCAACCTCGCGGTGGTAGGGCGCTTCGGGCGCGGGAAGAGTTCGCTGATGAACGCCCTGATCGGCGTCGAGCGTCTGCCCACGGGGATTTTGCCGCTGACGGCGGTGATTACAGCCGTTGTCTACGGCAGCACCGAAAAGGTCGTCATCCACTACGAAGGACGCCGCCTTTCAACAGAAATTACGCTCGAAGAGCTTCCACAGTTCATTACGCAACGGGCCAACCCGGGCAACATGCGGGGCGTGAAGACCGCAGAGGTGCAACTGCCAGCCGAGCTGTTGCGTCGAGGCTTCCATTTCGTTGATACGCCGGGACTGGGCTCAGCCATCGCGGAGAACACGCGAACGACAGAATCATTCCTTCCCGAAGCCGATGCAATGCTCGTGGTGACGAGCTACGACAGCCCAATGTCTGAGGAGGAGTTTGCCGTATTGCGTCTGGCCGCGAGATACGACCGCCGCGTATTCATGGTGTTGAACAAGCAGGATACGGTGACGCAGGCACAACGGGAGGAAGGGCTCGCCTATGTGAACGAGCAGCTGCAGCGTGTGCTTGGACCTCGCGCGTCACCACCATTCCCGGTTTCCGCGCAGGATGGTCTTGCTGCAAAGTCTCGATGTGATCGGGACGCATTGCGCGAAAGCGGCGTAGCGGCCCTCGAAGACGCCCTCGTCGCCTTCCTTCTGGAAGGCAAGCGGCGTGCATTTCTGGCCAGCTTTTGCGAGCGTGTCCAGGACGTTGCGAGGCGCATGCCAATGGACGCAAGACTCGCCGCAGTTGCTCTCGATATACAGAACTTCCGAACCCGGCTCGAAGCCGATCGCGCGACAGTGAGCCGTTCGCGCACTGTCCCTTCGATTGACATCGAGCTCGGCTCACTGCAGAACCTCCAGCCCTGCGAAATCTGCGAGCGTATCCAGTCTGTCAGTTTCGACTTTTTGTGCCACTACCAGTACGAACTCAGTGTCAGCCCGCAGTCGCAGGACCGTCATGCGCAGGCAAGAGGGCTGTGTGTCACTCACACACGACAACTCGCGGTGCTCGCCTCGCCACGGGGCGTTGCAATTGGGTATCCAGCGCTTCTCGGGGCACTCTCCGCCACGCTCGAGCGCGCGGCACGCGCGGCTGAGGGTGGTATTGAGGATCTCCTTGATCGAAAGGACGTGCTGCCCGATGCGCACGAGTGCGAGTTGTGCAGATTGTGCATGGACACCTTGCATACCACGATTGCAGAGATTGCTGGGCGCCTCGCGCAGGATCCGGCACACGCAGTGGATGCGTTGTCCGGGATCTGCATGCTTCACCTTCCAGCGCTGATCGCCGGTCTGGGCGACGTCAGACTGATGCAGGGCGTTCTCGCGCGCGAAGCCGCGATACTGTCGAGGCTGGCAGATGATCTCAGGCGCTACGCGACGAAGCACGATGCGATCCGCAGGCAGCTCGCCAGCGCCGAAGAGACCGAGGCTGCGGAGAAGACCCTCAAGCTGATCGCCGGGCTTGTCAACGTCCATGTCCCATGGGCAGACGGGTAAAGAGATGCTTCGTTCTACGTAACAGCATTCGACGTGTCGCTTCAGAGGGAAGGCCGTTGCCGGCGCAGCTCTCTTGACACCGCAGACGGGCAATATCGAGGTCGCCTGGATGACGGGGCCGCCGGCCCGGCGCTCACGCGATCGCCATACGTGAGACTGCACCGACAGTGGCGAATCCCAGCACGGTCATAACGAGCGATCCCGAGAGATGAATGACAATTTCCCCTGCCGCCCAGCCAAGCCGACCTTGCTGGAGATCGGACACGACTTCGGCGGAAAACGTTGAAAATGTCGACAGACCGCCCATCAGTCCGGTCGTGACAAACAGGCGCCATTCAGGCGGAATCTGGGGCAAGCGCGCAAAAAAAGCGATGGCGACGCCAATGATGTACCCAGCAATCACGTTTGCCGCGAGTGTGCCCAGCGGAAGATCCGGATATAGGCCGTTCAGACGTACACCCAGGAACCACCGAAACAACGAGCCGATCGCTCCACCGATCGCGACTGCCAGAACCGATTGAAACATAGCCGACACCCCATTTGAATTTGACCTCGACGAAGACAAATACATGCCATTCATCTGGCGGGTTGTAGGCATCATCGGCTCAAAACGAGCGGTTAAAGGAGAATGCCATCTCCTTTGGACAGTCTAACAGGTCGCGTATCTTGCTGGTTCAATGCTGGTCACGACGATCATCGTGACCACATCAATCGTTGGCGAACTGGTTCAGGCTCCCGCCAGGGGCTTGCGATGCCGCATGAGCGGCCGTACCCGCTGCCCATGGAGAGGGCATTCTCCGAAAACCGGCGGCCCCGCCGGCTAATGATACCTACTTGAGTGCGGATGCAAGATTCGCATAACCCGCTCGTCAACAGTAGACTCGCCATGAGAAGCGTCCTGTTTCGCTGCAAGGACCGGTTGTTTCGATCCATATCGCTTCTTTTCCTTCCTTCTTCTGGAGTAGCGTTGGCGCGACGTGCTGCGAGACGCGATAGATCAAGGGCAAGCACATCAACCTTGGCCGTACATATACAAACGAATAGGTCGCCACAGCCAAGGCGTCGTGATCTTATCTGTGACTACGCACCGCGTGTAGTTCGGTCGCGCGCTTGGGGTTCGCAAACAAACATATTTTCCTTGCAGAGTGTTTGCTGAATGACCGTTTGCTGAGCGCCGCGGCCTTCTGAATTTCAAAACGACATGCTCACTGAAGATCTCCTGGCGGCCGACTACTGCCCGACCCAGTCGGCAGCAACCGACCCCGAAGCCGCCGCTTGCTGTTTTGCCAGACTTACGGCAGGCCTCGCGCGGAGAACGGCCACTAGCGGGGGCACTACGGTGGCAGAGGCCTTCCTGATTTTCGGCGCTATCCATCCCGCAAGCCGCGGTCGGCGACCTTGCGCAGTGGCGCTTTGGGCCGGCAGTATGCAAGAGGCCGTCCCAACGTGCGGTAGCGCACAGTTCGCCCGCGCTTGGGCCGACAAATGTCACCCAGGCCGCTACGCTCGGCGGGAAAGACTCATGGGGAACGCCATGCAAACCATCGTCAAGCCTGCATACCTGTCGATGGCTCCGCAGCAGATATGTTGCGCCGCCATGCTGCTTCTCTGCCTTTCAGTCGTAGCGAACGGGCGCAACGTTCCCAGCAGGGCGACTGCGATGTGGGTCAGGCGGTTGCTCGGTCCAAAGCGGAACCCCACCCATTTGACACTAGCCGCCAGCGTCCAAACGTTACCGAGTAAACCGACGAATTTGTGGTGGGCCAGATGGTGGGTCAACAATCTACTGAACCTTCAAGCCCAACATGGATAAGGCTCTGGCAGGGCTATCAGCCTTCGGGACTGTAATCCATGGCCGCCGTCGTCCGTTAGTGGATGTTCGGCAATTATTGGCGATATTTCCGCGCTCTGCCAATCCCACGCGCAAAAGAAGCGTGCACGAACGCGCGCAGCGCGCTGGCCGGCTATTTTCGCTGCGCTGCAATATTCAGGTGAACTGGAGAAGACGCTGGATGCCTGAACTGAGGGGACGGATCACTCAAGGTCCGCGCGGCGGCCCGGCTCGGTCGATCAGCGCGTTGAGCAACTCGATCGGCAGCGGGAAGACGATGGTGGAATTCTTGTCGGCGGCGATCGTGGTAAGCGTCTGCAGATACCGCAGTTGCATGGCCTGCGGCTGCTGTGCGAGACATTGCGCGGCTTGCAGTAATTTTTCGGACGCCTGCAGTTCGCCTTCCGCGTGAATGACCTTTGCGCGGCGCTCGCGTTCAGCTTCGGCCTGGCGCGCGATCGCGCGGATCATCGTTTCGTTGAGGTCGACGTGCTTGATCTCGACGTTCGACACCTTGATGCCCCACGCGTCCGTTTGCGCATCGAGCACTTTCTGGATGTCCGCGTTCAGTTGCTCGCGCTCGGCGAGCAGGGCGTCGAGTTCGTGTTTGCCGAGCACGGCGCGCAGCGTGGTTTGCGCGAGCTGGCTCGTCGCCTCGACGTAGCGCGCGACCTGAATCACGGCCTTTTCCGGGTCCACCACCCGAAAATAGACCACGGCGTTCACCTTCACCGAAACGTTGTCGCGCGTGATGACGTCTTGCGAAGGCACGTCGAACACCACGGTGCGCAGGTCGATACGCACGGCCACCTGCACGACGGGAATGATGAGCACGAGGCCCGGCCCCTTGACCTTCCAGAAGCGTCCGAGCATGAACACGACGCCGCGTTCGTACTCCTTGAAGATGCGGATGGACGATAACGCGATCAGCACCACGAGCGCGATCAGTAGACCTGTGAAGCCGAACGTGAAGCCGATCATGAACGTTCTCCCTCGTTTTGTGCCTTGTCGTGTGCGTTGTCGTGCACCGCGCCGTGCAGCGGGGTGACGGTGAGCGTGAGTCCGCTGCGCGAGCTGACGCGCACGCGGCTGCCGGCGGCAAGCGGCGTGGCGCAGGCCACGCGCCAGCGCTCGCCGTGCACGCGGGCCCAGCCCGTGGACAATGCCGCGTGGCCGGGCCGCGATTCGGGATGCAAACCCTCGTCGATCACTTCGCCAACGGCGCCCACCATGGCCTCCGCGCCGGTCACCACGGGGCGCCGCCGCGCGCGCAGGGCCACGCTGGACACGGTGGCGACGAACGCCGCGCCGCCGAGTGCCAGGCCCGCAACGAGCGGCAAGGGGATGCCGTAGCCGGGCGCGCTGGTGTCCATCAGCATGAGCGCGCCGATGGCGAAGGCCACGATACCGCCAAAGCCCAGCACGCCAAACGTCGGCAAAAAAGCCTCCGCGATGAGGCACGCAAGCCCGAGCAGCACGAGCCCGAGGCCCGCGTAGTTCACGGGCAGCAGTTGCATGGCGAACAGACCCACGAGCAGGCAGATTGCCCCGGCCACGCCGGGCAGCACGAAGCCAGGGTTGGCGAACTCGAAGAAGAGCCCATACACGCCGATGGTCAGCAGGATCAGCGCGACATTCGGGTCGGCGATGATCGCAAGGAAGCGGTTGCGCCAGTCGGGCGCGACGGCTTCCAGCGGCGCGTGCGCGGTGGCGAGGCGCAGCGTGCCGGCCGTGGTCGTGACGGTGCGGCCGTCGAGCTGGCGCGCGAGATCGGCGGGGTCCTGCGCGATCAGGTCGATCACGTGCTGGTCGCGCGCCTCTTCGTCGGAGAGGCTCACGGCCTCGCGCACCGCGCGCTCGCCCCACGCCGCGTTGCGCCCGCGCAGTTGCGCCAGGCCGCGAATATAGGCGGCGGAGTCGTGCATGACCTTGCGGGCTTCCGTCGAGGCGTTGTCGTCGGCGCGCGGGGCCGAGGCGCCGGAGGCGGCTTCCGGAAAGCCTGCCGGACCACCCATGGGCCCACCCGCGGGGCCACCGCCGCCGCCCACGCCAAGCTGCACCGGTGAAGCCGCGCCGAGATTGGTGCCCGGCGCCATGGCCGCGAAATGGCTTGCGTAGACGATATAGGTGCCCGCGCTCGCGGCGCGTGCGCCGCCGGGCGCGACGAATGCCGCGACCGGTACCGGGGAGGCCAGGATTGCCTTGATGATCTGCCGCATCGAGGTGTCGAGGCCGCCGGGCGTATCCAGTTCGAGGATCGCAAGCGGCGCGCGCTCGCTCGCGGCGCGCTCCAGCGAACGGACGATGAAATCGGCGCTGGCGGGCCCGATCGCACCGTTCACGGTCATCACCACGACGGGCGGGTTCGCTGCAGCGAAGGCCGCCGGCAAAGCGATCCCAGCCGCCAGAGCGGCCCACGCGAGCAGCAAGGCGACGAACACAACGGCGCGAGCAAGCCGCGCCGTGAGCGGATGGTGCGGGTGAGCAGGCGGCGCGTCGTGCACCGCGACATGCGAGGGGCGATGATCGCGCATCGGGCGTCCGGAGCATGGCGCACGCTGGCGCAGGTTCCGGTTCACAGATGGGGCAAGAGCCGATACCTCAAGATTAGGCGCTTTCCGCGCAAAGCGCGAACCGGCCCGAATGACCGGAATGCATGGTCGGCATGAACGGCCGCAACACGCGCCGAACGTTGCGCCGCACACTTATTCCACCGCTCCGAAAGCAATGGAGGAATCGAGATTTGGCGCACCGGGCTTCGTGGCTACCATTGCACTCCCTTACAAGCAGCGCACGAGAACAATGAAAAAAGCTCACCGGTCGACGCAAGTTCCCCGTATCCGCATCGCATGCGCCATGGTCGCCAGCGTCGTCGCGCTGGCCTCGTGCGGCGGCACGAACAGCAGCGGCTCGCCGGTGGCGAGCGCCGCCGTCACGCACAAGCAGCCCAACATCCTCTACATCATGGCGGACGATCTAGGCTACTCGGACATTCATGCGTTCGGCGGCGAGATCAACACGCCCAACCTCGACGCGCTCGTGCAGTCGGGCCGCATTCTCACGAACCATCACGCGGGTACGGTGTGCGCGATCACGCGCTCCATGCTGATTTCGGGCACCGACCATCACCTCGTGGGCGAGGGCACCATGGGCGTGCCCACCGACGAACGTCGCGGTCTGCCCGGTTACGAAGGCTATCTCAACGACCGCGCCCTTTCGGTTGCGCAACTGCTCAAGGACGCCGGGTATCACACCTATATGGCGGGCAAGTGGCATCTCGGCTCGGGTATCGTTGGGAGTGCTACGGGTAGCGGGCAAACCCCCGACCAATGGGGCTTCGAGCACAGCTACGCGCTGCTGGGCGGCGCCGCGACCAATCACTTCGCGCACGAACTCGCGGGCTCGAAGAACTACACCGAAGACGGCCAGTACGTGCAGCCCGGTCAACCGGGGCAGCCCGGCGGATCAGGCGGCAGTCCTGCCGTGTTCTATTCCACGAACTTCTACACGCAGAAGCTCATCGCGTACATCGACTCGAACAAGGGGGACGGCAAGCCGTTCTTCGCCTACGCGGCCTATACGTCGCCGCATTGGCCGCTCCAGGTGCCGGACCCGTGGCTGCACAAATACGCGGGCGTGTACGACGCAGGCTACGACGCGATCCGCAACGCGCGCATTGCACGGCAAAAAGCGCTCGGCCTGATTCCCGCCGACTTCACGCCGTTCGAAGGCTTGCCCGAAACGCTCACGCGTTCGCCCGCCACGACCAACAACGGCACGGCTAACGCGAAGTACATCAGCGCCGTGCATCCGGCGTCGGATGGGTACGTCGATTACGGCCAGGGCAACGTCGACAAGGCGTGGGCCAGCCTTTCCGCGGACGAGCGCAAGGCGCAGGCGCGCTACATGGAGATCTACGCGGGCATGGTCGAGAATCTCGACTACAACATCGGACTCCTGATCCAGCATTTGAAGGACATAGGCGAATACGACAATACGTTCATCATGTTCCAGTCCGACAACGGCGCGGAAGGCTGGCCGATCGACTCGGGCGCCGACCCCACCGCCACCGATACGGCGAACGCCCAGGAGCCCGTGTATTCGTCGCTCGGGACCGACAACGGTTTGCAGAATGCGAAGCGCCTGCAGTATGGCCTGCGCTGGGCCGAAGTGAGCGCCACGCCGCTGCGGCTCACGAAGGGGTATTCGGCGGAGGGCGGCGTGTCGGTGCCGGCCATCGTTCATTTGCCGGGGCAGGCTACGCAGTTGCCGTCGCTCAGCATTTTCACGCACGTTACCGACGACACGGCCACCTTCCTCGACGTGGCCGGCGTGACGCCGCCGAGCCAGCCCGCGCCCGCGCTCATCAATGCGCTCACGGGCGTGGACCAGAACAAGGGCAAGGTGGTCTACAACAACCGCTATGTGTATCCGGTCACCGGAAAGTCGTTGCTTGCGCAACTGAATGGCAAGACGACTGCGGAAGCCCACACGGAAGCGTTCGGCGACGAAGCCTACGGCCGTGCGTATCTGCGCAGCGCGGATGGCCGCTGGAAGGCCTTGTGGACGGAGCCGCCGCTCGGACCCACGGACGGCCACTGGCAGCTCTATGACCTCACGAAGGACCGCGGCGAAACCACGGACGTCTCGACGCAGAATCCCTCGGTGATCCAAAGCCTCGTGAACCAGTGGAACACGTATATGAGCAACGTGGGCGGTGTCGAACCGTTGCGTCCGCAAGGTTATTACTAAGGGCGCGGCCATGCGGTATCGACTGACACTCGCGGCGCTGGCCGTGACGGTGTTCGCTGCGGCGTTCGCGGCATCGAGCGCCTCGACACTCACATCGTCCGGCGACGGCTTCGATTCGCTCAACCGCGGCCGCCCGCTCGCGCGGCTCGGCAACGAGCGTCAGTGCGAACGCTATTCGGGTCTGCCCGACAGCTGGGGCAGCGACCGCAAGGCGGGCATGGTGCATCTTCAAGGCGGCTCGTTCGTGCTCGGCAGCACGGCGGGCTACCCGGACGAGCGTCCCGCGCCCGGCGGCGGCAAGACGCGCGTGGCGGGTTTCTGGATCGACCAGACCGACGTGACGGTGGCGCAGTTCGCCGCGTTCGTCGAAGCCACGCACTACGTGAGCGAAGCGGAGCAGCAGGGCGGTGCAGCGGTATTTCGCGTGCCCACGGCCGAGCAGATGAATGCGCGCGATCTCGCCTGGTGGTCGTGGGTGCCGGGCGCGTCGTGGCGGCATCCGCAAGGGCCGGGCAGCGACGTGGAGGGCCGGGGCAACCTGCCCGTCACGCTCGTAACGCTACGCGACGCGCTCGCGTACGCGCACTGGCTGGGCCGCGATTTGCCGACGGAAGCCGAGTGGGAATACGCGGGCAAGGCGGGCCGCGAGGGCGCGGACCTCGACACCGCGCCCACCGACGCCAACGGCAAGCCCACGGCGAACTACTGGCAGGGCGTATTTCCGGTGCTCAACACCGCCGAGGACGGCCATGCCGGCCTCGCTCCCGTGGGCTGCTACGCGGCCAATGCGTTTCGCCTCTACGACATGATCGGCAATGCCTGGGAATGGACGCGCGATGCGTACACGGGCCCGCACCAGTCGCACACGAATGGCGACACGGCAGCGGTCGCGCCGGCGGGGCGGCGCCACGACACGCTCATGGTCATCAAGGGCGGCTCGTTCCTGTGCGCGCGCGACTATTGCGTGCGCTATCGGGCCTCGTCGCGGGAACAGCAGGAGGCCGATCTCGCGGCTTCGCATATTGGCTTTCGCACGATTTTGAGGGGCGCGTCATGAACGCAAGCCGCTGGCCGCTGGCCGCATGGGTGCTTGCCGCGGCGCTGAGCGGCATGGCCCATGCGGCGCCTGATCCCGTTCGCGTGGGTGTGACGCGCGGCACGCACGCCGAGATCATGGGCGAGGTCCAACGCACGGCAGCGGCGCGCGGCCTGGCGCTCGACGTCGTCGTGTTCGACGACGCCGCGAAGATCGACGGCGCGCTGGCGGCGGGCCGTATCGACGCGGCGAGCTTCGAGGACGAAGCGGACCTGGCCGACGCGCGCCACGTGCATGGCTACGCGATCGCGGCCATTGCGCCCACGGTCGCGCTGCCGATGGCGCTGTATTCGCGCAAACTGCCGAGCCTCAGCCAACTGCGCCCCGGCTCGACAATCGCGATTCCCGACGACGCGCGCGGCATGGGCCGCGCGCTGATCCTGCTGCAGAACTACACGTTGGTGACGCTGCGCGACAGCGCCGGGCTGCACGCCACGACGGCGGATATCACGGGCAACCGGCTAAAACTTAAAGTCGTCCGCGTGCCGCACGCAAGCCTTGCGCATGCGCTCGACACGGCGGCCTTCGTGGCGATGGAAGTCGATGACGCGGCGCGCGCTGGGCTGCAGCCGGCGCGCGACAGCATCGGCATTGAAGACGCGCGCTCGCCTTACGCCGACGTGCTCGCTGTGCGCGACGCGGACCGGACGCAGCCCTGGGCGCGCGAACTGGTGGACGCGTACCACTCGAATGAGGTCGCGCATTTCATCCTCACGCGCTACCAGGACTCGGTGCGGCGGCCATGGTAGGTCACGATGCGGCGCACGGCATGGCGCACTACGCGCTCGCGTGCACGGCGTGCGGGAAGTGCTGCAACAGCCCGCCGTCGATGTCGCTGGCGGAATTGCTGCGGCATGGGGAGCGCTTTGTCGGGTGCCTTGCGATCGGGCGTCAGCCGGTGCGCCGCGCGGGCGAGCACCGGCTTGCCGCCGCCGACGCCGTGGCGATCGACGAACTCTCGCAGTCGCTTTTTCACCGCAGCGCGGCATTCGGCAGCGACTGGATCGTGCTGACGCTGCAGGGCTACGACTACCCGTCGCTCGGCCGTTGCGCGGCGCTGGCCGACGACGGGCGTTGCACGCTGCACGAAACCGGCAAGCCCGCAATGTGCGCAGCGGTGCCGCTCGATCCGCTATTGCCGGATCGTCTGCAAACGCGGGTGCTGGAAGGAAGGCGCGAAAGTGCGCAATGGCTCGGTGCGGATTGCATCCGTACGACGGCGACGGCGGGCGCCGCACCGCTGGTGCTCGAGGGGAAGGTGGCGGATGCCGAGGCGCTGGCGCGCTTTCGCGGTGCGCTGGCATTCGAGCGCAGCATTTGGCGTGACGCCGTGTTCGCTTCGCTCCACGACGCGGCCGCGGACCTGCGCGGCGCGCTGGCCCGGCTTGGCGCGGGCGGGCATCTCACGGTTTCGCTCGTTCCGGCGCTCATGGCGGCGGCGCGTGTGTCGGCGCGCTGCCGCGAGCTTTGCGTGGCGTATATCGACAACCAGGTCGCGCTGATCGAGCGCACCGTGGAAGCGGCGCTAGCCCGGCGGCGTCTGGACGACCGGCCGGTTACGCGTGAACTGCGTGGCTTTGCGCAGGCCTACGCCGGCGCTCGCGAACTTCTGGTGGCGCCAGGATGGCGGCCCGATGCGGCGCGCGCGGATGCCCCCGAAATCGAGGCATGGCTGGGCGCCGCATAAACCCGACCGCGCAGTGCGGTCGCGTGTTGCTACTCGTCCCCCGTGTGCACGGCCAGGGACGCTTGCTGCAGTCAGGCGCGCATTAGTACCAGCGGCGCTGAGCTTCTGCGAGCAGTTCGCAGTATTCGAGGTGACGGTCCAGCGCTTCGGCGCCCAGACGACGCAGTGCAGCGAGGGCTTGAGCCAGCTTTTCGACGATTGCACCCATGATTTCCTCTTTGCTAGGGTTAGTGCCTAAGGGATAACCCTTATTATAGAGATCTCGGGACAGAATGCAAGGCTCGAGGGCGCTAAGTGTGCAGTGCAGCAACACTTTTGATTCGCCCCTTATTGACGTGGTAGCGGGCGGCTGGGCGCCTTCTTGTATCGCACTGTGTCTGGCCGCCCGCGGGACAAGCGCGCTTGCAAAAACGGGCGCGCACGCAAACAAGCCAGATACATCGCGGCGTTCAAATGTCTCCTACGCAAGGTTGATACACAACAGTGCGCAACCACTCAGCCAACGTCAGGAGAAACACCATGAAGCTCGCCCAATCGCTCGCCGCCGCCGCTCTTGCTGCCCTCGTTGCCGTTCCCGCGCTCTCGTTCGCACAGTCGAGCCAGCCGGTCACCCGCGCCGAAGTGAAGGCCGAACTCGTGCAACTCCAGAAGGCGGGCTACAACCCCGCCAGCGACGACACGCAGTACCCCGCGAACCTGCAAGCCGCGCTCTCGCGCGTGAGTGCAGAGAACGGCGCAGCGGCGTCGGCATTCGGCGGGGCAGTTGAAGGCGGCTCCGCAGCAGGCAGCCGCACGCACGCTCGCGCCGTATCGAAGGTCTCCGGTGCGAATGCGGCGGACCAGGATGTCGTTGGCCTCGAACCGATCTACGCTCACTCGTAATGCGCGCGGCACCATGCCGCGAAGTTCGCCGCACTTCGGCAAGCTTCGCGGCTTTGCCGCGTCCATGCCTCGCCCGCCTGTTGCCGCTTCTTCCTGATCGCTCGCCTTCCTGCTGATACCATGTGCCAGCGTGCCCACGCGGCACGCGCGAACGTTACGCGTTCGAGTTCAAGACGCATCCCCGCGCGTCAACGCGCAATGCGCGCCTATCCCCCGAAGCTCGCACGAGGTCAACATGCCGGGAACCCAGCTCCCCACTTCCGCTCGCCCACGCATGATCCTGTTCAGCGCGCGCCAGTACGACGTCGATACGTTTGCCGAGGCGAACGCCGCTTTCCAGTATGAGTTGCACTTCCAGGAATCGCACCTCGACGCCGAGACCGCCGTGCTCGCCGACGGCTACGACGTGGTGTGTCCGTTCGTGAACGACACGGTCGACGCCGCCACGCTCGAGCGCCTTCATCAGGGCGGCACGCGGCTCGTGGCGCTGCGCTCGGCCGGCTTCAATCACGTCGATCTCGCAGCGGCGCAGCGTCTTGGCATCACCGTCGCGAGAGTGCCCGCGTATTCGCCGCATGCGGTGGCCGAGCACGCCGTCGGGCTGATCCTCGCGCTGAACCGCAAGCTGCCGCGCGCCGTGTCGCGCACGCGCGAAGGTGACTTCTCGCTCGCGGGGCTGCTCGGTTTCGATCTGCATGGGAAGACGGCCGGCGTGGTCGGCACGGGCATTATCGGCCGGTGTTTTGCGCGCATCATGGCGGGCTTCGGCATGCAGGTGCTCGCCCATGACCCGGGCACGCCCGCCGCCGACCTGCTCGCGCTCGGCGTGCGTTATGTGCCGCTCGATACGCTGCTTGCGCAGTCGGACGTGGTGAGTCTGCATTGCCCGCTCGTGCCAGCCACGCGTCATTTGATCGACCGCCACGCGCTCGCGAAGATGAAGCGCGGCGCCATGCTCATCAACACCGGGCGCGGCGGGCTCGTGGAAAGCAGCGCGCTCGTGGATGCGCTCAAGAGCGGCCAGCTCGGACACCTCGGCCTCGACGTGTACGAGGAAGAAGGCGGCCTGTTCTTCGAGGACCATTCGGACGCGCCGCTGCAGGACGATGTGCTCGCGCGTCTCTTGATGTTTCCGAACGTGATCGTCACGTCGCATCAGGCGTTCTTCACGCGCGAGGCGATGAGCGAGATTGCGCAAACGACACTGCGCAACGTGGAAGCCTGGCGTAACGGCACGCCGGGCAATCTCGTGGACGCGCGGCACGGCTAAAGCGCAACACTCACAGCAACACACAAAAGCAAAGCGGGGCGCGCACAAGGCGCCCCGCTTTTTGCTTTCTACACTTTCTACCGCTACGCGATCACGCCTCGACGACGGCGAGCGTGACGTCGATGTTGCCGCGCGTCGCCTTCGAATACGGGCAGATCTGATGGGCCGTTTCGACGATACGCTGCGCCAGTTCGCGATCCACGCCCGGCAGCGTCACGTTCAGGCGGCCGCGCAGCTTGAAGGCGTCGTCGGCGTTGATGAGGTCGATCTCGGCGTCGACCGCCACGTCGCGCGGCAGCGTCGTGCCGAGCTTCGTGGCGGCGCGGCCCATCGCGCCGATGAAGCACGCCGACCAGCCCGCCGCGAACATCTGTTCCGGGTTCGTGCCCGGCGCGCTCGAACCGGGCGGCGAGAGCTTCACGTCCAGACGTCCGTCTTCGCTGCGGGCTGCGCCGTCGCGGCCGCCGGTGGTGTGGGTCTTGCCGGTGTACAGCACTTTTTCTGCCTGAGTCATGGTGTGTATCTCCTGAAATGGGCTTCGTGATGGCAATGATTTAGCTGCCGCGATACAGCTGCTGGATGGCGGCGAGCTGGCCGTCGTGCTGCGCCTGGATCAGTTCCTGGCGAACCTGTGCACGCGTGAGCTTCGCGTTCGCCGCATTGCTGGCGGGCGTCCATGCCTGGCTTTGCGCAACCGTGGGTTGTGCTGCGCTCGACTGAGCGGGCATGGTGGCGAACACCGGCGTGGCGGCGAGGACTGCGGCGCTGGCGGCAAAGGCGAGGGCGAGCTTCGATGCGTTCATGACTTTCTCCTGGGATGGGTTGGGCAATCCGTCCGGTCATCAGCAAGTTCCGGCGTTGATGCATTACAACCGCCGGACGTATCTGCCGTGTTTCATGAACGCCGCGTTTTGCAAGGGTATGTATCTCGTCCAGGCGCTTATACATTGCGATACAAACCCGTCGTTCGTTCAACCTCGCGCTCGCCGCGACCGATCCCGCCACGCCGACATTTTTTGATTCGTTGTGTGTCCACGCTCGCAACAGACACATTGGGATACATGGCGCTTTTCCTGCTCGGATATAAATTCACCGGGGCGTTTTGCCTGCCGCCGCGAGCGCGATCGACCGATCTGCTGCCGTGGGCTCAATCAACGAGGCCAAGCCGTTCGGGCGCGGCCTGCATGCATGCACATCAAGGAGAAGTGGTCATGTCAGATCCCGTCAACGTCCGTCGCCGTCGTCTTCTCGGCACGTCGCTTGCCGGCCTCACGCTCGCGGACTTCGCATTCGGCGGTCTCGCGCACGCACAGTCGGCTGGCGGTACGGACGGCAACACGCGCACGGGCAACGGCGTGTCGTTCGGCCCGATCAAGCAGATCAACGCGGGCCTGCTCAATGTGGGCTACGCCGAAGCGGGACCGAAGAACGGCCCGGTGGTGATCCTGCTGCACGGCTGGCCGTACGACATCCATAGCTATGTCGAGGTCGCGCCGATGCTGGCCGCTTCGGGCTACCGCGTGATCGTGCCGTATCTGCGCGGCTACGGCAGCACGCGCATTGTCTCGGACGACACGCCGCGCAACGGCCAGCAGGCCGTCACCGCTGTCGATCTTGTTGCGTTCATGGATGCCCTGAAGATCGATCAGGCCGTTCTGGGCGGCTACGACTGGGGCGCGCGCACGGCGAACATCGTCGCGGCGCTGTGGCCAGAGCGCGTGAAGGGTCTCGTCTCGGTCAGCGGCTATCTGATCGGCAGCCAGGAGGCGAACCGCAAGCCGCTGCCGCCGCAAGCCGAGCTGCAGTGGTGGTACCAGTTCTACTTTTCGACCGAGCGTGGCGCGCAGGGCTATGCCTCGAATCGCGACGCGTTCAACAAGTTGATCTGGCAACTTGCCTCGCCGAAGTGGAACTTCGACGACGCGACCTACGAGCGCAGTGCAGCGTCGTTCCAGAATCCCGACCACGTGGCCATCGTGATCTCCAACTACCGCTGGCGCCTCGGGCTCGTGCAGGGCGAAGCGAAGTACGACAGCCTCGAGCAGCGTCTCGCCGCCGCACCGGCCATTACCGTGCCGACCATCACGCTCGAAGGCGACGCCAACGGCGCGCCGCATCCCGCGCCGGCCGCCTATGCGAAGAAGTTCACGGGCAAGTACCTGCACCGCACGATCGACGGCGGCATTGGCCACAATCTCCCGCAGGAAGCGCCCAAGGAGTTCGCGCAGGCCATTCTGCAAGTCACGCATCTGTGATCGGAGGCCGCGATGCAAATACGTTTTTTCAGGCGTCGCGCGCTCCTCGCGGGCGCGCTGCTCGCGAGTCTGACGCAAGGTCACGCCGCATGGGCGCAGCAAGGCGCGCAAGCGCAGCCGCAAGCACGATCGCAGGCGCCGGGCCACGCGGCTTCGCCGATCTACGGCGTGACGATTCCACCCGGCTACCGCAAGTGGGAAATGATCGCCCCGGCGGAGGAGGCCGCGCCGCTCGACGAACTGCGCGTGGTGCTCGGCAATCCGGTGGCGATCAAGGCCATCGAGAATGCGACGCTGCCATATCCGGACGGCACGATCCTCGTGAAGCTTGCGTACAAGCGTAAGCAGTCCGATGATTTCGCAACCGCCACGGTGCCGGGCCAGCCCACGACCGTGCAGGTCATGGTGAAGGACTCGCGCCGCTATGCGTCCACGGGCGGCTGGGGGTACGGGCGTTTCGTGAACGGCGTGCCTGCCGACCTGGCGCAGCATCAAACCTGTTTTGCGTGCCACGCTTCGAAGGTGAAGGATCGCGACTACGTGTTTACGCGCTTTGCGCCTTGATGGGAGGCACGGGTGCTAGCCGCGCATTCGGTGACATAATCCGCAGTTGTCGCCAAACCGATCGGGAGCGCCCTCATGCAGCGGACATACCGTGGAAGTTGCCATTGCCAGTCGATAAAGTTCGAAGCCCTGATCGATTTCAGCAAGGGCACGGGAAAATGCAACTGCAGCTTCTGTGGAAAACTCCGGCTCTGGCTGGTGCAGGTCCGCCCGGAAGACTTTGTTCTACTTTCCGGCGCAAGCGAACTCACGCACTACGAAGGGAAAAACCCGGTCGCCCATCATCCGTTTTGCAAACACTGCGGCGTGCACGTATTCGACCGCATCGACATGCCCAACGGCACGGGCTATCCGTACATCAACGTGAATATCATGTGTATCGACGACTTCGACCTGAACGAAGCGTTGAATGCACCGATCTCCTATGCCAATGGTCTCGCGAACGATTGGGGCAATCCGCCTCCGGAAACGCGGCATCTTTGAATCGCCTCAGGGCGCGCGTCCCGAATATTGAGCGATGCCGGGCTCGCGGGCATCGAGCTGATGTCGTTCGGACGTGAACTGAACGAATTCGGCATGGAACCGTGAAGGGTCGTCGAGCGTTCCCGCGTAGATCGTCACGATATCCGGCGCATGCTGGGGCGTGCCAAAGAGCAGGCTGCCGCAACGTGCGCACGAATTGCGCGTGGTCGGCATGCCGCTGCCGCCGGTTATCGTGTAAGACCGGATTTCGCCGTCGAACGAGAATTCGCCCGCGCTCACGACGACGACAGGCAAGCCGCCCGACCCTGAAGCGCGCTGGCAATCGCGGCAGTGACAAATGAGTTGCGTCAGCGCGGCGCCGCGCGCGTGGTATTGCACCGCGCCACACAGGCAGCGGCCTTTCCAGGCATTCGACATTGGCCTTTTTCCTTTTTCGGGTTTGCGCCCAATATCGCATGGTACGCGCGCTGCCCCGGAACCCGGAGCGGCGCGCGCCAGTCGATCATCCTTGCTTGCCCTGGATGCCCAGCAGATCGCGAATCTTCTGCTCGGTCTGCGCGTAATCCCCTTCGCCGAAGTGCGTATAAACGAGCTTGCCGTTCTGGTCGATCAGATACACCGCCGGCCAGTACTGGTTGCCGTAGGCATTCCACGTCGCGTAACCGTTGTCCTGCGCAACCGGGTACGTAATGCCGTATCGCTTGATCGCCTTTTTCAGGTTGTCGGTGTCGCGCTCGAACGAATACTCGGGCGTGTGCACGCCGACCACCACCAGACCCTTGTCGCGATAGCGCGCGTCCAGCTCCTTGATATGCGGGATGGTGTGCGCGCAGTTGATGCAGTCGAAGGTCCAGAAGTCGACGAGCACGACCTTGCCGTGCAACTGCTTGAGGTCGAGCGGAGGGCTGTTGAGCCAGTTGTTGATGCCGGTGAAGTTGGGCGCCTGCGCGCCGGTTTGCAGCGCGGCCGAGCCGAGCGAAGGTTCCTCGCTGGAGGCGTAGGCGGCGAGCCCGGCGCTAGCGGCGAGGCCGATGGCGACAGCGGCAATCTTGAGACGAGAGATCATGAGGGTTCTCCTTGTGTGGACGACGAGCGTATTGGAACGCTCCCACGTATCTGGCGCGTGTCCCCGCCGCGGCACTGTTGAAACGTAGTGTGTCGCCGCCGGGGCGCGATACGTAGCGATACAAATCGCTCGCTGCGCATCCACAGCGCGTCCACCGCTGCGCGTTTGTATCGGCATGTATCAAGCCGCTTTCGCGATACATGACGATGCACGACGCACGCGTTCCAGACATTCCCCGGATACATGCTCGCGCTGAAATACGCCACATGGCAAGTCCGCCGACATTCGTCTGGAGACCGAACTCATGTTACTCATCGTCGTCGCATTCGTGGGCGGTGCGTTCACCGTCCTGAGCCCCTGCATCCTGCCGGTCGTGCCGTTCGTGTTCGCGCGCTCCGAAGAGCCGTTCCTGAGCGGCCGCCTGCCCATGCTGCTCGGCCTCGCGCTCACGTTCGCGCTGCTCACGGGGCTGGGCGCCGCGGGTCTGAACGGCGCGGCGCAGTTGAGCGAGTACGGCCGCTGGATCGCGCTCGGGCTTTTCGCGCTGTTCGGCGCTGCGCTGCTCTTTCCCGCGCTTGCTGCGCGTCTCTCCGGGCCGCTTACTGCGCTCGCCGACCGCTTCATGGCGCGCTCGCAGGACGACGGCGCGTCGCGCCGCATCGGCTCCGCCATGTTGCTCGGTGCGGCGACGGGGCTGCTCTGGGCGCCGTGCGCCGGGCCGATCCTCGGTCTCATCATTACCGGTGCAGCCCGCCACGGCGTGACCTGGCAGACGTGGGCCGCGCTCGCGGGCTACGCCGTGGGCGCCGCCAGTTCGCTTGCGGTAGTGGCGGGTCTCGGTCATCGCGCGATGGCCGCGCTCAAGCGCTCGCTCGGCGTGGGCGAGCATGTGCGGCGCGCAATGGGCGCGCTCGTGCTCCTCACGGTCGGTGCGATCGCGCTGGGTCTGGATACGCGCTTGCTCGTCCTCGTGCCCGGCGCGCCGACCAATGGCGTGGAAGCGCGCCTCGTCGATTTGCTGGCGTCGCCCGCCGCGAATCGCGCGAAGCGCGCGGAACCGGCGCCGCATCTGGAACGGGAGGCACAGTCGAGCCCGGCGCCGCGGTTGACCTCTCAGTTCGCCTCTCAATCAGCCGATCTGTCCGCGCACATCGTGCGCGTCTCACTGCCCGCTCACGCGGCCGCCGATCTGCCGGTCGAAGGCCGTTTGCCGCCGCTCGACGGCGCGATCACCTGGCTCAATTCCGCGCCGCTCACGCCCGAAGCGCTGCGCGGCAAGGTCGTGCTGGTCAACTTCTGGACCTACTCGTGCATCAACTCCCTGCGAGCCCTGCCGTATCTGAAGACGTGGGCGGAGCGCTACCGCAACGACGGTCTCGTCGTGATCGGCGTGCACACGCCCGAGTTCGGTTTCGAGCATGACACGGGCAACGTCAAGCGGGCACTGGCCGACCTGAACATCCGCTATCCCGTTGCCGTGGACAGCGACTACCGCATCTGGAACGCCTTCGGCAACCAGTACTGGCCGGCGTTCTATCTCGTCGATGCCCAGGGCCGCGTGCGTTATCACCACTTCGGCGAAGGGGACTACGCCCAGGCCGAGCAGGCGATCCAGCAATTGCTGGCCGACAACGGCCGCGCCACGCCCGCCGCCACGCCGCAGGCGCCGCAGGCGAGCGGCGCGCTGGCGCCGGCGGACCTGCGCGACATCGGCTCGGGCGAAACGTACGTGGGTTATCGCGAGGCGCAGGGCAATGCGAACCCGCAGCGCGTGCAGGGCGATACGGCCGCGTCCTACACATTGCCCGGGCAGCTCGACCTGAACCAGTGGGCGTTCGGCGGGCAGTGGAACGTGGGCGCCGAATCCGCCGTGGCGGGGGCGCCGCAGGCGAGCATCGCCTATCGCTTCCATGCGCGCGACCTGCACCTGGTGCTTGCGCCCGCCGCCGACGGCAAGCCCGTGCGCTTTCGCATCAGCATCGACGGCGCGCCGCCGGGCGCCGCGCATGGCGCCGATGTCGCAGCGGACGGCACGGGCGTCGCCACGAGCCCGCGCCTGTATCAGCTCGTGCGCCAGTCCGGCCGCATCGGGGATCACACCTTCGAGATCCGCTTTCTCGACCCGGGCGCGCACGTCTACAGCTTCACGTTCGGCTGATACGCGCTAACCCCACGCCACGCCGCCGTGCCCTCGCGGGCGCGGCGGCGTTTGCGTTGCGGCCCGCGCCGCGCCTCATGGGGGCTTTTTGTAGCGCAATGTATCTGCGCGCAATCCGGACACGTTGATACGCAAACCGCGCCCCAAATGGAAACACGGCAGATACATCCGGGCGTTCAAATACCCCTACACCAGCTCGATACACCCCTCGCGCTGAACGGCAACCCGATTCGAACCCGACCTCATCTTTGGAGAACGTCATGAAAGCCCTCAAGCTCCTCGCCCTTGCTGCTCTCGCCGCCGCCCCGGTTCTTTCGTTCGCGCAGTCGAACGAGCCCGTTACCCGTGCGCAGGTGCGCGCCGAACTCGTGCAGTTGCAGAAGGCCGGCTACAACCCCGCCGCCGACGAAACCCAATACCCGCGCAACATCCAGGCAGCGCTCTCGCGCGTGGAAGCCTCGCAGGCCCCGCAGCAAGCCACCGCGCCGTCGTATGGCGGCGTGGCGAACGGCTCGTCCGCTTCGGGCGCGGCGCATCGCGACGCGGACGCCGCACGCGCTGCGCAGGACGATGTCCCCGGCCTCGGCCCGATCTACGCGCATTCGTAATACGCCCGTCCCGACCCACCGAACGACCCGATAAAAGAAGAGAGAAAGACGATGGCTTCGATCAAAAAGATTTTCACTTCCGTGGCGCTCATCGGCGGCCTCTTCGCGCTGCAGGCGGCGCACGCCGCGCCGCCGCACGATCTGAAAGGCACCAACGTCGTGCTCGTGCACGGCGCGTTCGCCGACGGCTCGAGCTGGAGCCGCGTGATCCCGCTGCTCGAAGCGCGCGGCCTGCACGTGGTCGCCGTGCAGAACCCGCTCAGCTCGCTCGCCGACGACACGGCCGCGACGAAGCGCGTGATCGAGCAGCAGAAGGGCCCGGTGGTGCTGGTTGGCCATTCGTGGGCGGGCGTTGTGATCAGCGAGGCGGGCAACGACGAGAAGGTGAAGTCGCTCGTGTACGTCGCGGCTTTCGCGCCCGACAACGGCCAGTCGATCGCCGATATCACGCAGGGCCAGCCGGACGCACCGTGGGCGAGCGAACTGCGCAAAGACTCGGCGGGTTACCTGACGCTTTCCGACAAGGCGATTCGCGAGGACTTCGCACCCGACCTGCCGCCCGCGCAGCAACGCGTCGTGGCGGCCACTCAGGGCCCGTGGTTCAGCGGCGCGCTCTCGCAGAAGGTCACGCAGGCCGCGTGGCATGACAAGCCTTCGTATTTCGTCGTGACGGCGCGCGACCGCATGATCGCCCCCGCGCTGCAGGAGTCGATGGCCAAACATATCGGCGCGAAGGTGACGCGCGTGAACGGCAGCCACGTCTCGATCCTGAGCCAGCCGAAGGCGGTGGCCGACGCGATCATCGACGCTGCCGAGCACGCGCAGCAGGACGCAAAGTAACCCGCACGCCGCCCGTAACCCGCCGGGCAGTGGAAGCGCTTCCACTGCCCGGCGGCCCGCATGCCACCGTCATCGCACCCCGAGGAGCACCCGAATGCAGCGCTGGGCACAGGGACTGATAATGTGCACGCTTGCCTCATCGTCCGGAAGGCCTGCCGTGCGTCCATTCAGTGCCCTCATCATGCTCGTCGGCGTCCTGCTCGCATCGGCAGGTTATGGCGCGACGTTCCTGTTCTCCATGCGCGTGCACGCCATCGGCGGGAACGACATCAATACCGGTGTGGCGCTCGCAGGCGCGGCCCTCGGCACCTTCGTGGGCGTCTCGCTCACCGGCTGGGTCGCCCAGCATGTGGGCGCGGCGCGCATGGCGGCGCTGGCGGCGCTCTGTGTGGGCGCGGGCGTGGTGAGCTTCGCGCTCGTCGAGCACGTGAGCAGCTTCGATGTCGTGCCAGGCTTCCTCGTGGGCTTCGGCTGGGGTGCGTTTTGTCTCGCCGCCCCCATGGCGCTCGCCGAGCGCACGAACGACGCCGAACGCGGGCTCTGGTTCCTGCGCTTCGCCACCATGCAGATGACGGGCATCGGCGGCAGCCCGGCGATTGCGGGCTTTGCGATCCGCTTCTGGCGCATGCCGCTTGGCGGCGTGCTCTACGCGATCGGCGGCCTGTGCGTGCTGGCGGCCGTGCTGCTCGAACTATTCGGCCGCATTGCGCCGCACGTGCGCTCCGCTTCCGTGACGCAGGAGCCGGCCTCGCCGGACCCGTGGCTCCTGAAGGCCGGCGTGATCGCCCGCACGCGCGCGGTGTATCCCATCGTCATCATCGCGCTCGGCGGCTGCGTGTTCTCGGGCCTCATGACATTCCAGATGTCGCTTGTGCAGGGCACCGAGGCGAAAGCGACCACCTTCTTCAGCGTCTACACGGTGACCGTCATCGCCACGCGCTGGCTGCTCTCGCGCGTGGTCATCAAGCTGCGCTCCGAAACGGCGACGAAAGTGCTGCTCACGATGATGGTGCTCGGCAGCGCGGCGATGTTCGTCGTGCCGTTTCACGTGCTGTTTCAATCGGCCGCCGCGGTGCTGCTCGGCACCGGGTACGGGCTCGCTTACCCGATCGTCCAGCTTCAGGCCGTCAACGACTCCGTCGCCGCGCACCGCCGCGCCGCGCTCACGTGGTTCGTCGCGGCGTACTTCGTCGGCGCATTCGGGTTTCCGACTGTGGGCGGCTGGGTGCTGGTGCACGGCGGCCGCGCGGCGCTGCTCGCGCTCATCGCGGCGTGCGGGCTGGCGGCGCTCGCGCTGGCCGTCCTGCGTGACAGGCGGCGTGTCGAGACGTTATCGGCGAGCGCCTGACCGACTCATTCTCAATTTGCCAACGAACCGGAGGGATCGTGACTGAACTTTGGCGTTTAACCGCAACTGAACTCGCAAAGCAGGTTCGCGCGCGCGAGGTGTCCGCCCGCGAGGCCGCGAAGGCCGCGCTCGAGCGCCTCGAAGCCGTCAATCCGCTCATCAACGCGGTGATCGACTATCGGCCCGAATGGGTCTTCCAGCAGGCCGACAGGATCGATGCGGCGCTCGCGCGCGGCGAAGACCCGGGGCCGCTCGCGGGCGTGCCCGTGACCACGAAGATCAACATCGACCAGGCGGGCTTTGCCACGACCAACGGCACGCGCCTGCAAAAGGATCTGATCGCGCAGGTGAACAGCCCCGCTGTCGAGAACCTCGTGCGCGCGGGCGCAGTGCTGCTCGGCCGCACCAATTCGCCGACTTTCGCGCTGCGCTGGTTCACGAGCAACCAGGTGCACGGTCATACGAAGAACCCGCGCAATGCGTCGCTCACGCCGGGCGGCTCGAGCGGCGGCGCGGCGGCGGCGGTGACGGCCGGCATCGGCCATATCGCACTCGGCACCGACATTGGCGGCTCGGTGCGCTACCCCGCGTATGCGTGCGGCGTGCATGGCTTGCGGCCCAGCATCGGGCGCGTGCCGGCGTTCAACGCGTCGTCGCCCGAGCGGCCGATCGGCGCGCAGATGATGTCGGGCGCAGGCCCGATGGCGCGCACGGTCGAGGACCTGCGCGTGGCGCTCGCGGCGCTGGCGGCGCCCGACCTGCGCGACCCCTGGTGGGCGCCTGCGCCGCTCATCGGGCCCGACGTGCCGCGGCGCGCGGCGCTGTGCCTGCGCCCGGGCGGCATGAGCATTACGAAGGAAGTGGAGGACGCCTTGCTCGACGCCGGCCGCCGGCTCGCCGACGCGGGCTGGACGGTCGAGCAGATCGACGACGTGCCGCTCTTGCGCGACGCCGGCGAAGTGCAGGAGCGCCTGTGGCTCGGCGACGGTTTCCCTGCGCTCGCCGACGCCGTGGCGCGCGACGGCGACCCGGGTGCGCAGGCCGTGGTGGATGGCGTGCGCGCCAAGGTCGCGGCGATGCCCGAGAACGTGGTGGTGCCGTCGCTGGTGCGCCGCACGACGCTCACGCGCGCATGGCGCTTGTTCCTTGCGGAGTATCCCGTGCTGCTGCTGCCGGTTTCGGGCGAACTGCCGTTCCCCGATAACCTCGACATGCAGGGCGCGGCGGGCTTCCAGCGCGTATGGGATGCGCAACTCACCATGCGCGCGTTGCCCGCCATGGGCTTGCCGGGACTCGTCGTTTCGACGGGCATGGTGAAGGACGTGCCGGTGGGCGTGCAGATCGTGGCCGGGCACTTTCGCGAGGACCTGTGTTTGCTGGCGGGCCAGGCGATCGAAGAACGCGGCGCGCCGCCTTCGCCTATCGATCCGGCCGTGTGAGCCGGGCAGGCGCTGCGCCTGACGAAAGGGCCGTCACGCGGGTTTCTTGACCACGGTGTCGTGAGGCGTGAGCGGGTGCCCTTCGCGGGTCTGCGGGAACATGGAAAGCAACGGCTTGCCCGTTGCTTTGTCGATCAACCACGAATGCTTCTCGTTGCGTTCGAACAAATGGCGCTCGCCCCACTGCTGAAGGGCGACGATAACGGGGAAGAGGCTTTCCCCTTTCTTCGTTAGCACGTACTCCTGATAGGCCGTGCCGTCGGAGGCCGGCCGTGTTTCGAGAATGCCGGCCTCGACCAGCTGGCTCAAACGGCCAGAGAGAATATTGCGCGCCACGCCCAGATTGCGCTGAATGTCACCGAAGCGGTAAACACCGTCGAAGACGTCGCGCAGGATCATCAGCGACCACCGGTCGCCGATCACGTCAACCGAGCGTGCAACGGGACAGGTTTCCCTCTTCGCGGATTTGCGGCTTGCCATGGCGATTTCCTGATTTGCGGGTACGCAGCGACGAAATGGGCTCGCCTCACGTAGTTGCATTTTAAAACTAGCTGCCCTACCATTCAACCAGTTTTGTTTTGAAACTGGATTGCAAATCATGGACACGGATTCCATCGCGCTTGCATCGCCAGCCCGCGATGCTTTCGTCCGGTCGCGCGCACCGATGCCGCGCGGCCTCGTACTGCTGTTCGCTGTGGCTAGCGGCCTGTGCGTTGCCAATGTCTACTATGTGCAGCCTTTGCTGGACGCTTTGGCGCGCGATTTCGGCATTACCCGCGCCGCGGTTGGCGGCGTGGTCACGGCGACGCAGGCCGGTTGCGCGCTGGCGTTGCTGCTGCTCGTGCCGCTGGGCGACAGGGTGGAGCGCCGCCGCCTGATGCTCGTGCAATTGCTGGCGCTGGCGGGCGCGCTGTGCGTGGTCAGTCTCGCGCGATCCGTCGCGGTGCTGCTGGCTGGCATGCTCGGTGTTGGCATGCTGGGTACGGCCATGACGCAGGGTTTGATCGCCTATGCGGCGGCGGCGGCCGCGCCCGACGAGCGCGGGCGAGTGGTGGGCGCAGCGGGCAGCGGTGTATTCATTGGCCTGCTGCTGGCTCGCGTGTTCGCCGGTGGCGTGAGCGATCTGGCGGGCTGGCGCGGGGTGTATGGCTGTTCCGCCGCCGTCATGCTCGCGCTTGCCGTGCCGCTGTGGCGTCGGCTTCCGAAGCTTGGGCGCACCGAGCAGGCCACGATGAGCTATGGGCAACTGATCATCTCGATGTTCGCGTTGCTGCGCTCGGATCGCGTGCTGCAGACGCGCGGCGTGCTCGCGCTGCTGATGTTCGCGATTCTCAATATCTTCTGGAGCGCGCTGGTCCTGCCGTTGAGTGCGCCACCCTACAATTTTTCCCATACGGCGATTGGAGCGTTCGGTATCGCCGGGGCGACGGGCGCGCTTGCCGCCGCGCGCGCCGGCCAATGGGCCGACCGGGGTTGGGGCCAGCGCACCAGCGCTGCCGCGCTGGTGCTCTTGTTGCTGGCGTGGTGGCCGCTCTCGATGCCGGGGCATTCGCTGTGGATGCTGCTGGCTGGAATCGTGTTGCTCGATCTTGGCGGCCAGGCGCTGCATGTAACCAATCAAAGCTTGATCTTTCGCGGCAGCGAGCAACTGCATAGCCGGCTCGTGAGCCTTTACATGCTGTTCTATGCGGTTGGCAGCGGGCTGGGCGCGATTGGCACGACGGCGACGTATGCCGTGGCTGGCTGGCATGGCGTGTGTATGCTAGGTGCGGCAGTCAGTTTTCTGGCGCTGCTGTTCTGGGCCGTTACGGTGCGAAGCATGCCGTGCGCGGCCTCGCGTGCGTGAACGTTGAACTGAGATATGAATGGACTCGGACAGGAGGCGTGAATGGATGAACTGAAACTGCTGGCGGATGCCGACACACGCGGCCTGCGCTATGTCGAAGGAAACGCCACGCGGCGTGTTTTCCCCTCGAACGAAGCCATCGCGGCGCTCAGTGCGTTCGACGAGCCGCTGCCCGCAAGCGGATTGCCCGCGCAAGACACGCTGTCTTTGCTCGACCGTGTCGGCTCGCCGGCGACCACGGCTTCGAACGGCCCGCGCTACTTCGGCTTCGTGATCGGCGCGGCGCTGCCTGCGGCAGCCGCGGTGGAGCGGCTCATGCTGGCGTGGGACCAGTGCGCCTCGACGTTCGACAACTCACCGGTCGCCGCCACGGTGGAGCGAGTCGCGGGCCGCTGGGTACTCGAAGCGCTCGACCTGCCGCGCGAAAGCGCCGTGGGCTTCGGCACCAGCGCCACGGCATGCACGCTCGGCGCGCTCGCGACCGCCCGGCGCGCGCTGCTTGCACGGCAAGGTTGGGATTTCGACCGCCAGGGGTTGATCGGCGCGCCCGAGATCAAGGTCGTGATATCGGAACTCGCCCACATCACGGTGAAGAAGGCGCTGCGCATTCTGGGCTTCGGGCTCGATCGCATCGTCTATGCGAGCGTCGACACTCATGGGCGCGTGGATGTTGCGCGCCTCCCGACGCTCGACGACCATACGATCCTCTGCCTGCAGGCCGGCGAGGTGAATACCGGCGAATTCGACCCGTTTGTGTCGATCATTGCGCGTGCGAGGGAGGCACGCGCGTGGGTGCATGTCGATGGTGCGTTCGGCCTGTGGGCGCGCACCGCACCGTCAGCCGCGTTGAGCGCGTTGACCGAGGGCATCGAAGGCGCCGATAGCTGGACGACCGATGCCCACAAGTGGCTGAACACGCCGTACGACTGCGCGATGGTTATTTGCCGCGACGCGCAGGCGTTGGCCGAGGCGATGAACAGCGACGCGGCCTATTTGTCCGCGAGTGCCGACGCGCAGAAGAACCTCACCCTGGAGTTTTCGCGCCGCGCGCGCGGTATTCCCGTGTGGGCGGCGCTGCGCACGCTGGGCCGCGGCGGTGTCGCGGCCATGGTCGAGCGCCACCACGCGCAGGCGCAGCGCATCGGTGCGGAACTCGAGCGCCTCGGCTACGAGGTGCTCAATCGCGTTGTGCTGAATCAGGTGCTGTTCCGCTGCGAAACCGACGTGCAAACGCAGGCGCTGCGCAGCGCCGTGCAGGCCAGTGGCGAAACGTGGTTCGGCGGTACGACGTGGCAAGGGCGGCCCGCGTTGCGCATCAGCGTGTCGTCGTGGCGCACGCGGGATGAAGACATCGAAGCGCTCGTGCAACTGCTCGCATCGTTGCGCGCATAATCAAGGGGGCGTCGCCGCGCACGGCTCACGCTCTTCGACTCAACGTAGCAACGCAAAACTCAACGCAATGCCGGCGGCATAGGTGCCGAGCGCGCCGACAAATCGGGCGGGATTGGGCTTCGCCATCGAGGGAAACGCGATCAGCCCGACCACGAGCAGGCACCGGCAGAGTGTTGCCGCCACGATCAGCGCGAGCGTTGCGGGCGAGGGCGAGTGTGCGCCCAGATAGAGAAACAGCACGGCCAGGAAGGGTGCATATTCGGCGGTGTTCGCGTGCGCGCGAACCAGCTTGTGCAGCAGGCTGGCCGGGTCCGTTGCGCAACCCGAGAGTGTGCCCTCGCGAAAGCGCAGCATGGATATGCTCACGCCGAGGCCAAACAGCAAAAGGCCCAGCACGGCCACACAGGCCAGCGCGATTCTGTCCATTAGAGGCTCCTTGGCGAGAGAGGACTAACCGATTTCCACGCGGTTGCGTCCGTTGTCCTTGGCTCGATAGAGCGCGAGGTCCGCGCGTTTGATGAGCGGACCCAGGTCGTACTCGCCCGGCAGGCGCTCGGTCACGCCAATGCTAACCGTAAATGGAACGGGCTTGCCCAGCCGCCAGGTGTGTTCGAAATTGCGCTGCTCGATCGTAAGCCGCAATTCTTCGGCTGCCGCCGTTGCCTGCTCGATATCGAAGTCGGGCAATGCAGCGACGAATTCTTCGCCGCCCCAGCGGGCAAACACGCGAATCCGGCAGTCGGAGTTCATCACGACCTTGGCCAGGACACGCAGCACTTCGTCGCCAATGTCGTGTCCGTAGCTGTCGTTGATCTTCTTGAAGTAATCGATATCGAGAATGAACACGGAGAGCGTGTTGTCCGATTCGAGCAGCTTTTCAACGGTGTCAGCGAATTCACGGCGGTTCGGCAGGCCGGTCAGCTCGTCGGTCACGGCCTGCTTCTGGAGCAAGTCCATCAATTGAACGCGATCGGCAATATCGCGAATCACGGCGGTGAATTCGATCAGCCCGCCCACGTTGATTTTCGAAATCGCGATTTCAACCGGCAATAGCGACCCGTCGCGATGGAGCCCATAAACACGATTGCGTTCGTCCATTTGCCGCGAGCGTACGGGCGAGCGCGCGAACTGGTGGACGTATTGCGAATGATTGGCGCGGTAGCGCTCCGGCAGAAGTTCCGTAATGGGGTGCCCGAGCATTTCCGTGGCGGAGTAGCCGAACAGGTTTTCGGCGGCACGGTTGAACAGCGTAATGCAATGCTGCTGGTCGATCGTGATGATCGCGTCGTACGCTGCATCCACGACGGAGCGAAAGCGCGAAGTGCTGACTTCGAGTTCATGTGTCAGCAACATTTTCGTGGTGATTTCCAGACCCGTCACCATGATTTCGAGCACGGAGACGCCGCTTTCGGCGTGCCGTATCGGCTTCAACGACAAGCGCCACCAGTGCGTTCCGTCCCTCAGGTCGTAGGCTTGCTCGAGTTCCCGGGCGACGCCGGATTCAAAGCATTCGGTCAGTTTCTGGCGGAATTCGGTTCTGGCGTAGTTGGGAATGAGCGCATCGAACGACGCCGGGAATGACTTGATCGCATTGCGTCTGCCGCCCGTCATCCGCATGAAATGATCGTTGCAGGCCGAGACGACGAACTGCCCCCGCTCGTCGCGGCCGATCATGGCCACGCTCGCAGCGATCTCGTCGACGAAATCTCGAATCATGTTCGACCAGTCGGCCATCGAGCCTCCTTTGCCAGCTAGCCCAATACACTGACAATATAGTAGCCCGCATTGCGCGGCGGCGGCACGGCAATGTCGCACGCTGCACGTTTTCGAACATGCCATGGCTCGGATGGTCCCTGTGCCTTGTCGCCATGCACGCGTTCGGGTTGACCTCGCGTTGACCGCGCATTCACGTGGCGCGGTGCTATTGCGCCGCCGCGTTCCACGCACGCTGCGATGCCGCGCTCCGCGGGTCCCGGAGCGTGGCGGTACGGCACGCCTTACGCGGTAAAAGATCGGCTGCCGGTGCGTCAATGCAGCGATTTTTACGGCATTTTTTCTTGTGCGGGCAACAACGCCACGCCTACACTTGCGCGTCGAATCTGCCCGAGGCGTTGCCGTGTTTGATCACCCGCCGTTCAATCCCGTGGTACTCCGTTAATCATGCCAATGCGCTTTCGAGGCTGGCTCAAGCTCGCGCTGCTCACGTTTTCCGTGGACCAGATACTGACTGCCGTGTTCGGCTACGCGACCCAACGAATCGATCCGGGCATTTCGGACGTCGAGACGGTGATCTTCAGCTGCATTACGTGCTTTCTCGTGAGCCACTGGCTGGTGGCAGACGCGCGGGCTGCATGGGCTGCGGCAAAAGAGCAGGGATTCATCGGGCCCGCGCCGACCGGCGGCGCTCAGGGAACGCCACTCGACATTGCCAACGCGTGCCCCCGCCGCTGGCTCGTCGTGCTGCATCTCGAGTTGAATCCGCAACTCGCACAAAACATTTGAAATTGACCCTGCAAGCCCCGCGCTGCGCCTGGGAATTCATCCGTAACCGCTTTATATCTCCGCGCTATTGCCTGTTCAATACACTGAAAATGCGCGAGACCGTTTTCGCGGTCAGAACCAGAAGAGCGCCAGAGACGCTGTAATCGACGTGATGCATCACGTCGGCCACATAGAAAACGGATAGCGCGACCATTGGGTGATGGATCACACGGCTTATCAGGCATTTCATCGGTATCTCACGCTTTTCGCATTTGCCCGAAGCGGTAAGTCACTGTGTGTGAACCGATTCGTGCGAGTGGGTTGGCGCGCCAGGTTTCCAGAGTCCGAGGAAGGCTTGATTGCGATGCAGGGATGACGCCGGTCCGTGATGTTCCTTCCTGTGACGAACATTGCCTGCGTGGAGCCTTTGCAGTCCTGCTCGTACGTCGATCTTTTTTGACCGATCGTCCACTTCTTGACGATGCGTTGCGTGCCCATTGCCGGGCGTCCAAAAATTACCAGGTCATCCTGATCGAGCGTGCGCTCCGGTGGCCGCGCGGCGATATGGCAAGCGTCCGATACGCGCAAAGTGCTTCATTAAGCAGGTTGAAATCGTCAGTAAGGGAACTGTCATTGAGTGAGATTGCGGGTATAACATGTAGCCCTTGTCCATCGTGACGAATGACCGGCGGCGCGAATTGCCGCCAGGGAAATCGCATTTCACGCGAGCTATTCATGGATGCAGTCTCTGATGTTCTGCGCGCCATTCGTCTAAGCGGCGCCGTGTTTCTGAACGGGACATTCACCGCGCCGTGGTGTCTGATCGGTCGCACCGATGCGTCGCTCTGCGGCGCGTATTTGCCCCCTTCCGAGCGTATCGTTTCCTATCATCTGGTCGTCGAGGGAAATTGCTGGGCGCAGCTCGCCGACGATCCCGGTTCGGCTATTCACGTCCATGCCGGGGAATTGATCGTGGTGCCGCAGGGCGAGACGCACATCATGGGTAGCGCGATCGATCTTGCGCCCGTGCCGTCGGACTCGCTGCTGGCCGGGCAGATGGCGGCAGCGCCCGGTGAAGTGATGACGCTGTGCCATGGCGGCGGCGGAGCGGCGACGCGCATCGTGTGCGGCTTTCTGGCCAGCGACGACACCCTGAACAACCCGCTGCTCTCAACGCTGCCGCGGCTCTTCAAGATTGATATGCGCCAGGATCCGCGTGCCGCCTGGCTCGAATCCTCTCTCAAGCTGGCCGCCGCCGAAGCGGCCGAGGCGCGCGCGGGCGGCACGATTGTGCTTGCGAGGCTCTCGGAGCTGTTGTTTGTCGAAGCGATCCGTAGCTGTATTGAAGCGCTACCTGAGGACCAGACCGGCTGGCTTGCCGGCGTGCGTGACCGCTACGTTGGACGCGCGCTGTCGTTGCTTCATGCTCAAGCGGCGCATGCGTGGACCGTCGACGAGCTCGCACGAAAAGTGGGCTTGTCGCGTTCCGCGCTGGCGCAACGCTTTACCGAGCTTCTGGGCCAGCCGCCCATGCAATACCTTGCGAGATGGCGCATGCAGATTGCCGCGCACGAACTTCTGACCAGTAGCAAGTCGATGATCGCTGTTGCTGAACAGATTGGCTATGAGTCGGAAGCCGCGTTCAGTCGCGCATTCAGACGCGAATTCGGCATGCCGCCGGCCGGCTGGCGCAAGAGCAAGGAAAAGACGGACGACCTGGACGCATCAGCTCGGCACTCACAACACTTGAGTGGCGTTGCGGCATCGCCGGATTCGTGATGCATGCCGCGAGACGCAGTGCACTCTCGACAGCATCGTCTGGCTCGAAGCATGTCCGCCAGCGAGCCGAAAAGGCGTTTCAGTCATATCGCCCGGCGACTCGATCATAGAACTTCAAAACACCCAATCGTAGATTGAGCGTGCCGGGAATGCCAGTTCGCTCAACTGGCTATGCCCGGCGAGTCCACGCTCAACACCAGACCGCTCCACGGTCTCTATTGGGAGAACTTCCATGAACCTGGTATTGCCCGAGTCCGATCGCGATCGGTACGCCCGATGCATTCGCGCTTCGAAGAGGGTCAGTTGGGACATCGACCGCGACGTGATTGGCGGCCGTGCCTTCGATATGTCCCAGAAATATTTGCCCGACGGCCTCTCGCTAGTGCCGGATTTCAACACGCTCTCGGAAAGCGAGAAGCGGTTCGTCAGCCAGATACAGGGGCGCACTTACGCGAACGTGTTCGGGTTGGTCGAGCGCTTCATCAACGCCAAAGTGCTGGAAGTGAGCCGCGACTACTGGCTCGGCGATCAGGTGGCGCTCGAAGCGCTCGTTCGCTTCAGCGACGAAGAGCTCAAACACCAGGCGCTGTTCCGCCGTATCGAGCACATGATCGGCGAAACGCTGCCTGCTGGTTATCGCTTCGACGTCGACCCCGACGCGCTCGCCGCCGTGGTCCTTGGCAAGAGCACCTGGGCGGTGCAGGCCATGACGCTGCATATCGAACTCTTCTCGCAGATTCACTATCGACAGAGTATTCATGCAGACGATCAGCTATCCGAACTGTTCAAGGATGTATTTCTTTACCACTGGAAGGAAGAAAGTCAGCACGCCATTCTCGACGAACTCGAGTGGAAACGAAACGACGCCACCCTCACGGATGCAGCGCGCGATAGCGCAGTCAACGAGTTCATCGACCTGGTGGTCGCGTTCGACGGCTTCTTGCGCGCGCAGGCGGCTGCGGACTCGCGATATTTCATGGCGAACTGCGGGCGCGTGGTCGACGAGGACGAAGCCACGTCAATCGAAGCGAATTTCCATCACGCCTACCGGTGGCAGTACATTCATTCCGGCATGCATCATCCCCATTTCGCACAGGTGCTCGATCGGCTCGTCTCCGAAGAGCAAGGAATGCGTATCCGCGCTGCGCTCGCCACACTGCATTGAGCGTGACGCAACGTGAATGAAACATTCAAGTTCAAGGAGAGAGAATCATGAATGCCAATGCACAGTCAACCGAAGCGAACGTCGTCAACGGGCTCAACGTCGACGATCTGCTCGCGCTGATCGAAGACGTCAAGCGCGATACGTCGAAAGCGGCGACCAACTGGCGCGTCGCGACCGCCTGGATGGGCCAGACGCGCAGTCGCTCAGAGGTCCACGGGTTTTCGATCGGTGGCCAGCAGGTGCCGCGCCGGTTCACGATCGATATCGACGAGCCATGCGAACTCGGCGGTGCGAATCGGTTTGCAAATCCCCAGGAACATCTGATTGCGGCGCTGAACGCGTGCATGACGGTGGGCTACGTCGCACAATGCGCCGTCCGCGGGATCACGTTGCAGTCGCTCGAGATAGAAACCGAGGGCGACATCGACCTGAGGGGCTTTCTCGGTCTCGACCCGCAGATCGCGAACGGCTACGAGTCTTTGCGGTACACCGTTCGTATCAGGGGCAACGGCACCAGGGAGCAATTCGAGCAAGTGCATGACGCGGTGATGGCGACGTCCCCTAACGTCTACAACCTCGCGAATGCGGTTGGCTTGAAATCGACGCTCGTGGTCGAGTGAATGGAGTAACGCGTGCCTTTCGGAGGAACGTCAGCTTCTCGCCAGTGCTTGCCCGAAGCTGACGACGCAACTATTCCCATGAGCCCACGTCGGTGTCGTCGCCTTCGCCGCCTTGCCTGGCGTCCTGACCGTAGCTGAACACATCGATCTCACCATGCACGCCCGGATTGAGATACTGATAGGGATTGCCCCAGGGATCGTCTGGTAAGCGCGCAAGATAGCCGCCTTCCTTCCAGACGCCTGGCGTGGGATCGGTGTTGGACTTTTCAATCAGCGCACGCAGGCCTTGCGCCTGGGTCGGATAGCGGCCGTTGTCGTGACGATAGCTATCCAGGGCTTGCATGATGGTGGCAATGTCCTGTTTCGCGAGAGTATGCCTTGCTTCCTCCGGCCTCGTCATGGTCTTTGAGACGAACAGCACGGTTAACAGCACTGGAAGCGTAACCGCGACCGCGATCCGGATTAGCGTGGTCCCTCGTCGGGAGCGGCTTTGCTGAGTTGCGATTCCCGAGCGTCTTTCGTTTTCTGCTTGCATATCTTGCTAAGCCTGTTCAAATGGATTGTTCGGGCGCGATATGAGTGTGCAGACAGCTCTGGTCACCCCAGACGCTCATTGTAATGGCATAGCCGACGACCGCGGGAACACGTACCCGGCCCACACGCTTCGGGCAGGCAAAATATTCAGGCAATGCCGACGAGCGGCGTGTGCAAGAGGCGAAGCAGGCGAGCCCGGCGACTATTGCACTAACGCGTGGCAATGGGGCCAAGCCGCGCGGCAATCGTGCGGCACGCGGCGAGCAGCGGTTCGATGTAGCTGCGTTGCGCGTCTTCCTGGCGGCGAAACATCGGCATGCTGACGCTCACGCAGCCCACGGCCTGGCCATCGGCGCCGAGAATCGCCGCGCCGTAACACCAGATCGATTGCTCGTTTTCTTCGCGGTCTTCGGCATAGCCGCGTTGCGCCGTGAGTTCGATCTCGTCGCGAATCGCGTCGAGGTCCGTCATCGTATGTTCGGTGAAGCGCACGCGCGGCGCCTGCGCAAGCAGCGGCTCGCGCTCGGCAGGCGTGAGCGTGGCGAGCCACGCTTTGCCAACCGAACTCGACGTGATCGCTACGCGCGTGCCGATACGCGAGGCCATGCGCACGGCGTGCGGACTTTCGAGCTTTTCGATGTACACCATCGCGCCGTCGCTGGGCACGGCGAGATGCACCGTTTCCGAGGTGGTGTTGCGCAGCTCCATGAGGGCGTCGACGGCGGCGATGCGCAGGTCGGAGCGCTCCCAGCTGCGGCTCGCGAGATTCACGAGACGCGGCCCGAGCGCGAAGGTGTTGCCGCCGCCCACGGCCGCGACGAGCCCTTCGGCCTGCAGCGCGGCGACGATACGATGCACGGTCGGGCGCGGATAGCCGCTCGCGGCCACGAGCTTCGCGATGTTCGGCGGCGTGCTGGCGTCGGCAATGAGCTGAAGCACGGCGATGAATTTCGAAAAGGCAGCCGTGCCGGCAACGCCCTTGGCGTCGCCGGGTTGGGAGGAGGCGGGAGAATCTGTGGTCGACATCGGAAAGCTTGCGGGCACCATGTGTGGCGCCATTATGCCCGCAATTTCAGGCGATCAGGCGCACAGATAGCCGCCGTCCACGGGCACGATCGCGCCCGTCATGAACGAAGCGGCGGGCGAGCACAGAAACGCGGCGACGTTCGCGACTTCCTCGGGCTGGCCCCAGCGCTTCATCGGCGTGCGCTCGAGTATGCCCTGCGAGCGGCCGCCGTCGTCTTGCAGCGCCTGCGTGAGCGGCGTGGCGATCCAGCCGGGCGCAACCGCGTTCACGCGAATGTTGTCGGGCGCATAGGCGATGGCGAGCGAGCGCGTGAGCTGCGCCACGCCGCCCTTGCTGGCGCTATAGGCCGGCACGAGCCCGCCACCGAAAAAGCTCAGCATGGAGGCCGTATTGACGATGCAGCCAGACGACGCCTTGAGCAATTCGCGCGCGCTCGCGCACACGCGCATGGTGCCGTTGAGATTGATGTCGAGCACGCGCTCGAACGCCTCGATCTGGTGCTCTTCGCCGCGGCTGATCACGCCCGCGCAGTTCACGACGATATCGAGCCGCTCGAAACCGCCAATCAGCCGCGTGACGTCTTCCGTCGAACGCACGTCGAGCGCGGCGCGCTGCACGCCGGCATCGAGCGCGTCGGGCGTGCCGGCGGGAGGCGGCAGGCCCGCGGCCGTCGTGCGTGCGCCGAGTTGGGCGAGCCGGTTGGCAATGGCCGCGCCGATGCCGGAGTGGCCGCCGGTCACGAGCGCGACCTTGCCCGCGAGAAAGTTGTCCTTGAATGTCATGATGCGTAGTGCGAATGAATGAGTGAATCAGGTGAGTTGGGTAGCAGCCGCCTGGCGCTCGCCTTCGGGGGCGACTTCCCTGACGACGAAGAGATAGACGAACGCGGCGGCGAACGCGACGGCTGCGCTAATGAGCAGGGCGTTCACGAACGAATGCGTCTGGTCCACCACGATGCCGGTGATGACCGGCGCAAACGAGCCGCCGAAATAGCCGCCGAAGTTCTGCATGCTGCCAAGCGACGCCACGAGATGGCGGGGGGCCGCCACGCTCACGAGCGCCCAGGCCGCGCCGCTCGACATGTTCACGAAGAACATCGCAACGGAAACATAGGTAATGGCGAGCGCGGTGCTCGGCGTGTAGGCGGCGGGGACGGTGAAGGCCGCCGCGCCGATCAGGCCGACACACAGCGGCCACTTGCGGCTGCGGATGGGCGCCATGCCGCGCTTGAGCAGGTAGTCGGAAATAAAACCGCTGCTCGCCATGCCGATCGTGCCGAACACATAGGGAATGGCGACGAGCCAGCCCGTATGCGCGATGGAAATATGACGCTCCTTCTCCAGATAACCCGGCAGCCAGGTGAGATAGAGCCACACCATGTAGATCACACCCATGAAGCCGAAGATCATGCCCCACGTGTTGCGCTGCTTGAGCAGCATGCCCCACTCGGCGAAGCTCAGCGCACTCTTTTTCGGCGCTTCGGTGGCGCCGTCTTCGAGCCAGGCGGTTTCTTCGGCTGTGAGCGTGACCTGGTCGCGGTTGCGATAGACCACATACCAGCCGATCGCGACGAGCACGCCCAGCACGCCCATGATGATGAACATCGGACGCCAGCCGAACGTGAGCATCAGCACGGTGAGGAGTGGCGGCGCGATCATCGGCGCGATGGTCGAGGAAGATACGAACGTACCGGTTGGCGCGCCGCGTTCGCGCACGGCAAACCATTCGTGTATGACCTTGGCGCCCGCCGGAAAGAGCGGCGCTTCGGCAATGCCCAGCACTACGCGCGCCGCGAGAAAGTGATTGATTGTCTGGATGAACCCGCCCGTGACCTGCGCCAGCGACCACACCAGCATGCCGAGCCCGAGCATCACGCGCGAGCCGAAACGGTCGAGCATAGCGCCCACCGGCAATTGCGCGAACGCATAGGCGAGCGAGAATGCCGAAAGCAGCAAGCCCATTTGCGAAGCGTTCAGATGCAGTTCCTCCGCCACCGAATGATTGGCGATGGAAAGCGTGCTGCGGTCCAGATAATTCACGATGCCCGCTATCGTCAGAAAGGCGATGGCTATCGTCTGCGTGCGTTTGAGCCGTTGCGATTTTTTGATCATGGCGTGTCTCCTTTTGGCTGTTATCGTGTGTGTGGGGGGGGCGGCTCGTACGCTAGTACGTTGCACGGCCGCCGGAAAGATCGAATGTCGCACCGGTGCTGAACGTACAGGAATCCGAACAAAGCCAGAGCGCGAGATCGGCAACCTCGTCGACGGTTCCGAGGCGCCCGAGCGGGCTTTTGTCGATCATCGTCTGCACGTGGGCGGGCGACATCTGCGCGAGCAACGGCGTTTCCACGGCAGCGGGCGCAATGCCATTCACAAGAATGCCCGTTTGCGCGAGTTCCTTGCCGAGCGATTTGGTGAGTGCGATCACGCCGGCCTTCGCCGCGCTGTACGCGGACGCGTTCGGCGTGCCTTCCTTGCCGGCAAGCGAGGCGACATTGACGATCCGCCCCGAACCCGCGCGGCGCATGGCGGGAACGACGTATCGGCAAACGTGATAGGTGCCCACCAGATTCACGTCGACAATGCGTTGCCATTCGGCGGGATCGTAGGCGTCGAGGGGCACGGTCGAGCCGGCGAAGCCCGCGTTGTTCACGAGATAGTCGATGCGCCCGAATTCAGCGAGTGTGGCGGCGAGCGCCGCTTCGATCGTCTCCGGGCGCGTGACGTCGGCTTCGATATGACGCGGCGCATTTTGCGCATCGAGCGAGCCGGGCACGCGGTCCCAGTTGACCGTGCGCGCGCCGCCGCGCGCGAACGCATTGCAGATCGCGCGGCCTATGCCGCCCGCCGCGCCGGTCACGACGGCCACGCGCCCCGTGAAATCATACTGGGCGCGGCTCATCGAATGAACTGGTCCACGTAGTCCTCGCCAAGACCCACAGCCGCGTAATGCTTGCGGCACATGTCGATCTTCGTGAACACGTCTTCGTAACCCGTGTAGTTGCCCCACGGATCGCAATAGAACATCACGCCGTTCACCTGGAAGTAGGTGATCATTTCCTCGACGTCTTCCGGCACGTAGAGCGTGTGCGTTTCGCCGGGCGGCTCGAACACGTAGCTGCCTTCGGTCGCTTCCCAGTCGTGCTCCAGATAGCGCCAGCGCCCCTTGAGCACCATGCCGTGAACGGCCTGCGGATGCCGGTGCCTGCTCAGGACACCTGACTTACGCACGCGCAGCAAGTTCATCCAGTAGCCCTGTGCCGTGTTCAGGCACAACGGGCGGAACCATACGTTCTCGGCCTGGGGCACCCACACGCGCTCGTCGGTGGGAATGGCGTGGGGAATGACGATTTCCTGCTGCGCTTCCTTGGGGAACGGAAGCTGATACGGCGTCATGGGGGAATAGGTTTTGTCCGTCATCAATTACTCTCGTTTGTCCATAATATGGACGTTAAGTCCACGATATGGTTCATTGTGCGGGAGGGATTTGATTTAGGTCAATGCCAGGGTTTCCCCGGGTTCGGTCGTCGCGCACTCAGAAACGCGCTCAGAATTCGATGCCCTGCTTGTCGCACAGCGTCTCGATGAGCAGCCGTGCCGCGGGCGCGAGCGGCGCGCCTCTGCGCGTGACGAGTTCATAGGGTTCGCTGCGCGAAGCGAGGCGCAGCGGGAGGATGCAGGCCATCTCCTGGCTGGCGAAGAACTGCGCGACGTCGATGGACACCAGCGCGACGAACGACGGATTGCCCTGTAGCAACGCGAGCGTGGCGAACGCGGAGGTTGTTTCGAGCAGGTGCATGGGAAAGCGGATTTCGGCCTCGCGAAACTCGCGTTCGAGCAATAGCCGCATTGGCATGTTCGCGCGGTAGACCACCCAGCGGTACTTCTCCATGTCCTTGAGCGCGAGCTTCTTCGCGCGGCGCAACGGATGCCGCACGTTGGCGATCACCGCGAGCGTTTCGTCCTGAAGCTTGACGCTCTCGTAGTGCTGCGGCGTCTGGCTGACCGTGGTGCGGCAGATCGCCAGGTCGAGCCTGCCTGCGTCGATCTGGCTGAGGAGCGCCGCGCTCGTGTCTTCGACTATTTCAACCGACATTTCCGGATGCGCCGCAATCAGCGTGGAAATCGCCTCGGTGAGCAGCGGCACCGCGCCCATGATGACGCCAACCGCCACACGCCCGCCACGCCCGCGCGAAAGTCCGACCAGCTCCTCGCGCAAATGAGTGAGGTCGGTATGGATCAGGCGTGCATAGCGGATCGCGCAGTGTCCGGCTTCGGTGGGCTCGAGCCCACGATTGGTGCGGTTGAAAAGCGGCGTGCCAAACGTGGTTTCGATCTCCTGCAGCGCTTTGCTCGCACCTGGCTGGGTGAGTGCGACCTGTTGCGCGGCTTTCAGCAGCGAGCCGTGATCGCCCAACGCGATCAGGAGACGGAGCTGCTTCACATGAAGGCGGGAGATGATCGAATTGAGCGACGGGGTCATGGGGTTGAGGAAAAGTTATAGCTATATCAAATCTTCTCAATTACCGCGTAATGGGCGTCTCCCTATACTGGCCCGAAACAATAGCACTATGCGGCCGAAATGCGGTAATCAAATTGCAGTCTCGAGAGCTTGCTGCCGCAATGGCTGAATTCACTATAACTGAAGCTCAATCCTATGTCCCTCATCAACTACGTCACGCAGATCCAGTTCGAATTTGGCGCCATCCGTCTGCTCAAGGACGAATGCGCACGCGTGGGCGTCAGCCGGCCGTTGATCGTCACGGACAAGGGCGTGCGCGCAGCGGGGATCATCGATAGCGTCCTCGGTGCACTGGAAGGCGTTGCGAGCGCAACGATCTATGACGGCACACCGTCCAATCCGAATGAGGCGGCGGTGCGTGAGGCCGTAGCGGCCTACCGCGCCGGCGAGTGCGACGGCATTGTCGCCGTTGGCGGCGGCTCGGCAATCGACCTCGCAAAAGGCGTGGCCGTTTGCGCAACGCACGAAGGGCCATTGCAGCGCTTCGCGGTGATTGAAGGCGGAGCGGCGAATATCACGTCGAAGACCGCCCCGGTTATCGCGGTGCCGACGACAGCGGGCACCGGTAGCGAAGTGGGGCGCGGCGCGATCCTGATTCTCGACGATGGCCGCAAGGTCGGCGTAATCTCGCCTTATGTCGTGCCGCGTGTGGCGATTTGCGATCCCGAACTCACGCTGGGTTTGCCGCCGGTCTTGACGGCGGCGACGGGCATGGACGCCATTGCCCATTGCATGGAGACCTTTCTCGCGCCCGCCTTCAATCCGCCCGCTGACGGCATTGCGCTAGACGGATTGTGGCGCGCGTGGCGCCATATCGAGCGAGCAACGCGCGACGGCGGCGACCGCGTCGCGCGCCTGAACATGATGAGCGCCTCGATGCAGGGCGCGCTGGCGTTCCAGAAGGGCCTGGGGTGCGTGCACAGTCTGAGTCACTCGCTCGGCGGCATCAATCCGCGCTTGCATCATGGCACGCTGAACGCCATCTTTCTGCCGGCGGTGCTGCGGTTCAACGAGCCAGCGCCTTCGGTGCGCGACGAAGGCAAGCTCGACCGTCTGGCGACGGCGATGGGGTTGGGCAGCGGCGCCGAAGTGGCGAACGCGGTACGCACGATGACCGAACGGCTCGGTTTGCCGACCGGCCTCGCGCAGCTTGGCGTGCATGCTGGGATGTTCCCCGAGATCATCAAGGGCGCGCTCAAGGATCACAGCCACAAGACCAATCCGCGCGAGGCCTCGGAAGCCGATTACCGCGCCATGCTCGAATCGTCGATGTAACGCGGCGCGCCTTTGGTCGCGCTCAGGCGCGCGCCTCGGCTAGCGTCTTGAGGCGATCGAGTCCAGCACGGTACAGCACCTCGTAGTGCCCGACGAGCGACGCGGCCTGGTGCGCATCGCGCGGCTCGAACCGGCTCGCCCAGGTGGCTGCCGTTGTGTCCGCATCGATTCGCCGTGCGCAAAGCGTCGCCACATAATCCGAAACCGGATCGGGGCCTTCGACGATCGCGTAGCGATAGAACCTTTCCGTTGCGCTGTGCTCGAGCAGGGCTTCGACGATGATCGCGCCGCCCATGGCTTCGAGGTGGCGAATGCGGCCGCCGTCCGAAAGCCGCGACGAACGCACGAACTCGAGCCACGCGGGGAGACCGTTGAAATCGCCGAGCATCGCCCAGACCGATTCGACGGGCGCGGCGATTTCGATGGATACGCTAACGTTAGCCATGGTTGGCAGCTCCATGCGTTAGTTCTGCGGGGTCGGCGCGTTCGCGCTGATCACGCCTGCCGATTTGAGTTCGTCCCAAAGCGCGGCGGGAATCGCGCAATTTGCGAGCGCGCGATTTTCCGCAATACGCTCGGGGCGGCTCGCACCGGGAATCACGCCTGCCACCGCAGGGTGAGCAAGCGAGAACGCCAGCGCAACCGCGCGAATATCCACGCCGTAACGCGAACACATTGCCTTGATCTGCTCGACGCGATCGATCATCGCTTGCGGCGCCTTCTGATATTCGTAATGCGTGCCGCCTGCGAGCAACCCGGAATTATAAGGACCACCGACGATAATGCCGAGTCCGCGCGCCTGAGCCGCGGGCATCAGCTTTTCGAGCGCGCCGGCATGATCGAGCAGCGTGTAACGGCCGGCGAGCAGGAAGCCGTCGGGGTCGGCGCGCTCGATCGCCAGTTCACATGGCTCGACGCGGTTCACGCCGAGTCCCCACGCCTTGATCACGCCCTCTTCGCGCAGGCGCGTGAGCGCCTTCGCCGCGCCCGACATCGCGATGTCGAATACGTCGCGCCATGCTTCGCCGTGGAAATCGACTGCCGGATCGTGAATCCAGACGTAGTCGAGATGGTCGGTGCGCAAACGCTTGAGGCTGTCTTCGATCGAGCGCAGCGTGCCGGCTTCGGTGTAGTCGTAGACGATGCGGTTCGGCAGGCCGTGCTCGAACAGCCCGCCTTTTTCGCCGAGGTCGCGCGCCGTGGTGGACTCCACTTCGTCCAGAATGAGACGGCCTACCTTGGTGCCCAGCACATACTCATTGCGCGGGTGGCGCGCGAGTGCCTCACTGAGGCGCAGTTCTGCGAGCCCTGCGCCATAGAGCGGGGCTGCGTCGAAATAGCGAATGCCGTTTTGCCAGGCGGCCTCAACGGTGGCGAGCGCTTCCTCTTCGGGAATCTCGCGGTACATGTTGCCGAGCGGAGCCGTGCCAAAGCCGATCCGCGAGGGAATGGTGATACGCATGGGTGTTCCTTCGTATTGCAAAACGTGCTGTTTCAATCCCGCTTCAATCCCACTGTGCAGCGAGGCCTTCGGGGCTCACTTCCCGGCCGTTGCGTTCGAGCGCGGCGATCTGCGCCATGTCTTCGTTCGTGAGTTCCAGCGTTTGCGCGAGCAGGTTGCTGGCGAGGTTTTCGCGCTTCGTCGAAGAGGGAATGACCGAGTAGCCAAGGCGCAGCGCCCAGGCGAGCGCCACTTGCGCGGGCGTGGCGTGGCGTCGGTCGGCAATCGCGCGGATCACGGGGTCGCCGAGCACCTTGCCGTAGGCGAGGGTCATATAGGAGGTCACGTGAATGCCTTCTTGCTGGAGGAAGCCAACGAGCTTGCGATTCTGCAGATACGGGCTCAACTCGATCTGGTTGGTCGCGATGGTTTCCTTGCCGGCCACGGCAATGGCCTGCTTCGTGAGTTCGATATTGAAGTTGGAAATACCGATCTGTTTCGTCAACCCTTGTGATTTCGCTTCGGCCAGTGCGCTCATGAATTCTTCCAGCGACACGCCGTTGTTGGGCGCGGGCCAGTGAATCAGCGTGAGATCGACTTCATTGGTGCGCAGCTTCTTCAGGCTTTCCTTCAGGCTCGGAACCAGCTTGTCACGCGAGTAATTGTCGACCCAGATCTTGGTCGTGAGAAAGAGTTCGTCGCGCGCGATGCCGGAAGCGGCGATCGCTTCGCCCACTTCGGCTTCGTTGCCATAGATCTGCGCGGTGTCGATGGCGCGGTAGCCGACTTCGAGGCCGTTGCGCACGGAGTCGATGACAATTTGCCCTTGCAGGCGGAACGTGCCAAGACCGAATGCGGGAATCTGGCTCATGATGCTTTCCTTAAAAAGTGACTAATTGGGTTACCTGAGCACTAACAATGAATTAACGTGCGCGCCGTTTCACGACGATCTGCACGACGACGAGCGCAACGCCGCCCAGTGCGATGAGCGCCCCCACGATCGGCACCGCGCCGTAGCCGAAACCAGCGGACAGCGCAGCACTGCCCGCTGCGGCGCCCAGCGCGTTGCCGAGATTGAACGCGCCGACGTTGACGGAGGAGGCGAGCCCCGGCGCATCGTGAGCGGCGCGCATCACGCGCATTTGCAGCGGCGGCACGACCGCGAAGGTCGCGACACCCCAGACGAGCAGTGCCGCAGCCGCGCCCACATGCGTAGCGGCGAGCGCCGGAAACGCCAGCATCACGACAATCAATAGCGCGAGAAAACCGAGCAGCGTGCCGTCGAGCGAGCGGTCGGCGAGACGCCCGCCCGCCGCGTTGCCGATCGAAAAGCCCACGCCGATCAGCACGAGCATGGCGGTCACGAAGCCGGGCGTCGCGCCCGTGAGATGCGTGAGCGTGGGCGTGACATAGGTGTAGAGCGTGAACATCGCGCCTGCGCCGAGCACCGTGGTCGCGAGCGCGCCGAGCACCACCGGGCGCGTGAGCACGGCGAGTTCGGCGCGCAGGTTGGGCATGTCGCCCGCTTCGCCTTTGGGTAGCGCGGCCCACAAGCCTGCAATGGCGAGCGCGCCGAGCCCGGCGGTCGCGGCGAACGACATGCGCCAGCCAATGGTCTCGCCGAGCCACGTGGCCGCCGGCACACCGCCGATGTTCGCGATGGTGAGGCCCATGAACATCGTCGCAACGGCGCTTGCCTGGCGCTCGCGCGGCACGAAACTCGCGGCCACCACCGAGCCAATGCCAAAGAACGCGCCGTGATTCAGGCTCGTGACGAGCCGCGCGAGCAGCAGCGTGGTGTAGTCGGGGGCGATGGCGGAAAGCAGGTTGCCGAGCGTGAAGATGCCCATCAGCGCCATGAGCGCGGTGCGCCGCGGCCAGCGGGCGAGCGCGAGCGTCATGAGCGGCGCGCCCACCATCACGCCGATCGCATAGGCGCTGATCAGCATGCCCGCGCTGGGGATCGACACATGCACGCCTTCGGCGATTACGGGCAACAGGCCCATCGGCGAGAATTCGGTCGTGCCGATGCCGAACGCGCCAACGGCGAGGGCCAGAAGCGGCAGCGCTGCGCCGCTGCGCGCAGGCGGGTTGGCGGCGCGCCGAGGGCGGGCCGTGGCGGGTAGACTGAGGTCGCGTTCGAGCATGACGTCGTGCCTTGGTGGGCAATGGCAAGTTGGGACCGCTGCATTGTGCGGGTTTTACTTTTGACGAAAAACTGGTCTATAAACCAAAGTGTTTTGATTTCAAGTCAAGAATGAAGATCACTCTGGATGAACTGCAGGCCTTTGCCACGGTGGTGGACAGCGGCTCCATCACGGCGGCGGCACAACAACTGGATCTCACGGTGTCCGCCACGAGCAGGACGCTCGCGCGGCTCGAAGAAAAGCTCAAGACGACCTTGTTGCGCAGAACCACGCGGCGGCTCGAGCTAACGGAAGAGGGCAAGGCCTTTCTGCACAACGCGCGAGCCATCATCGCGCAGGTGGAGGGCGCCGAGGAGCAGATGCTTGCGCGGCGCGAGATGCCGGCGGGGCGATTGCGCGTGGATGCGGCGTCGCCTTTCATGCTCCATGTGATCGTGCCGCTCGTGCAGGGCTATCGCGAGCGCTATGCGCAGGTGGAACTGGAGTTGAACAGCAATGAGGGCATTATCGATTTGCTGGAGCGGCGCACCGATGTGGCGATCCGCATTGGGCGGCTCAAGGACTCCACGCTACATAGCCGCCTGGTCGGCAATAGCCGCATACGGGTGCTCGCGAGCCCGCAGTATCTGGCGGCACACGGGCGGCCCGCGCGCGTGGAGGACTTGAGCAGGCACACGCTGCTCGGCTTCACTCAGCCCGAAGCGCTCAACGTCTGGCCGCTCACGGGCGCCGATGGCGAGCCGCTGCGCATCGAGCCCGATGTGTGGTCGTCGAGCGGCGAGACCTTGCGGCAACTCGCGCTCGCCGGCGTGGGTATCGTGTGTCTTTCGGACTTCATGACGGCGCAGGACCGCGCGAACGGCAGCCTCGTGCAGGTGCTCGCGCGCCAGACACAGGACGTGCGGCAGCCCATTCACGCCGTGTATTACCGCAACACGGCGATCTCGGCGCGCATTGTGTCGTTCGTCGATTATCTGGTCGAGGCCGTGCGCGCTACGGAGTTCGGCGGCCCGGCGCCGCGCCGGGGCGCATAAAGGAAATCAGGCGTTAGCGCGGTTTCAGAACCGTCGTCATATATTCCGTCGCGAATTCGATCAACGCCTGCACGCGCAACGGCAGCCGCCTTTGCAGCGGATAGACGATTTGCGCGGCGAGCGGTTTCGCCTGCCATTTCGGCAATACGCGCACGAGGCGGCCTGAGATCAGGTCCTCCTCGATCAGCCATTCCGGCAACACGGCGAGGCCCAGCCCCATGCGTGCGGCCTCGCGCATGCTCGTCACCCCTTCCGAAATCATCACGGGCTCGATCTGCAGCGTATGCGTGGCGGCCCCCGAATACAGCGTGACATCTCTCGAACCGCCGAATTGCCGGCTCGAAAGTGCGATCCACGGTAAGGCCTGGAGACTTTCCGGCTTGCTGGCGAGCTTGTGATCCTTCAGGAAGGCAGGCGAGGCAACCGGATAGCGCCGGATCTCGCCGAGCGTGCGCGCAACGACGCGATCGTCGGTGAGCGCGCCCGCGACGATACCGGCGTCGCAGCCCTCTTCGATCATGTGCAGCGGTCGGTTCGAGTACGCCAACTCCATTCTCACCGCCGGGTGCGCCTGGATAAAACTGCTGATCATGCGGCTCACCACGGACTGGCCGAAGTCGATCGTGGAGAACACGCGGATATTGCCGCTCAGCGCGCTCTGGTCGCGCCGCATGCGCTGCTCGGACTCCTCGGCTAGCGCGAGCAGCGCCTGCGCGTCGGCGAGGAACTGGTGGCCCGTTTCCGTGAGGCTCATGCGGTGTGTGTCGCGCCGCAGCAGCGCCGCGCCGCACTGATCTTCGAGCGAACGCAACTGGCGGCTCAGCGTGGGCTGGCTCAGGTTCAGCTTGCGCGCCGCTGCGGAGATGCTGCCGCTTTCCACGATGGAAACGAACGCCTGCAGCAGACTGAGGTCGTTGAAGATGGTCATACGCTGGAAGCATAACCGATATGCTGGCTATGCGGCTACCGTGGAATGCTGCCTGGCGGGAAGATGCACCCATCGCATCACGTTGCACCGCGTTACATCCCGCCCAACCGAAACGGAGCATCACCATGAGCACGCAAGCCAACACCCCCAAAGTCGCAATCGTTACCGGCGCTTCCCGCGGTATCGGCGCATCCATCGCCAAACGCCTCGCGAGCGAGGGCATCGCAGTCGTCGTCAACTACGCCGGCCGCGCGGCGGACGCCAACGCGGTCGTGGAGGAAATCAAGGCAGCCGGCGGCCGCGCCGCGGCGATTCAGGCAGACGTGGCCGTGCCGGCCCAGGTGGCCGCGATGTTCGACCAGGCCATTACGCTCTTTGGCGGCGTGGATATCCTCGTGAACAACGCGGGCGTCATGCAGCCGGGTCTCGTCAATCTGGCCGATACCGACGACGCGCTCTTCGACCGGCTCGTCGCGATCAACCTCAAGGGCACCTTCAATACGCTGCGCATTGCCGCGAAGAAGCTGCGCCAGGGCGGCCGCGTCGTCAACTTTTCGAGCAGCATCCAGGCGCTCGCGCTGCCGGGCTACTCGGTGTACGCCGCCACCAAGGCCGCCGTGGAAACGATGACCAATATCTTCGCCAAGGAACTGCGCGGCCGCAATATCACCGTGAACGCGGTGGCCCCCGGACCGACCGCAACCGAATTGTTCCTGAAGGACAAGACGCCCGAGCAGATCGAGCGCCTCGCGAAGATGCCGCCGCTCGAGCGGCTCGGCCAGGCGGACGACATCGCGGAGGTGGTCTCGTTTCTCGTTGGCAGCGGCGCAAGCTGGATCGACGGTCAAACGATACGCGTGAACGGCGGCATTGTTTGATGTCCTGATCATAATTTTCACGATGAACAAGGAGCCCATCATGAAGAAAGTCATTGTCGTTACCGGCGCATCCAGCGGGTTTGGCCGCCTTGCCGCCGAAGCACTCGCCCACGCGGGCCATACCGTCTACGCGTCCATGCGCGCGACCACCGGGCGCAACGCCCCGGTCGCCGAGCAGATGGCGGTATTCTCGCGGCACAACGGCGTGGATCTGCGCACCGTCGAACTCGACGTGCAGTCGCAGCCGTCCGTGGACGAGGGCATCGCCCGCGTGATCGCCGAAAGCGGGCATATCGACGTCATCGTCCACAACGCGGGTCACATGGCCTTCGGGCCGGCCGAAGCGTTCAGCCCGGAGCAGTATGCGCACTTGTACGATATCAACGTGCTAGGTACGCAGCGGGTGAATCGTGCGGTGCTGCCGCACATGCGCGAGCGGCGCGAGGGTCTCGTGGTGTGGGTGTCGAGCAGCAGTTCCGCAGGCGGCACGCCGCCTTACCTCGCGCCGTATTTTGCGGCGAAGGCCGCCATGGACGCGATTGCCGTTCAGTACGCACGCGAGCTTTCGCGCTGGGGCATTGAAACGTCGATCATCGTGCCGGGCGCTTTTACCTCGGGCACGAATCACTTTTCGCATGCGGGCAGTCCGGAAGACAAGGGCGTGGTCGCGGCGTATGAAGCGGGCCCTTATGCCGGGTTCGGCGAGCAGATCCAGAAAGCGTTCGCCGCCATCGTGCCGCCGGAAGCCGACGTGGGCCTCGTGGCCGAGGCGATTGTCGAAGCGGTCGATGCCCCCTTTGGGAAGCGGCCGTTCCGCGTGCATGTCGATCCGACTCAGGACGGTGCGGACGTCGGCTTCGCGGTACTGGACCGCGTGAGAGCGGAGATGTTGCACCGCGTGGGCATGTCCGACCTGCTCGTGCCGCGCCAGCGTGGCACAACCTAAGACGAAAAGCGGCGTGGCGCGCCTACTCCGTGACGCACTGCGGCGCTTCGAGTCCGCGCAACGCCGTTTCGAACGCTTCGACAGGAACCGGGCGGCAGAAGAGATAGCCCTGATACGCGTAGCATCCCGCCGAGGCGAGGAAGGCGCGTTGCTCCTCGGTCTCCACGCCTTCGGCGATCACGCCGAGGCCCAGGCTGTGCGCGAGCGCTACGATGGTTCGCGCGATCACGGCGTCGTTCGGGTCGATGAGCACATCGCGCACGAATGAGCGGTCGATTTTCAGCTGGTCGAGCGGCAGGCGCTTCAAATACGCGAGCGACGAATAGCCGGTGCCGAAGTCGTCGAGCGCAAAGACGATGCCGTCCGTCTTCAGCGCTTCCATTTTCTCGATGATCTCCTGCACGTTGTCGACCAGCACGCTTTCCGTCAACTCGAGCTTGAGCCGGTCTGCTCGCGCGCCGGTTTGTTCGAGCGTGGCTCGCACGCTTTCCACGAAGTCCGGTTGGTGAAGCTGCTGCACGCTGACGTTGACCGCGATCGTGAGATGCTCGGTGTCGGGCTGCGCGGCCCAGCGCGCCAGTTGGGTGCAGGCTGCGCGCAGAACCCAACTGCCCAACTCGGCAATGAGCCCGGTTTCTTCGGCCACCGGAATGAAATCGGCCGGGTACACGAGCCCGCGTGCGGGATGACGCCAGCGCACCAGCGCCTCGACGCCGGTTACGCGGTCGCGGTCGATCTGCATCTGGTAGTGCAGCACGAACTGTTCGTTTTCGATCGCTTCGCGCAGCGCCGCCTCGAGCGCGGCACGCTCCACCACGACGGTTTGCATGTCGGGGTCGAAGAGGCGCACCGCGTTGCGTCCGCGTTCCTTGGACTTGTACATGGCGAGATCGGCCTGCTTCATGAGGTCGTCCGTCGATGCCTGGAAGCCCTTGAATACCGTCGCACCAATACTGGCCGTGCTGCGGTAGTCGATATCGTCGAGTCGATAAGGATTGCCGAGCACTGAGAGAATTCGCGCTCCCAGGGTCTCGGTCTGGCGGGCCGCTTCACAGGGAACGGGATTCAGATTGCCCACCACGACGACGAACTCGTCGCCGCCCACGCGCGCCACGGTGTCGCCTGCCGGGATGCTCGCCGCGAGGCGTTTGGCCACCTCCTGCAGCAGCAGATCGCCCTTGTCGTGGCCCAGCGTGTCGTTGAGCGTCTTGAAGTGGTCCAGATCGATGAACAGCAGGGCGCCGCTCGTGCCGTTCCTCGCGCTCTCGGTAATGGCGTCCTTCAGGTTGTCGAGCAGCAGCGTGCGATTGGGCAGGCCGGTAAGCGCGTCGTAAAAGGCCAGTTCCTTGATGCGCTGGTCGGCGATCTTGCGCTCGGTGATGTCGCGCCCGCTCGTGCGGAAACCGATGAAATCGCCCTTGGAGTCGGTAATCGGCACCCACGAAGCGGATAGCCACATGAGCGAGCCATCCTTGCGCACGCAACGAAACTCCAGGTTGTCTCCGCGCGAGCCCAGCTGCGCGCCGCGAAACTCGGGGGCGACGTAGGAGGCGTCGTCCGGATAGATCACCGTGCACGCGAAATCGCTCATGGCCATGCATTCTTCGACGGTATAGCCGATGTACTGCTCCACCGCCGAGTTGATCCAGCGCGGCTTGCCCTCCGGCGACCACCAGATTTCCCAGTTGACGGTGCAGTCGGCAATGGCGCGAAATTTTTCCTCGCTTTCGCGCAGTTCCTTCGTCATCGACGAGGCCAGCCGCAGCGCGCGGCTGCGGCCCGTCATCATGAGGCGCGTGAGCAGCGCGAGCAGCAGGCTTAGGCCCGTGCCGGTGATGGCGATGAGCGTGGCCGCGTCGCGGCCGAAGCGCGCCTTGAAACCGTCGCGCGCCATCAGCTTGAGCATCCAGTCGTGTCCGCAAACGACGAGATATTCGGTCGCCGAGAGCTCGCCGGGCACGTGATGAGGGGTAGCGCCGGACGTTTTGTAGAGCAGCGCGTCCGGCGACGATTCCACGCCGTCGTAGATCGAAACCGAGAGGCCGGGCGGCTCCTCGCCGTAAAGACTGGCAATGACGTCGTGCATGCGAAAGGACGCGTACACCCAGCCAACGAGCTGCGCCTGGCGGTCGGTGGCGTTTTCCGGCGCCTGCTGGCCGCGTGCATAGACCGGCATGTACATCACGAAGCCGGGGTCGGCGCCAGGATCGGTGTCCACCGAAAGGCGCACCTTGCCGGAAATGGTCGCCATGCCGGTGTCGCGCGCCTGCTCCATGGCGCGCCGGCGCACCGGGTCGGCCCATGCGTCGAAACCGGGCGCCGCGCGATTGGCGCCGATGTACGGCTCGCGCTGAATGATGGGGGCGTAGTTTTCGCGTGCGCCATCGGGCTCGATCGCGTAGCCGGGCAGGCCGCGCTGTTGCATGGCCGCGATATGCGCCGCCTTTTGCGTTTGCGGCACCCACGCGATGATGCCGATCGCCTGGATGCCGGAAAAGTTGGCGTCGAGATTCAGCGTGTTGACGTAAGCCCGGAATGCGTCGCGGTCGACTTCGCCGCTCGCGGCAAAGAGGCTCTGCACGCCGCGCAGCAAAAGCTCGTACGTGCCCATGCGCTGTTCGATGCGGCTCACGACGTCGCCGAGCGAAAAGTCGAACTGCGTAAGCAGTTCGTGGCGGGCCGCTTCACGCTCGTGGTTCCAGAGCGCCCATGTCACGCCGAGGGCGGCGCAGAGAACCAGTAGCGGGAGCAGAACGAGGCGCGTCCGGGTCATGGTGGCGTCTAGAAGGGGACCATCGAGTCGGCGAGGTCGGGCTTGAAGTACTTCGTGAAGATGCGTCGCACCGTGCCGTCGGCGATCATTTCGTTGACGAGGGCGCGCCACTTGTCCCGCTCTTCGGGCGAGAGCGCCTTCTTCGACATGATGAGTCCATGCGGAATGGGTGGATCGTCGAACTCCACGATATTGGTCACGCTCCGGATCTTCGCTTCATCGATAGCCGGATAATCGAACGGCTCGATGATCATTCCCTGAATGCGCCCGAGAATCAGCGCCTGGTAAAGCGGCTCGAGACCCCCGGCCTGGCTCACACGGTTTTCGGCGGAGAGCGAGTCGACGAGGCGATTGGCCGACGCGCTGTAGCGGAAACTGCGAATCACACCGAGCTGGAACTTGTCGTTGTGCTCGAAATCGGCCAGTTGGTGGATGCCCGAATCCTTGCGAACCAGCAGATAGTACTTGTTGCTGAAGTACCAGGCAAAATCGGCGTATTGATTGCGCTCTTCGTTCGCAATACCCGAAAGACTGAAATCGAGCGCACCCGACTCGATGAGTTTCCAGATGCGCGCGCGCGACATCAGGCTCACGCGGATCTGGCAGCCGCTGCGCCGCGCCAATGCGTCGGCGAAGTCCTTGTCGATGCCCGTGTCCGTGTCGACCGAGTAGAGCAGCCCGTGATCGTGTAAGGCGAGCGTAAATGAGCGCGAGCAGTCGGGGCCCGCGGCAACCGCGGTGCCAAGACAACCGAGCGCCAGCAGCAGGCCCCCAAGGCAGTGTCGAATCACAGCGTCTCCATGGCTTGATGGTGGCCCGATCGTGGTGTATCGGGCGGAAAGCAGTCTTCACGGCTTAACGGCAGCGTGCTGAAATTCTTTAGGCACTTCGCATTGTTTATTTTGGACGTTTTTTGTGCAAGCGCTGGGATGGTCAGGGGGCCAATTGCGCGTAATGGCCGGACTTCGGAGGCCCCAAAAAAAAGCGCCGGCACAAGGCCGGCGCAATTTGCAAAAAAGGGATCGTGTAAGGAAGGCGCAGCCAGATGGTGGCCTTCGCAACGGACGATCTAGCTGAATTGCATAAGGCTCAGTTCTCTTCCACCGGATCGCGGTTCAGCATGCTCTTCGGAATCGACAGAATGAGCACGCAGCTCACGAGCAAGCAGGCGCCCAGCGCATAGGTGCCGTTATTGATGTCGCCGGTCAGGTCCTTCGCCACACTGGTGATCATGGAGCCCGTGAAGCCCGACAGATTGCCGACCGAGTTGATGAGCGCAATACCGGCCGCCGCTGCGGTGCCCGAGAGAATCTGCCCCGGGAACGTCCAGTAGATCGGCATGAGCCCAAGGATCGCGCAGGTGGCAATGGTCAGGAATACGATCGAAAGCGCCACGTTGTGCGCGAACAGTGCGCTCAGAATCAGGCCGACGCCGCCAATACAAGCCGGAATGGCCGCATGCAGCCGGCGCTCGCCCGTCTTGCGGGAGTGCGACGCATTCCAGATCATGGCGACCACTGCGCTGAGATAGGGAATGGCGGTCAGCAAGCCAATATTGAACGTGCTCTTCACGCCGGAAGCCTTGATGATCGAAGGCAGCCAGAATGCCAGGCCATAGAAGCCGGTATTGAAGGTGAGAAGAATGAACGTCAACAGCCAGACGCGCGGGCTTTTCAGTGCCGCCATGGCGCTATGCGTTTTCTTCCCGCTCTCCTGTTCGAGATTCTTTTGCAGCACCGCTTTTTCGGCGGCGCTCAGCCATTTCGCCGACTGAATGCCGTCGCCCATGCGCGCCAGCACCACGAAGGCGACGAGGATCGAAGGAATGCCTTCGAGCAACAGCATCCATTGCCAGCCGCCCAGGCCGAACAGGCCATGCGTGTTTTCCATGAGCCACCCCGAGACGATCCCGCCAAGCGTGAGGCTCACCGGAATGGCGATCAGGAACCCCGACATCGCGACGCTCTGGCGGCGCGCCGGGAACCAGTAGTTCAGGTAGAGAATGATGCCGGGGAAGAAGCCCGCTTCGCACACGCCGAGCAGAAACCGCAGGATGTAGAACATCGTCGAGGTTTGCACGTGAAAGACGCTCGCAAGCGGCGCGATAAAGGCGAGCGACGAAGAAACGATGCCCCACGTCACCATGATGCGCGCGATCCAGAAACGCGCGCCATAGCGGTGCAGCAGCAGGTTGCTCGGCATTTCGAAGAGGAAGTATCCCCAGAAGAAAATGCTCGCGCCCACGGCGTACACGCTGTCGCTCAGGCCCAGCGAATCCAGCATCTGCAGCTTGGCAAAGCCGACGTTCACGCGGTCCAGGTAGGCGACGACGTAGCACAGAAGCAAAAGCGGCAAGATGCGCTTCAATACCTTGCGGTACAAGAGGTCTTCGGCTTCATTGACGGCGGACGGCGAGTCCGCAATCTGGGTCAGGGTTGGCATGGGATGTGTCTCCTTTCACATATGCCTTTGAACGGTCCCGCAGCAGGGGAGGCTATTTCCACGTCGTTCGTGGTGTGTTTGCTGGATCTCTGTGCTGGCAGTGAACAGCACGCTATTTGTTATCGGTAACACTGCGGGCGCTAAATTAGCACGGCTGCGGGTGCCAGGGCAAGTCGGGCGAGTGCGCTGAGGGCCTCCGGCGCGTTGCCGCAACCGGGAAAACGCGTGGTCTGTCCTGGTGCACAGCGCGACCACAAAGTGCTAAGATCCAGAAATGTTACCGATAACAAATCGGCGCGAACGCATCTATGCGCCCGCGACATCGTCGAGACAAGGAATAACGGAGTGAGTGATATGACCCAGCCCAACGCACGGCGCCTGCGCAGCCAGGAATGGTTCGACGATCCGGCCCATGCGGACATGACCGCGCTTTATGTCGAGCGTTTCATGAACTACGGTCTGACCCGCGAAGAACTGCAATCGGGCCGCCCCATCATCGGCATCGCACAAACGGGGAGCGATCTCGCTCCCTGCAATCGCCACCATATCGAGCTTGCTGCCCGCACGAAGGCGGGCATTCGCGACGCGGGCGGCATCCCGATGGAATTTCCGGTGCATCCGCTCGCCGAGCAGAGCCGCCGGCCCACGGCGGCGCTCGACCGCAATCTGGCGTATCTCGGTCTCGTCGAGATTCTTCACGGTTTCCCGCTCGACGGCGTCGTGCTGACCACGGGCTGCGACAAGACCACGCCCGCGTGCCTGATGGCCGCGGCAACCGTCGATATGCCCGCCATCGTGCTGTCGGGCGGTCCGATGCTCGACGGCTGGCATAACGGCCAGCGCGTTGGCTCGGGCACCGTGATCTGGCATGCGCGCAACCTGCTGGCGGCCGGTGAAATCGACTATGAGGGCTTCATGGAACTGACGACGGCTTCGTCGCCCTCCATCGGCCACTGCAACACCATGGGCACGGCGTTGTCGATGAACAGCCTCGCCGAAGCGCTGGGCATGTCGCTGCCCGGTTGCGCCAGCATTCCGGCGGCCTACCGCGAGCGCGGCCAGATGGCGTACGCAACGGGCAAGCGCATTGTCGACCTCGTGCGCTACGACATGCGGCCTTCGCGCATCATGACGAAAGAGGCGTTCGAGAACGCCATCGTCGTGGCCTCCGCGCTGGGCGCCTCGACCAATTGTCCGCCGCACCTCATCGCCATCGCGCGGCACATGGGCATCGAACTGAGCCTTGAAGACTGGCAGCGCGTGGGCGAACAGGTGCCGCTCATCGTGAACTGCATGCCGGCGGGCGAATTTCTCGGCGAAAGTTTCCACCGCGCGGGCGGCGTGCCCGGCGTGCTGCGCGAACTCGACCGCGCGGGCCTCGTGCACCGCGACTGCCTCACGGTGTCGGGCCGCACCATTGGCGCGATTGCCGACAGCACGCCCGAGCCCGATCGCGAAGTCATCAAGACAACTGAAGATCCGCTCAAGCATGGCGCCGGCTTCATGGTGCTATCGGGCAACTTCTTCGACAGCGCGATCATGAAGATGTCCGTGGTTGGCGACGCCTTCCGTCAGACCTATTTGAGCGAGCCGGGCGCGGAGAATACGTTCGAGGCGCGCGCGATCGTGTTCGACGGTCCGGAGGACTACCACGCGCGCATCAACGACCCGTCGCTCGAAATCGACCAGCACTGCATTCTCGTGATTCGCGGCACGGGCACGGTGGGCTATCCGGGCAGCGCCGAAGTGGTGAACATGGCGCCGCCGGCGGAACTGGTGCGCCAGGGCATCACGTCGCTCCCAACGCTGGGCGACGGCCGCCAGAGCGGCACGTCGGCCAGCCCGTCCATCTTGAACATGTCTCCCGAGGCGGCGGTGGGCGGCGGCCTCGCGCTGCTGCAAACGGGCGACCGCATTCGCGTCGACCTGAACGCGCGCAGCGTGAACGTGCTGGTTGACGAAGCCGAGCTTGCGCGCCGCCGCGAAACCGCGCACTTCGAGGTTCCGCCTGCACAAACGCCCTGGCAGGAGCTGTATCGCAAGACGGTGGGGCAACTGTCCACGGGCGGTTGCCTCGAACCCGCCACGCTTTATCTGAAAGTCATTGCCGAGCGCGGCAACCCGCGCCATTCACACTAAATAACGGACATTAAACTGGAGGCAGCATGACCTCGAACACCTCATCAAACTGGCTTCCCAGCGACGTCGGGCAGGCATTGCTCGTTGGCCGCGTGTGGCGCCGTGCAGGCGAGCACGAAGGCCCCTGCGTCGTGCTCGTTCGCAACGGCGAAGTCATCGATATCACGGCGAGCGCGCCGACCACCGCGGACCTTTTCGACCGTGAAGACGTCGCGCAATTTGCACGCACGGTGAGCGGCGAATCGCTCGGCCCGGTGGAGAAGCTGATCGAAGCGAATCTGCCCGGCAGCGTGGCGCCGGCGCTGCGTCTGCTCGCGCCGAACGACGTTCAGGCCATCAAGGCATGCGGCGTGACGTTCGCTGTGAGCCTGATCGAGCGCGTGATCGAGGAGCAGGCCGGCGGCGACCCCGCGAAGGCGCAGGAAGTTCGCGAAACCATCGCGGCCACGATCGGCACCGATCTCTCGAAGATCAAGCCGGGTTCGGCAGAAGCGATGAAGCTCAAGGCGGAACTCGAGCGCCGTGGCGCGTGGTCCCAGTACATGGAAGTGGGCATCGGGCCCGACGCGGAAGTTTTTTCGAAGTCGCAGCCCATGTCGGCAGTGGGCTTTGGCGACGATGTCGGCTTGCTGGCGGCCTCGGTCTGGAACAACCCCGAGCCGGAAATCGTGCTGGCTGTGAACAGCCGCGGCGAGATCGTCGGCGCGACGCTCGGCAACGACGTGAATCTGCGCGATATCGAAGGACGCTCGGCGCTATTGCTCGGCAAGTGCAAGGACAACAATGCCTCGTGCGCGATTGGCCCGTTCGTGCGCCTGTTCGACGCGTCGTTCACGCTCGACACCGTGCGCAAGACGAGCGTCGCATTGCGCGTCGAAGGCACGGACGATGACTTCGTTCTGGAGGGCATCAGCCACATGAGCGAAATCAGCCGCGACCCGGCCGACCTCGTGTCGCAAACGTGGGGCCCGCATCACCAGTATCCCGATGGCTTCATGCTCTTTCTCGGCACCATGTTCTCGCCGATCAAGGACCGCGATACGGCGGGCGGCGGCTTTACGCACCATCTCGGCGACAAGGTCACTATCTCCGCGCCCGAACTCGGCGCGCTGGTCAACACCGTGCAACTGAGCACGGCACTCGCGCCGTGGACCTTCGGCGTGCGCGCGCTTTATCGCAATCTGGCTTCGCGCGGATTGCTGTGAGCCACTGAATCAGGAAACGCAACATGAACCAGTTCGACAATTACATTGGCGGCCAATGGGTGCGCGGCGCCACGGCCTCCACCAACGTCAATCCGTCCAATCTCGACGACGCGATCGGCGAATTCGCGCAGGCAGACGACGCGCAGACGCGCGACGCCATTGCCGCCGCGCGCAAAGCCTTCGCGCAGTGGTCGCTTTCTACGCCACAGCAACGCTTCGACCTGCTCGACCAGGTAGGCAGCGTCATTCTTGCGCGCAAGGCCGAGTTGGGCCGCCTGCTCGCGCGTGAAGAGGGCAAGACGCTGCCGGAGGCCATCGGCGAAGTGGGCCGCGCCGCGCAAATCTTCAAGTTCTTCGCCGGCGAAGCGCTGCGCCTTGGCGGCGAGATCGTGCCCTCGGTGCGGTCGGGCATGACCGTCGAGGTCACGCGCGAGCCGATCGGCGTGATCGGGCTCATTACGCCCTGGAACTTCCCGATCGCCATTCCCGCCTGGAAGATCGCGCCTGCGCTGGCCTACGGCAACACGGTCGTCATCAAGCCTGCCGATCTCGTGCCGGCGAGCACGTGGGAACTCGTGAAGATCATCGCGGAAGCGGGTGCGCCGGCCGGTGTCATCAACCTCGTGATGGGGCGCGGCTCGGTGGTGGGCGAGGCAATCGTCAGCTCTCCTGACGTCGACGCCGTGAGCTTCACCGGCTCGGTCGCGACGGGCCGCGCGATTGGTGCGAAGTGTTTTGCAACGGGCAAGAAGTTCCAGCTGGAGATGGGCGGCAAGAACCCGATGGTCGTGCTCGACGACGCCAATCTCGACGTGGCCGTCGAAGCCTGCATCAACGGCGCATTCTTCTCCACGGGGCAGCGTTGCACGGCGTCGAGCCGACTCATCGTGACCGAAGGCATTCACGACCGTTTCGTCGAAGCGATGAAGGCGCGCATGAAGACGCTGAAGACCGGCGACGCGCTCGCGGACGGCACGCATATCGGGCCGGTTGTCGACGACAAGCAGCTTCAGCAGGACGAGCGCTATATCGCGATTGCGCGCGAAGAAGGTGGCGAGGTGTACGGCGGCGAGCGTGTTGAAGGCGCCACGCGCGGCTATTTCCTTGCCCCCGCGCTCGTCACCGGCACGACTTCGGCAATGCGCATCAACCGCGAAGAGGTGTTTGGCCCGGTTGCCTCGGTCATCAAGGTCAAGGACTATCACGAGGCGCTGGCCGTGGCGAACGACACGGAGTTTGGTTTGTCGGCGGGTATCTGCACGACGTCGCTCAATCATGCCAACCATTTCCGCCGCCACGTGCAGGCCGGCATGGTCATGGTGAACACCGCGACGGCGGGCGTGGACTATCACGTTCCGTTTGGCGGCCGCAAGGGTTCGAGCTACGGCCCGCGCGAGCAAGGCAGCTACGCGCGCGAGTTCTACACCACCGTCAAGACGGCGTACGTCAATCCGGGCGCAGTGTGATGCCGCGCGGGCGGCGCGCCAAAAGCGTCGCCCGCGCCAGATTTCAGCTCATTGCGTGCAACACGGAGTGGGTGAGTCGCAGCAGATCGTCGAACTGCGTGACCAGTTCGAAACATACGAGAAATGCCATTGCGGCGGCCGGGCCGGGAAAGCGCGTCATCAAGCGCAGCGCGGGTCCGGCGGTTCGCTTCCTGATGGCGTCGCGCGTCATCAGCCAGGTGATCGCGACACCGATTACGCCGCCCGCGATCAGATCGGTGGGATAGTGATAGCCGAGATAGGCACGCGGCAAGCAGATAATCAGTAGCACATATAAAATCGCCAGCGCGCCGACGAACCGCCACACAAGAAAGATCCCCACCGCAATCGCCACCCACAGCATCGCGTGATCGCTTGGAAACGAGCTGAAGTCAGTCAGTCCAGCCGCCCGCAAGGACGACGAGGCGAAATGCAGATGCAGATCGGGATTGAAAATTGGCCGTTGCCGGAACGGTAGAAAGCGCGCGAGGAGGCGACCCACGGCCAGCGCGATCAGGCCGCTGGCCACCGTGGCGAACATCATCTCGCGCCGCCACTCGCGACGCTCGTTTGGCTGGAACCAGATCCACGCGATGAGCGGGATGAGGACATAACCTTTGAACGTGTAGAGCCCCGCCATCACCCGGATCGCGTGATTGAGCAGGGGCGGCAGATCGATTCGGGTGAGCGCTCCCAGAATGACGGTATCGAAACTGTTCATTTATTGTGGGCCATTCTGCTGACTTTATTTACGAATGAGAAAGGCGGCCGGAAACGGAAGTCCCCGGCCGCCCTGGCGCCCAATGCGTTAGGCGTTGGCAATCGTAAGTTTCAACCCGGCGCGCATAGGTAAAGAATCGCAAGCAAGTGTAAATGGCGCTTGCGTGCGTGCTCACTGCGCCGCAAAGGCAGGCAATGTCCTTTGCGATATGCCTGCAGGCGTGTTGTTCCCGCGCTGTTACGCCTCGTCACAGATTCATTGCTGGCGAACTGTGACCCCACATAAGTTAATCGGGCAGCAGCGACCCGCTGCGCAGCGGCGTGGCGCCTGCTACCCACGCCACTTCCATCCCTGCCGTGGCGAAGCGTGTGCGTTGACGTGCGTACAGCATGCCGGTCACGGAACTCGCGATCGTGACGACGCGATCGGTCAGCGGATCCACCACATCGGCTATCGGCTGGCCAGGTTCGACCTTGACGCCAACCGGTGTGCGGAACACGAGCACGCCGGAGGCCGGCGCGATGAGCGATTCGGCGCCCGCCAGCGGCGTAGGCGCGTATTCGAGCCGGGGCAGTGGCGCAGGTGTGCCCTCGATCACGCCGCGATGCATGAGGTAGTCGATGATGGCGTTCGCATCGCGCTCGGCGAAGTCGTAGCTCACATCCGCCTGGCCGCGCAGCTCGATCGTCACGGAAACCGCGCCGTTGGGAATGGGGCATCGCTCGCCATAGCGCTCGCGCAGCGCGGACCAGCAGAAGCTGTGAATCTCATCGAAGGGATTGCCGTTCGAATTGAGCGCGAAGAGCGATGCTTTCGCGTCGAGATAGCGAGCGAGCGGTTCCACATCGGCCCACAGGTCGGGGTTCGTATAGAGATGCATCGCGCCTTCGAAGTCGCAATGCAGGTCGAGCACGACATCGGCGTCGTATGAAAGGCGCTGGAGCGCGAGACGCTGCGAGCCGAGTTCGGTGGTCGGCGCCTGTTCGTCAAGCGCTTCTCGCATCGCCGCGCGCACGGTGAGCAGATTCTGCTGCGCGTCGCCGGTGAGTCGAGGGCCGACACGCGGAAGCACGAGTTCGGCGAGATCGTGGAAATGGCGGTTGAAATTGGCGGCGGTGCCGCTTTCGAAGCGGCCAAGCAGTTGGCCGAGCAGGCGCTGATTGAGGCCAATCGGATTCGGCACGGGCACCACGACGACCTCGCCGCGCAGTTTTCCTGCGGCTTCGAGCATGGCCACGCGTTTGCGCAGCGCCCAGGCGACCAGCATGCCGGGCAGTTCGTCGGCATGCAGCGAAGACTGGATGTAGATCTTCTGTGCGCCGGTTGGACCGTAGTGGAAGCTCGTGAGGTGCCGCGCGGTGCCGAGCGCCGGCGAAATGAGCGGATGGGTTTGCGTTTGCATGATGGCGTGAGCGCGAGGTGAACGTCCAGCGGCTGAAACAGGGCAAAAGGCGCGGGAATGTCCCGCGCCTTCGTCGTGTGTAGCGTGCCTGGGCTTACGAACCGTACACGTCGAATGCGAAGTATCGCGATTCGATCTTCTTGTACGTGCCGTCCTGGATCATGTCTGCGAGCGCTTTGTCGATCTTGACCTTCAGGTCGGTGTCGTCCTTGCGCAGGCCGATAGCGGCGCCGTTGCCGAGGATGCCGCCCGGATCGCTCAGCTCGCCGCTCGTGAACGCGTAACCTGCGCCGCGCGGGGTCTTCAGGAAGCTCAGGTCGGCCTGCACCGCGTCTTGCAGCGCAGCGTCGAGGCGGCCGGAGAGCAGGTCCGCGTAGACCTGGTCCTGATCCTGGTAAGGCACGATCTTCACGCCGTTGGGCGCCCAATTCGCTTTGGCATAGGTTTCCTGAGTCGTTCCCTGCTCGACGCCAACCGTCTTGCCCTTCAACGAATCGGCCGTGGGCTGCAGGGTCGAGCCTTTCTTCGCGACGAGACGGCTGGGCGTGTGGAAGACCTTCGACGAGAACGCGATTTGCGCTTCACGCTGCGGCGTCTTCGACATCGAAGAGAGCACGGCGTCGAACTTCTTCGCCTTGAGCGCCGGAATCATGCCGTCGAATTCGCTTTCCACCCAAACGCACTTCGCGTTGATGCGCTTGCAGATTTCATTGCCGACGTCGATGTCGAAGCCGACGAGCTTGCCGTCCGTGCTTTTCGATTCGAACGGGGGATAGCTTGCATCCACGCCGAAGCGGACGGTGGTCCAGTCCTTCGCACAGACGGAGGTTGCGACGGCGAGCATCGCCATGCACAGGGCAAACTTCTTCATTGACGTGGAGTCTCCAATATGTCTTTCAACGCCGCCTTGACGGATGGCGGCTTGGTCAACAGCGGGCCATCACGTCAGCCATGTTGTATAGACAAGATAAGGAATCTCACATATTGAGGCAAGTAGGGTTTTTGCTGGCGGGAGGTGTAATCGCTTTGACATATAAGCGTTACAAGTTGGAAGGGAGGCTTCGGGGGGGGCGGAGAGCGTTGTAAGCAGTTATTGGCTAGACAACTAGAAGCGGCTAGCCAGCGAGAACTGCTATCGCGCGAGTGGCGCGAGTACGGGGGCGGGCGCGCGCATCAGGTTGCGCGCGCAACTATCTGGGAAGCGCTTGCCGGTCAATCGTCGTCGTCGCCGTGATGATGTCCCCAGCCGCGATGGCGCCCATGGTCATGCCAGTGGCGCTCGTCCTCGTCGTGGTCGTAGCGGTAGTAGCCGTAAGCCGGGGCCGCTTCGTAGACCGTTGCGGGGGGCGCTGCATAAACGACGGGCGGCGGCGCCTCGTACACCGGCTCGGGCGCGGCATAAACCGGACCGGGAACGCCGAGATAGACACCGATATCGGCATGGGCGGATGCCGCGCTGCTGACACACGTCCCTGCGAGCCCTGCGAGTAGATAAAACGTCAGGCGATTCATGATGATCTCTATTCCATTGAACGGACGCGGTTGCAATGGAAGCGGATTCTAGTCGCTGAGCTTACGGAAGGAATGCGCGGAATTGTCAATCGTGTAACCGGTGGTAAAGCAACGGGAAAGCGCGCTCCCTTAAGGTTCTCATAAGAATATTTTGGGGCGCGGAGTCGGCATTCGTTTGGGTATGCCGCTTTAGGGTCATTACACGCATGTGCGCGGTGCGGGTTGAATGCGCGTGCCGGTTGCCATTACCCTATGAGAACTGTTTGCGCCCACGACAGGTTGCCCGATGCGTGCCGACGATCGACCCTCTACGCAAGCCTGCATGCCCGAATTCCGGAAGCAGGGCGACGCCTGTTCGTTCGGGAACGATGTCATCGCATTGCACTGGGCACTCGCAGATGAACACCTCACCCGCTTCTCAGTCGTCGATTGCGCAGGGGAACGCGCGTTGCCGATCGTCGCGCCCTTTGCGTTGACCCTCGCGGACGGCGCCACTCTCGGCCCGAGCGACATGCGCGTCGTTGCGCCGGTACGGGAACAGGCGCTCGCCGCCAACCCTCGAGCTTCGCGATTGGCCGAGCGCCTGGCGGGCCGCCGCGTAAGTGTTGCGCTGGAAGACGCCCAAGGACGCCTGCGTGCGCAATGGAGCGTGGAGCAGCGTGACGGCGCGCGATATTTGCGTATGACGCTGGACCTGAGCGCACGGCGCCAGGACGAAGCCATCGCCGTGGTTTCGCTGCTGCAGACTCGGGTCGCGGGCGCACAGGCTGGCAGCGAACGCAAGGGCACGCCGGTCGTGGCGGGCAGCTTCTATCTGGGCTTCGAGCTGCCGCTTGCAACCAGCCACGTGGAAGGGGCAAGCGTGAGCTTTACGCTGCAACGCGCGCTGCCGCTCGAAAAGCACCGGACGCTGACTTACTCCGCAGTGGCCGGCGTGGCTCGCGAAGGTCAATTACGTCGCGATTTCGCCGCATACCTCGAACAGGAGCGCGCCCGCCCCTATCGCCCGTTTCTGCACTACAACAGCTGGTGGGATATCGGGTACCTCACACCTTATACGCAGGAGCAGGCGCTGGAGCGTATCGAAACGATCGGCCGCGAATTGCATGGCGTACGCGGCGTACAGATCGACTCGTTTCTTTTCGACGATGGCTGGGACGACCTTGGCGGCGGCTGGCATTTCAGCCGCGCATTTCCGCAGGGCTTCGTGCCGCTGCGCGACGCCGCAGCACGATTTGGCGCCGCGCCGGGCGTATGGCTGTCTCCCTGGGGGGGATATTGCGCGCCAAAGGAGCAGCGGGTCATGCGGGGCCGTGCCGCCGGTTATGAAGTCATCGACAACGGCTTTGCGTTATCGGGGCCGCGGTATTACGCGCGTTTTCACGAAGTCGTGATGAACCTGCTTGCGAGAGACGGCGTGAACCAGTTCAAGTTCGACGGGACGGGCAACGCAGACAGTGTGTTTCCTGGCAGCCTTTTCGATAGTGACTGGGACGCGGCGATCCAGCTCATCGGCGACATTCGCGCGGCCAAACCCGAAACCTTTATCAATCTCTCGACCGGCACGCACGCATCGCCGTTCTGGCTGCGCCACGTCGATGCAATCTGGCGCGGTGGCAACGACGACGGTCAAGCGGGCAGCGGCACGAACCGCGAACGCTGGATTACCTACCGCGATGCGCAGACTTATCACAACGTCGTGCAGCGCAGCCCGTTCTTTCCACTCAATTCGCTCATGCTGCACGGTATCGTCCTTGCACAGTGCAATCCGCGTCTGAATACGCCGGAAGGGGGCGCATTCGCTCACGAAGTCTGGTCGTTCTTCGCAAGCGGAACACAATTGCAGGAGCTATACGTCACGCCTTCGCTGCTGGGCGAAGACGACTGGAACGCACTCGCGCAAGCTGCCCGATGGGCGCGAGCGAACGGCGACGTTTTGCTCGACAGTCATTGGATTGGCGGCGCGCCCGACGAAGCGGCCATCTACGGCTGGGCGGCGTGGGCGCCGCACAAGGCGATTGTGACGCTGCGCAATCCGCACGACGAGGCGCAGCGCTTTGTACTGACGCTGCGGCATCAACTGGAACTGCCGATAGCGGCAGCGGGGCGGTTTCACGCGCGCAGTGTCTGGCGTGCGAATGTGGCCAGCATTCCGGCGGTACTGGACGCCGACGCACCGCTTGAAATATCGCTCGCCCCATTCGAAGTGCTCACGCTGGAACTGCTGCCGGCATATGGTTGCTAGTACAACGAATTGACCAGGTGCACCGGCTTCGCCTCGGTCTGGTGCTGGTCGAAGATCAGCACGTCGTTCCCGCCCTGCGCGAGCCACGGAGCGGGGCAATACAAGCGCTGTTGCGGGCCGATACTCCAGTAGCGCCCGAGATTGTGCCCGTTGACCCACACCACGCCTTTGGTCCAATGGCTCATATCGAGCCATGTGTCGCCGACCTCATTCAAGTCCAGACGCGCCTTGAAAAAGAGCCCGGGTTTCAGCGGATTCGTGCAGCGCTCCTTCAACCCGGCGATGAACGCTTCATCCATCGGCAGCAAAAAGGCTTCCCAGTCCTTGAGCGACGAGATGGACCCGTCGGCGTATTGCAGCTTCACGGGCTCCAGCAGGCCTTTGCGGTCGACAATCGCAGGCCCGAAATTGACGCGCCCCATGCCCTCTACGAGGATTTCCAGCGCACTCGGCGCGGCAGTCGAGGTGGCGGGCAGCGCGAGCGGCGCGCGATGCGTCACGCGCAACGCTTGTGCATAGCCGTGCGGAATCTGTGCGCGCGAGACGCCACCCACGTAATGCTCGCCGACGAAAACCGCCGCATAGTCATGAACGCCGCTGATATCCAGCGCGCTGGCGGGTTGCGCGGGCAACGTTCTGCGATACAGCATGAAGCCCGATGTCAGGCCGTAGTGTTCGAAGGAATGCGGATCGGCGCTTGACTCGCGTGTGAGGGGCAACGGCAGATTGTCCCAGACCGAAGCGTAGAGGGTTGGCGCGAGCGCGAGGCCCGATAGTGTGGCGATGGCATCGGGAATGTCCGGCAAAGGCTCGCTCAGGTAGCTCGCAATGATGTCGCGGTACTTCACGTATTTCGCCGTGGCCGCTCCTTGTTCATTGATCGGCGCGCCATAGTCGTAGCTCGTGATGTCGGGTTGATAGTTGCCTGACTCGTCCACGTTCGCGCCGGCAGAAAAGGCAAAGCTCGTGCCGCCATGAATGACATAGAGGTTGAACGACAATTGCGAGCGCATGAATTCCGTCAAGACGGCGGAAAGGTCGTAATCGAGCCCAGCGAATACCGGCTCGCCCCAATGCGTGAGCCAGCCGGGGTAGACCTCGCCCGCCATCGCGGGCACCGCGGGAAAGGCGCGGCGCACCGTTGCGATTTGCTGCGCGTTGCCGTTGCTCAACGCAATCGCACCGCCTTTCACGGTGCTGCGATTGCGTTCGAGTTGCGCAAGGCCGTCTTCGGTATAGAACGGCCCTGTTATGCCGCCTCGTAGCCAAAGCTGCCTGAGTTCTTCCAGATATGCGGGATTGCTGGCGTACGATCCGAACTCATTCTCGATCTGGATCATGAGGATCGGCCCGCCTGCTTCGAGCATCAACGGCTTGATACGCGGAACCAGCTCGCCGATGTAGCGCGCAACCGCCGCCATGTAACGCGCGTCGGTGGCCGAGTCGGTGCGCAGTTGAATGTCCGGGTCGCTCAGCAGATAAGAGGGCAGGCCTCCCAGGTCCCACTCGGCGCAAACATACGGCCCTGGCCGCAACAGCACCCAGAGCGCTTCTTCCTGACACAGACGGATGAACGCTTCGATATCGCGGTTGCCGCTCTCGAAGTCGAACACGCCTTTGCGCGGCTCGTGGTAATTCCACATGATGTACAACGCGATGCAGTTCATGCCCATCGCTTTGGCCATGCGGATACGATGCAGCCAGTACTCGCGTGGAATGCGCGCGGGATGCATCTCGCCGCTGCGAATCTGGAAGGGCTCGCCGTCGAGCAGGAACTGCTGGCCGTCGGGGCTGAACGAGAAGGTGTGGCTGCGTTCGAGGTTCACAGTGCAATCGCGCCCTTGTATTTGCGGACTCAAGCACTATACTTCCACGGCTGATCGTAGAACGCTTAATTTCGCTTAAGCCTATAATTCGGCAAGAATACGCGCAAGTCAGAATGCCGAGCTATGTAACCGTATTGACGCAGTTACATTCGAATATGCCAAAGCGTGCTATTTTTCCAATTGCCAGTTCAACCCTTCTCGTCGCGGCGGGAATTATCTGCATCGTCTTGTCGCTCACGACAAGGTCAATGATCGGAACGCTTTTCATCGCAAGGATGCTGCTGTTCTGCGGCTTCGTGCATGCCTTGAATCTCTTCACGACGAAAGACTGGAAGCTCGCCATCAGGCGCATTCCGCCAGTCATCGTGCCCGTTCTCATCGGCATTCTCATTCTGGTCAACGACAGCGCGCGGGCGCGCGGTCTTACCGTGATGCTGATGATCTTCTTCGTGCTCGACGGCTTCTTCAAGATCATTGCGTCGGTCGGGCAAGACGTGAAGCTCAACAATATCGGCATTGTCAGCGCGGCGCTGTCTTTCCTGCTCGCCATTTTTCTGGCCGCGAATTTCCCGAGCGTGCCGTTGCCCTTGCTCGGACTGTTCCTCGGGCTGGATCTCATTTCCATGGGTTTGGTGCCGTTAGCCGGCCGGGAGCGCAGGCGCAGCCTTGTCTGACCTGATGAAAGCGAAGCTGGCTGGCGCGTCACGTCCGTGCATCACGTTTCGCGCGCTCGGTGTAGCCTTCGATGCTCGTGTCAGCGCACAGTTACCGTTTTCCACACGCAAAACCGACGGAGGCGATTCATGATCTTCGCAAATGGCTTTACGTTTTCGAACTTCATTATCGATGCGTTTTCGATATTCATGTTCATTCTGTGGTTCTGGTTGTTCATCACGATCACGAGCGACCTGTTTCGCCGAACCGATATATCGGGATTCATGAAGATCGTCTGGGTGATATTTCTGATTGTTTTGCCGTATATCGGCATATTCGCCTATGTGCTCACGCAAGGCAGGGACATGGCGCATCGCAACCAGGAGCGGGCGCAGAAGGCACGCGAAGAACTGCGCCACATTGTGGGCTACAGTGTCGCAGACGAAATCGAGAAGCTGGACAAGCTCAGAACGACAGGGTCGATTTCAGACGACGAGTACAAGCGCCTTCGCTCGCGGCTCGTCGATTAAGCGGGGCGGCCGGCACGGCAACCGCCCCGGCATGAATCAGGCAGCAATCGCGCGGGCTACGCACACGTAGCCCGTTGTGTGATCCCGCTTATTCAGTACCCGGAACGATCTTCGCGATCTTCCAGTTGCTTCTCGACACCAGCACGTAGTCGCCGTTCACGCCGAGCCACTGCTGCCCGCGCTTCGGTGCGTCCAGGTTATGCGATTTCCAGTCCTTCATCTGATAGTTGTAATGCCGGTATTTCGAGGGGACCTGATCGCCCTCGTGCCAGTCGCGATGTGGCATGGTCGGCATGACCTGCTGGCGGCCTGTCCCCTGGCTTTGATCGCCGCCGGAGCCTTGTGCAATTGCTGACGAGGAGACACCGACGACGAGCGCAGCGATGACTGAGAGGACGAGTTGGCTTTTCATGATTCGATCTCCTGAGGCAAGAAGATGATTGACGTCGCCATGACGTATGGCTTATTCGGTTATAGAACAACCTGAAAGCCGTGATGTCCGACTGTACGAACGTGCCCTTAAAAGCGTATGGGCAATGGCTGGAATACGGAGAAATCCAGCGGTGTGAATAAGGGTGTGAAGCGTCTATCCATAGTAGTAAACGGAATTCCGACTTCAAGAAATTTGCGAATGGTTGATTTTGTGGCCGTTTTGCGTAAATCCTGTGAATGCATGAAAGCGTTATCTGTTAGATAACGATCGAAATGCGGTGTGCTTTTCCCACGCGTCCGCGCTTGCGGACTGCACACATCGGGGGCCGCAAATCGCAGTTTGAGAGAACATCGCAGTGAGCCGTTCGAAAACATGCGCAACGAGCCGTTCGGGCGCGCGTGTACCGACTCTATTTTTCGGTGGAGCCTCGCGTGTCAAACTGCGAACTCAAACGCTATCGACCGTTGTTGATCGTCGTTGCGGCAGCGTTGCTGCTGGCGGGCTTCGGATGTCGCGACCGCCAGGCTCAGGGCGGCGCTGCGCCGCCGCCGAGCGTGCTGGTCGAAACGGTTGCGGCGCAATCCATTCCGCGCGTGATCGAATTGCCTGGGCGCATCGAAGCGATCCGCTCGGCGGAGGTGCGGGCGCGCGTAGACGGCATAGTCGAGCGGCGTCTGTTCGAGGAAGGCACCGACGTGCGCGCTGGCGCGCCGCTCTTTCTCATCGATTCACGCGACTACCAGGCTGCATTGCAGCAGGCCCAGGCGGCGCTCAACCGGGCCCGGGCCGTGCAGGGCAATGCGGCTTCGGAAGTGGCGCGCTTCAAGCCGCTGGTGGCGCGCCAGGTGGTGAGCGCCCAGGAATTCGAGGCCGCGACGGCCGCACTGCAGCAGGCCGACGCGAATGTTGCGGACGCACGCGCCGCCGTGACGCTCGCGCAGCTTCGCCTCGATCGATGCACGGTTCGCGCGCCCATTGCGGGCCGTGTCGGCCGCGCGCTCGTGACCGAAGGCGCGCTCGTCAGTGCGGCTGGCGCGACCTTGCTCACGCAGGTCAATCAGCTCTCGCCCGTGAACGCCGTGTTCACGCAGTCGAATATCTCGTTGCTGGAAGTACGCAAACAGATCGCGTCGGGCTCGCTCGCCGCGCCGGCCGCAGACCGCGCGCAAGTGCGGCTGACGCTTTCGAACGGCGTCGACTATAGCGAGCCGGGCGTGCTCGACTTTACCGATCTCGTCGTCGATCCGTCCACCGGCACGCAGGTGCTGCGCGCGCGCTTCAACAATGCGTCGCGCATTTTGTTGCCGGGGCAGTTCGTGCGCGGACACATCGTGATCGGCACAATACCGAACGGCCTGATTGTCCCCGCGCGCGCCGTGCAGTTCGACAACAACGGGGCGAGCCTCTCGCTCGTGGCCGACGATGGCACCGTCGTGCGGCGCAATGTCGTTCTCGGGCCGCAGGAAGCGGGGCAATGGGTCGTGAAGGATGGGCTCGAGCCCGGCGAGCGTGTGATCGTCGACGGCTGGCAGAGGGTGCAGCCGGGGCAGCGCGTGGACGCCCATCCCTTCGCCGCTCCGAGCCACTCCTGAGCGGCGCGCGCCATGAACCGATTCTTCGTCTACCGGCCGGTCTTCGCGTGGGTGGTTGCGCTCTTCATTGCGCTCTTTGGCGGCCTCGCGCTCATGCTGCTGCCCGTCGAGCAGTACCCCGACGTCGCGCCCCCCTCGCTCACGATATCGGCGGCATACAGCGGCGCGGACGCGCAAACGCTGGACCGCACGGTCACGTCGATCATCGAAGACGAAATGAACGGCGTCGAGAACTTCCTCTACATGTCGTCGCAAAGCCGCTCGAACGGCACGGCGCAGATCACCGTCACGCTCAGGCCCGGCACGAATCTCGACGTCGCGCTCTCGCAGGTCCAGGACCGCTTGAGCCGCGTGGAGCCGCGCTTGCCGCTGGAGGTGAGGCAGGTAGGGGTGACCGTCACGAAGGCGTCGTCGGGCTTTCTGATGCTCATTGCGCTGCAATCCGCCGATGCGTCGATACCGGCGGTCGAACTGGGCAACTTCGCCGCCAATAACATCGTCAACGAATTGCGCCGCATTCCCGGCGTGGGCGACGCGCAGCTGTTCGGTTCCTCCTATGCCATGCGGATATGGATCGATCCGGAAAAACTGAGCAGCTTCGGTCTTTCGGCCAACGAAGTGATGACGGCCATCCAGGAGCAGAACAGCCAGACCGCGGGCGGGAGCCTCGGCGACCAACCGCTTGCGCCGGGCGCCGAACTCAATGCGCAGATCGTTACGCGAGGCCGCTTTTCGACGCCCGAGCAGTTTCGCGAGATCATCGTGCGCTCGAACCCGGATGGGTCGACCGTGCGCGTGGGCGACGTGGCGCGCGTGGAGCTGGGCAACGACAGCTATGGCTTTCGCTTTCGCGTGAACGGCAAGGAGTCGGCCGGGATCGCCATCCAGCTCGCGAGCGGTGCGAACGCGCTGGCCGTGGCGAACGCCGTGCGGCAGCGTCTCACGCAGCTGCAGCCGACTTTCCCGAAGGGCGTGACATGGGTCGTGCCGTTCGATACCACACCGTTCATCACGACCTCGTTGAGCGGCGTGTTGCGCACGATGGTCGAAGCGCTGCTGCTCGTGACAGTCATCGTGTTCCTGTTCCTGCAGAAGTGGCGCGCGACGCTCATTCCCACGCTGGTCGTGCCGATCGCGCTCGTCGGCACTTGCGTCGGCATTTATTTGTTCGGACTCTCCATTAATCTGCTTTCATTGTTCGCCATGGTCGTGGCGATCGGCGTGCTCAATGACGACGCGATCGTGGTGGTGGAAAGCGTCGAGCGCGTGATCCAGGACGAGGGGCTCAGCGCGCGGCGTGCGACTGTGAAGGCCATCGGGCAAATTGCGGGCGCCGCCATCGCGAGTACGCTCGTGCTCATAGCGGTGTTCGTTCCCATGGCGTTCTTTCCGGGCTCCACTGGCGCGATTTATCGCCAGTTCTCGGTCACGCTCACTGTCTCGATCTTCCTGTCCACCTTGCTCGCGCTGACGCTGGGCGTGGCCATGTCGGCGACGCTGCTCGGCAGCAAGACGAAGACCGATGACGGTACAGGCAAACCCGCTGCCCGGCATTGGCCAGCGCGCATCCAGCAGCGCGTTTTCGACGCATTCAACCGCGGCATGGAAACGGCCACCGAGCGCTACGTGCTGGCTGTGGAGGCCATGCTGCGCAAGCCGGTGCGCTGGCTCTTCGTATTCGTCGTGGTCTGCGGGGCGACCGGGTTCCTCTTTACCCAGTTGCCGCGCGGCTTCATACCGGGCGAGGACCAGGGGCACATTTTCGTCGCGTATACGGCGGCGCCCGGCGCCACGGCGCAGCGCACGCAACAGGTCGTCGATCAGGTCGAGGCCTTTCTCAGGCAGCAGCCTCAGGTACGCAATATCGCGTCGGTCACGGGATTCAGCTTCTTCGGCCAGGGGCAGTCGGCAGCCATGTCGTTCGTCGATCTGAAGCCGTGGTCGGACCGGCCCGGTGCGGCGAATTCGGCAGGAGCGCTCGTTGGGCGTGCGAACGCGGCATTCCGCAATATCCCTCAAGCGCTCGTCTTCGCACTCGACCCGCCCGCCATTCCCTCGCTTGGCAACGCGAGCGGCTTCACGATGAAGATCCTGGACCGCAGCGGCGTAGGCGGCGCGGCATTGCAGCAGGCGAGCGCGCGCATGCTAGCCGAGGCCGCGCGCAGCCCCTTGCTGGTGGGCGTGCGGCCTGACGGCTTGCCGCCCGCGCCGCAACTCTATGTCGATATCGATCGCGTGAAGGCGCGCGCGCTGGGGTTGCAGATCGGCCAGGTGAACAGCGCGCTCGCGCTCGCATTCGGCGCGAACTACGTGAACGATTTTGTCTACGAGGGGAACGTGCTGCGCGTGCTCATGCAGGCCGACGCCGACCAGCGCATGCGGCCCGAGGACATCGGCGCGCTGCGCTTGCGCAACAACGTGGGGGAGATGGTGCCGTTTTCGGCGTTCACGAGCGTGCACTGGACCGCTGGGCCACAGCAGGTCGAACGCTATAACGGATTTCCCTCGGCCACGATCTCGGGGCAGGCGGCGCCTGGCCGCTCCAGCGGCGCGGCGCTCGCGGAGATGGAGCGTATTGCGGACCACGTGCTTTCCGGCAGCCTGAGCTACGAATGGACCGGCACGGCCTTCGAGGAACAGCAGGCGGCCGGGCAGATCGGCGCGCTGCTGCTGCTTTCCCTCGTCGTGGTGTTCTTGCTGCTCGCCGCGCTCTACGAGAGCTGGGCGATTCCCGTTGCCGTGCTGCTCATCATTCCGCTGGGCGTGCTGGGCGCGGTTCTCCTTACCATGGCGCGCGGCTTTTCCGCCGATGTCTACTTCAACATCGGCCTCGTGACGATCATCGGTCTCGCGGCCAAGAACGCCATTCTGATCGTGGAATTCGCCATCAAGGAAGAGGCTGCGGGCAGCGATACCGTGAGTGCCGCGGTGAACGGCGCGCGCCAGCGCCTGCGCCCGATTCTGATGACGAGCGTGACCTTCGTGCTCGGCATGCTGCCGCTCGTGGTCGCCACGGGCGCGGGTGCGGCGGGCCGCCAGGCGGTAGGCACCGGGATCATGGGCAGCATGCTCACGGCCACGCTGTTCGGCATCTTCTTTACGCCCGTGTTCTATGTGGTGGCGCGCAGATGGCTGAGCCGCAAGCGCGCGCCAGGCGATGACGAAGAAGACGCGCGGCCCGCAGGAGCGAGCGATGTTTAAGACTGCCAGGTGGATGGCGATCGCCGCGTGCCTCGTGCTCGCTTCGTGCAATTTCGCCCCGCGCTACCAGCAGCCTGAATCGCCGGTGGCCAGCACCTACGAGAGTGCGGATATCGCTGCGCCCGGCGGCGAGCGTCTCGCTTCGGAATTGAACTGGGAGACGTTTTTCCGCGACCCGGCGCTCAAACAGCTCATTGCCACGGCGCTTGCGCATAACCGCGATCTGGCGGCGTCAGTGGCGCGCATCGAGCAGGCGCAGGCGCTCTACCGCGTGCAGCGCTCCGCGCAGTTTCCGCAAGTGGCCGCGGGCGCCGACGCCACGCGCACCAAAACGCCGCTCAACTCCATCGAGCCCGAGCTTCCCAACAACAACACCTCGATTCACTTCAATCAGTACAGCGTGCAGGTGGCCGTCACGTCGTTCGAACTCGACTTCTGGGGGCGCGTGGCGAACCTGAGCGAGTCCGCACGCCGCAATTATCTGGCGACGGTGGAGGCCAACGAAGCGTTTCGTCTTTCGCTCATCAGCAACGTGGCGGCGACGTACTACGCCATCCTCTCGGGCAACGAGGGCATCGACCTGGCGCAGCACACGCTCGAAACGCGTCAATATGCGCTCGAAGTCGCGCGGCTGCGCCTCGAAGCGGGCGCGACATCGCTCGTGGATTACCAGCAGGCGCGCATTCTCGTCACGCAGGCGCAGACGCAGCTTGCCGAGCTGCAAAGAACGACGGGCCAGCAGCGCGATCAGTTGGCGGTCCTGATCGGTGGCCCGCTGCCCGACACCGTGGACATGATGCAGCGCCATGCGCTGGCCGACGCCGACCAGTTCGGCACGCTCGATGCGGGCTTGCCTTCCGCGCTGCTCGCGTTGCGCCCCGATATCCGCGCAGCCGAGCAGTCGTTGCGGGCCGCCGATGCCGACATCGGCGCCGCTCGCGCCGACTACTTTCCGCGTATTTCGCTCACGGGCAATTTCGGCTATGTGTCTCCGGAGTTGAGCGATTTGTTCGTGCCCGGCAAGCAGGCGTGGCTCATATCCGGATTCGTCTCGCTGCCGATCTTCGACGCGGGCCGCCGCAGCGCGCAGGTGCGGCTGTCCGAAGCGCGTCAAACGGAACTCGTGGCGAACTACCAGAAGGCCGTTCAGGTAGCGTTCCGGGAAGTCTCCGACGCGCTGATCGCGCGCCAGCGCTTGCAGGAGCAGATCGCGGCACAAGCGCGCGCGGTGGACTCGGAGGCGCGCCTGGCAGAAGCCGCCGAACTGCGCTACCAGAACGGCATTTCCATCTACCTGGAAGTGGTCGATGCGAAGCGCAGCCTGTTCGCAGCCCAACAGCAATTGATTCAGCTACGCGCGGCGGCGCTACAAAACGGCGCTTCGCTCTATGTCGCGCTTGGGGGAGGGCAAGATGCGCCGCGCCCAGCGCATGCGGACGCGGCCAGCGGGGTTGCCAGCCCCTAGCCGCGCGGCTTGAGCACGGCGCACGCGGCACTCAGGCACCACACATGGCAACGCGATTGCGGCCGCGTGCCTTGGCGTCGTACAGCGCCTGATCGGCCGCCTTGATGATCTGCGTGACATCGACATCGTGGTCGGGCGACCAGCTTGCCGAGCCAATGCTGGCCGTGACGCGACCATACTCGCTGCCCGCATGCTCGATGGCCAGTTCGCTGATCGCATGGCGGATTTTCTCGGCGATCGCACAGGCGCCTTCCAGCAGCGTATCGGGCAACACGACGATGAACTCTTCGCCGCCGTAACGGGCGGCGGTGTCCGCGGGCCGGCGGATGTTTTCGCCAATGCAGCGTGCCACGGCGGCGAGTGCGTCGTCGCCGGCCTGGTGACCGTACTGGTCGTTATAGTCCTTGAACCGGTCGATATCGACGAAGAGCAGCGAGAACACGCTGCGCGCGCGTTTTGCGCGCCACCACTCCTGTTCGAGGATTTCTCCGAGCGTGCGGCGATTGTTCAGGCCCGTGAGGCTGTCCGTGCGCGCGAGCAACTGCAGTTCGGACTCGGCGAGCATTCTGCGCCGCAATTGCGTGGCGAGCACGAATGAAAGCGCGACGAAGCCAATGGCGAAAGTGCCCATGAGCGTGCCGATGGTCAGCGCACGCCGCCGCCACGCAGCGTAGATATCGGGCTCGGCTTCCGCCACCATGATGATGAGCGGCTGGCGCGGGAAATTGCGGAAAAAATACAGGCGGCGTGTGCCGTCGATCGACGACGTGTCCGAGAAACTCCCTTCTTTCGCGCTCACAAAGTGGCGAAACGTACTGGCGTTGCGGATGTTGCGCCCCACCACGGCCGGGTCGTAGGGCTGGCGCATGATCATGGTGCCGTCTTGCGCGATCAGCGAAATCGCCCCGTGCGGGCCGAGCGAGAGCCCGGCGAACAGCTGGTGAAAATACTCGAGGTTTATCGCGATCATGACGATGCCGGCGAACGATCCGTCGGGATGCGACAGTCTTCGGCTCAACGCAATGCTTGGCGCGCCGTTGCGCAGGCGCGAACGGTATGGCGCGCTCACGTACAGGCCAGCATAGGGATTCTCGCGCTGAACCGTGAAGTAGTCGCGGTCGGCGAAATTGGCCTTCGACGGCGTGTCGGTGGCCGAATTCATGACGACGTTGCCCGCTTCGTCGAGCACCAGTATCGAGCCCAGATATTCCGCGGTAATGGCGTGATCGAACAGCAGCTGGCTGCGCAGGTGCGCGGGCAACGCCATGACGTCGGGCCGGCCGATGCCGTCGACCACGGCCTGCAGCGAAAGCGCGTAAAGCTCGAAATTGCGCTCGATGTCGCGTTCGGCGACGAGCGCGACGTTGCGCGAGTTCTCCCGGGCGCGCTCGAGGGCGTCGTGGCGGCTCTCGTAGAGCACCGTCGCGCACAGCGACGCCATGATGAAGGCGACTGCGAGGCTGCCATGGAAAATGGCGCGCGGCCCTGTGAGCCACCTGAGCAGGTTAGCGCGGGTGAACGCTGGCCGCATGGCTCGCTTCCAGGTAGGTCTGCGCGCTCGCGGCATCGACCGGGCGTGAAAACAAGTAGCCCTGCGCCTCGTTGCAGCCGTTTTCGATCAGGAATTCCAGTTGCCGCGGCGTTTCCACGCCCTCGGCCACTACACGCATGCCGAGCGTATGGCCGAGGGTGAGCACCGCTTTCACGATGACCTCGTCCGCGCGCGAGTGGCCAATGCCTCTCACGAACGACATGTCGAGCTTGAGGCGATCGGGCATGAAGCTGCGAATGTACCCAAGACTGGAATAACCCGAGCCGAAGTCGTCGATCGCGACCGAGAGCCCCATCTCGCGAAGCGCGCGCAGCGTGGCGAGCGAGCGGGGCGCCATGAGCACGCCCTCCGTAATCTCAAGTTCGATATTGCGCGGGCTCACGCCCGTGCGCGTGAGCGTTTCCGCCATCATGGCGGGCAAGTTCGCTCGCATGAACTGGACCGGCGATACGTTCACCGAAACAACGATGTCGGGGTACTGCCGCGCCCACTCTTGGGCCTGCCGGCATGCCTCATCGAAAACGAACTCGCCGATCTGCACGATCAGGCCATTCTCTTCGGCAAGCGGGATGAACAACGCGGGGCTGACCTGACCGCGCTCCGGATCGTGCCAGCGAACGAGCGCCTCGAAACCCATCGTTTCGCCCGACGTCGGGTTGACTCTCGCCTGCCATGCAACGGCAAACGCGCGCGACGCCACGGCGAGGCGCAACGCCTGCGCGAGGCTCGCCCGCTCCAGGTTCTGCCTGGCGATGGTCATGTCGAACACCTGCATGCTGCCGGGCCCCATCGACTTGGCGCGATACATGGCGGAGTCGGCGTACTTGAGCAGGGAGTCCGGGTCGCTTGAATGATCGGGGAACACGGCGAGGCCGACACAGGCCAGGGGCACGATGACCTTGTTGCCGATCAGCAGGCCATGTGTCAATGATTCCTGCATGCTCGACGCGGCGGCGACGAAGTTCTCGGCGTTGCCTCGCCCATACAGCACGGCGACGAACTCGTCGCCTGCGTATCGCGAGACGATCTCGCCGTGCGCAATATTGGCGGACAGGCGGCGCGCCACTTCGCACAGCACTTCGTCGCCTGCGGTATGGCCGAGCGAGTCGTTGACCTCCTTGAAGTTGTCGAGGTCGATGAACACCAGCGCAAACTTCTGCTGCTCGTGCAGCGCTGTCCTGACCAGCTCATGCAAACGCGCCTTGAGGCCGAGCCGGTTCGGCAGATGCGTGAGCGAGTCTTCGTTGGCTTGCAGGCGCAACTGCTCCTGATAGCGGATGCGCTCGGAAACGTCGTTGAACACGCTTACGCAATGGGTGGGGCGGTTGCGCTCGTCGAGCACGGGCGCGACATGCAGCTCGATCCAGTAGGGCGAACCATCGGGCCTGTAGCACTTGAGCAGGCCTTCGGCTTCGCGCTCGGATTGCATGGCACTCCGAATGGTATCGGCATCGGGGGACGATACGTCGCAATCGAGCATGCTCCAATGCTCGGCGCGTTTCGCCTCCTCCACTGCGCGGCCGGTAATGCGCTCGAATGCAGCATTGGCGTAGGTGACGATACTCTCGCCCTCGACCTCCTGCGAAATGATCACGGCGTTTCTCGAAGCCTCCAGCGCCCGGCTGCGAATGCGCAAATGCTCTCGCGCCTGCTCGTGCGCCGTGACGTCGTGCGCCGTGATGAAACATGCATCGTGGCCCGCATAGTCCAGCATGTGCCATGCGATATCGACGTGGATCACTTCTCCGCCAACGCGCACATGCCGGCGCACGCCGCCTGCGCCGCTTTGGGCGCCGGAATTGACATAGCCGTGCAGGTCGCGGCGGAACGCTTCGGTTTCGGCAGGCGGACGAAGCTGCTCGATCGACATGCCCTTGAGCTGCTGCAGGCTCGCGCCGTATTGACGCTGGGCCGCGGCGTTCGCGGTGAGGATCGTATAGGAGCGAACGTCGAAAATGAGCATCGCGACCGGATGCTGTTCGAAGTACTCACGAAACCGCCGTTCGGATTCGAACGCCACGATTTTCGCTGCGCTGCGGGAAAGCGCAGCGCGGTGGCTCGTGAATAGCGTGAAGAGCAGCAGCAGCGCGCCGGCTGTCGCGGTGCCGATCAGCGAGATTTTTTGCCGCGCGAGCTGTGCCTGCGCGCCGAACTGCACCACCCTGATTTGCTCGCGTTGCCCGGAGCGCAGCTCGGTGAGGAGCGACATGATGGAGCTGAGCGTTTCGTTCGCGCGCTGCATCAGGGCGGGCTCGAGCTTTGCCCCCGCGTCGGCGAGCGCGATATTGCGCGCGGCCGCGTCGAGCTGCTCGGGCCAGACGGCGCTCAACTGGCGCAACTGGCGGATCGTGCGCGCATTGCGCGGCGCGCCGGCAAAGTCGTGCTCGAGCCGGTCGTAAATGCCGGCCACCACGGCGGCCCGCTTGATCGGCCATGCGCGCGACGTGTAGCCCGCCGTGCCCACGCCTTTGAGGAAGTCAGTATTCGCCGCGATATGCAGCGTGAGGAGGGCTTCGAGTTCCGACGTGATGTTCAGTTCCTGACGCAGCCGCGAGTCGGCCGTTCCACGCGAAAGGTTCGCGCTCAGCGTCGCGCCAATTGCCACGCATACGATCAGCGCAACGGCCAGCGCAGCGGCGACGCCTTTGCCGGGCGCGCGGGAGGGGGCCTGTGGTATGGATGCGGATAGTTCAGCTACGTTCATCGCTATGCAACGCGATTCGGCACATCGCCCCTTGCGCCGCGTTGCTCGGCGGGAATGGGCAGGTTACGGGTGAAGGCACCGGCATCAGCGCGGGAGGCGGGCAGAGGGGCCATGGCGTTCCAGGCATGCAGACGGCGACGGCACGGGCAAGTCCGTGATCGGACGCTACTGCCTGAATAACGGGTGTTCGACGTGCCGCTTTGATTGGTGTTTTTACCTAGGCGGCCTGGGCCATGCCGGGATTTTTTACGACGGGCGGGGCACACATCCGGAGCGCGTTTTGACGCCCGTGCTTCAATACGCCCATGGCGTGAAGGGATCGCGCGGTGCGCTGTTTCTGCCCCTGTTACTCTTTCGAGGGACTCACATGAAGAAGCTCGTCAACGACCCGTTGTTTGTGGTGCGCGAGATGCTCGAAGGCATTGCGCGCACTGCGCCGCATGTCGCCGTGCTTGGCGACGAAAACGTCCTCGTTCGCAATCCGCTGCCGGGCCCGCTTGCGCGCCAGGTTGCGGTGATCTCGGGTGGCGGTAGCGGCCACGAGCCCGCGCATGGCGGCTACGTGGGGCAAGGCATGCTGAGCGCCGCGGTGTGCGGCGAAGTCTTCACATCGCCCTCGACCGACGCCGTGCTCGCCGCGATCCGCGCGAGCGCTGGCCCGAACGGCGCGCTGCTCGTCGTGAAGAACTACACGGGCGACCGGCTCAATTTCGGTCTGGCGGCGGAACTGGCGCGCGCCGAGGGCATTCCGGTCGAAATCGTCATCGTGGCGGACGACGTGTCGTTGCGCGGACATACGGAGCGCAATCAGCGGCGCGGCATTGCGGGGACTGTGCTAGTGCACAAGATCGCGGGCGCAGCGGCCGCGCGCGGCGACGCGCTGGAACTCGTGGCCGCGATCGCCCGCAGCGCGGCCGCCAATCTCGGCACGATGGGCGTGGCGCTCGATGGCTGCACGCTGCCCGGCGCGGAGCAAGCCGGCTTTCTGCTGGGCGACGACGAGATCGAACTCGGCATGGGCATTCACGGCGAGAAGGGCGTGGAACGCACGACGCCGATGACAGCGGGCGAATTGACGGAGACGCTGCTCGCCAACATCGTCGAAGACCTGGCGTTGAAAAGCGGCGAGCGCGTGGCGCTGCTCGTGAACGGGCTGGGCGCGACCCCGGAGATGGAACTGGCGATTATCATGCGCGATGCATTCGATAGCCTGAATCGACGTGATGTGGTGGTCGAACGCGCATGGACCGGCACGTTTCTCTCGGCGCTCAATATGCCGGGCTGTTCGATATCCGTGCTGCGACTCGACGACGCCAGACTCGCATTGCTCGACGCCGACACCGAAGCACACGCGTGGCCCGGCGTCGGCGCGGTGAATCGGCTGATCCGTATCGAGCCTGCGTTTTCAGCAGCGCAAGCGCGCGCAGAGTCGGGCGCAACGCCCGCCGATGCCGCCAGCGAAGCATGGGCGCAGCGTCTCAAACCGGCGCTCGATGCCGTTGCGCACGCATTGATCGAGAACGAAGCGCTGTTCACGGACCTCGATTCCCGCGCCGGCGACGGCGATCTGGGCGCGAGCATGCATCGTGCCGCGCAGGCCGTGCTCGCTGTGCCGCAAGGCGCGCTTGGTTCGCCGGGCAGCGCGCTCGCCGCGCTCAGCACGGCATTGCGCCGCGCAATAGCGGGCAGTTCCGGGCCGTTCTATGCAACAGCGCTACTGCGCGCTTCGCGCACGCTTGGCGAGACAGTACAGCCCGGTGCGCTGGATTGGGCCGCCGCCATGCGCGGCGCGGCCGAGGCGATCAGCGAACTGGGCGGCGCGAAGCCGGGCGACCGCACGATGCTCGATGCACTCGTGCCCGCTGCCGATGCGCTGGAAAACGCCCTGAATTCGGCGTGCCCGGTGGCCGAAGCGTGGGCGCAGGCGGTGAGCGCCGCGGAGACGGGCGCGAAAGGCACCGAGCGAATGACGCCGCGCGCGGGCCGGGCGAGCTATCTGGGCGCGCGCGCGATCGGCACACCCGATGGCGGGGCGGTGGTGGTGGCGTGCTGGCTCAAGGCGCTGCAGCCGCATATCGGCGCGGTCCCGTAAGGCGGGGTCCCGGCGAAGCACAAAACTCAAAGCACCTCGAAAACGCTATAAACCGGCCCCCCCGGAAAACGGTGCCCCGTGCCAACAGCAATGACGCGATTGAGCCACTCGTACTGACCTGCGGGCGCTTCGAAAACAGGATTGGTCCGAAAGTAATAGCTGGCAGGGTCAACGGCTTCCCCCCGATCCAACCGCTGCAAGACTTCCGGCTCGCCATGACGCACGCCGCGATACGACATCAGCAGCTTCGTACCGTCGTCGGTGCGCAGGAGCAGCCGCACATCGAGCGTCGTGCTGCCGTCACCGCGCACGGTCTGCCAGTCGCTGCCGCCATCGAGCACGACGCCCGAAAGGCGTTCGCCTGCAAACGTACCGGACGGCACGATGCCGACACGGCGCAGCGCGCCCCCGGTCTGGCCGATGATCTCTATCGGCTTGACGTCGAGCCGCATCACGAAGAGCGGGCGAGTTTGCACGGTTCTGAGTGCGGGGGGAAGTTCATCGAAACGAGGCGTGGACATGTCAATCACCTTAGGGGCGTTCACGTTGATAGCGAGGAGGTTGAGCGCGGCGGCGCAATGAAAATCACGCCGCGGTCCGGCCGCCGTTCACGCGCAGGATTTCGCCCGTCATGAAGCTGGCCTCGTCGGAGCCGACAAAGCGGATCGCGTCGGCAATCTCCTCGGGGTTGCCCGCGCGCTTGAGCGGCACGCCCGCGAGCGCGGCCGCTTTGCGCGCCGGGTCGGGCATGAAGCGGTCGAGCATGGCGGTCTGCACGGGGCCGGGCGCCACGGCGCTCACGCGCACGCCGAACGGCGCCGCTTCGAGTGCAGCCGACTTTGTGAGGCCCTCCACCGCATGCTTGCTCGCCACGTACAGCGCCGCATTGGGCGCGCCACGCGAGCCCATGGTCGACGAAACGTTGACGATGCTGCCGCCGCCCTGCGCCGTCATGGCGCGCAGTTCGTGTTTCATTGCGAGCAGCGTGCCGAGCACGTTCGCATCGAACACGGCCGCGTAGCGCTCGGGCGTTTGCTCGGTGACGGGACCCGCCTCGCCTTCCACGCCCGCTGAGTTGACCGCAATATCGATGCGCCCGAAACGTTCGATCGTGCGCTCGACCAGCGCGCGCACGTCATCTTCCTTGCTGACGTCGGCGTGGACGTATTCCGCTTGCGCACCGAGTTCGCGAAGTTCCTCCGCCAGTGCGCGGCCAGGCTCGTCGCGGCGGCCGGCAACGACTACGCTCGCCTTGTCGCGCGCGTAAGCGAGAGCGGTGGCGCGGCCGATACCGCTCAACGCGCCGGTAATCAAAACGACAGGTTGGGTGCTCATGGTAGTGCTCCAGTGAATGTATGCGGGTAAGGCGGGGGTTCTGCGAGTGCTCAGCGAATTCAGTCAGCTGCGGTGTGCGCTTCTTCGTACGTCCCGAAGTCGCTGTAGTCGCGTTCGGTGCCGCCCCAGAACGCATCACGGCGGTACGGCGTGAGCGGGTGGCCGTGGCGAAGGCGTTCAGGCAGGTCGGGATTCGAGGAAAACCAGCGGCCGAAAGCCACGAGGTCGGCGTCGCCGCGTTGCAGGATCTGTTCGGCGCCTGCCCGGTCGAAGCCGCCCGCGGCGATGATCGGGCCGGAAAAGTGCTGGCGCAGGAACGCCGAAGCCACGGGCGCTTCTCCTTCCACCAGCGTTTCGGTACCCATGACGCGCGGCTCGATCACGTGCAGGTAGGCTAGCCCATAAGCGTCGAGACGGTCGGCAAAGTAGCCAAACGTGGCTTGCGGATCGCTGTCCGTTATCGCGCCCCAGCGGCCGCTCGGCGACACGCGCACGCCTACGCGGTCAGCGCCCCACACGGAGGCGAACGCATCGACCACCTCCAGCGAGAAGCGGGCGCGCTTTTCGACGGTGCCGCCGTAGGCGTCGCTGCGCTTGTTGGTGCCGTCCTGGAGGAAGGTGTCGGCGAGATAGCCGTTCGCGTTGTGCAGTTCGACGCCGTCGAACCCGGCTTCTTTCGCGCGCACGGCGGCGCGGCGGAACGACTCGACCAACGCGGGAATTTCGGCGAGCGCAAGCGCGCGGTGCGGCGAGTTCGGCACCCAGCCGTTCTGGGTGAGCACCGTGGTCTCGTACGGGACCACGGAAGGCGCGACCGGCGCGTTGCCCCAGCTCAGGTCCACGTGCGACTGGCGGCCGTCGTGGGCGATCTGCATGAAGATGCTGCCGCCTTCGGCATGCACGGCTCGCGTGATTCTCCGCCAGGCTTCGACGTGCGCATCGGTATAGATGCCAGGCGCGCCGATATAGCCGCGGCTGTCGTAGGATGGATGCGCGCTTTCCGTGATCAGCAAGCCGCCCGCCGAGGCGCGCTGGCGGTAGTAGTCCACCATCATCGCGCTCGGGGTGTGGTCGGGTTCGGCGCGTAGGCGCGTCATCGGTGCCAGTACGACGCGGTGATCGAGTTCCACCGGGCCCACTTTCGCAGGTGAGAACAGTTTGAGGTTGTTCGCATTCATTTTGGATGCCTTATTGTTTCGTGTTGTTGGGTGCGCTCAAGTTCGAGCGACGTCTCAAAGCTTCGATCCGCCGTCCACGCGCAGCGTGTCGCCGGTGATCCAGCGGGCCGCGTCGGAGGCGAGGAACGTGACGGCTTCGGCAATGTCCTCCGGCTGCGCGATGCGCTTGAACGCTTGCATACCCAGCGCCGTCGCGCGGCCCGCTTCGGTTTTCGTGAAGGTCGACATGTCGGTGGCCACCACGCCCGGCGCGACGGCGTTCACGCGGATGCCGCGCGGCCCGAGCGCCGAGGCGAAGTGGGCGACGAGCGTATCCACCGCGCCCTTGCTCGCCGCATAGGCGGAAATCGCGCCAACGGCCGCGCGCGCGGCGAGCGAGGAAAGCAGCACGATGCTGCTGCCCTTGCACATGGTGGGCAGGAGTTGCTGAACCAGAAAGTACGGCGCGCGCACGTTCACGGCGAACAGGTCGTCGAACTCTTCGACAGTCGTCTCTTCGAGCGGCGCCGACTTCGAGATGCCGGCGTTGGCAACGAGAATATCGAGCCGGTCGCCGACGATTGCCCGCACGCGCTTGGCCAGTTGATGCGGACCGTCGGCGTCGCGCAGGTTCGCGCCCACCTTCTGGGCCTTGCCGCCCGCTGCGCGAATTTCGGCGACGACTGCGTCGGCGGCATCCTCGGCGCTGCCGTAGTGCACGAGCACCTGCGCGCCTGCGCTGGCGAGCGAGAGTGCGATGGCGCGGCCGATGCCGCGCGAGGCGCCCGTAACGAGCGCGGTCTTGCCGGTGAGCTGAGACATGGCGTATTTCCTGATCGACGGTTGAAGCCATACCCGCGAGCGATGGCTTTCGGGCGGCCGAGACTGTGAGCGCGCGGCGAGTCTTGCTCGATGCCCGCCGTGCGTGCAGCCATGTGCGGAACTCTAGAGGGTGCTTGCGCGGCGGAAAAAGACTTTGTAGGCTTGCCGGCATACCTGCGAGGCATGGGCCAGACTGGAGAGAGCGATGGAACTGCGGCATCTGCGGTACTTCGTGGCCGTGGCCGAAACCGGCAGCCTGACCGTGGCCGCGGAGCAGCGGTTATTCACGTCGCAGCCGTCGCTGAGCCGGCAGATTCGCGATCTGGAGGACCAGGTCGGCGTGGCGCTGTTCATCCGCAGCGCGCGGGGCGTGGAGCTAACCGCCGCTGGCAAGGCCTTTCTCGACCATGCACGGCTCGCGCTGGCGCAGGTGGACGCTGCTGCCGAGGCTGCGCGCCGCGCGGCGCTGCCCGAGCGCAAGGTGTTCGCGCTGGGCTTCCTCACAGGCCAGGAAATGACCTGGCTGCCGCGCGCGATGAGCGTGCTGCGCGACGAGTTGCCCAATATCGACGTGACCGTCTCGAGTTACTACTCGCCGGACGTCGCCGACGCGCTCGCGCGCGGCAAGCTCGATCTTGGCTTTCTGCGCGCGGAGCCCGGCTACGACCTCGAATACCGCGTGGTGAACCGCGAGCGGCTCGTCGTGCTGATGCCGAGCGATCACCCGCTCACGGCGAAATCCGCCATCTGTGCGCAGGACATTGCGGGCGAGCCGTTCGTCATGGCGTCCAACAAGGCGCGTGTGCTGCACGAGGTGATCGTGGGCTATCTGCAGGCGCAGGGCGTGGAGGTGGCCACCGAGCACCGCGTGGACAACCTTGCCATGGCCATGTCGCTCGTGGCTTCCACGCGCGGCCTGGCGCTCATGCCGGAGTATGCAAACAACCTGCTGCCATGGTCTGTTGTGAGCCGTCCGCTGGAGGGCGAGGCGCCGACGGTCGACCTCGTGGTGGGGTACAGTCGCGCCAACGCTTCGCCCACGTTGCGGCTATTTCTTTCACGGCTCGACGAACTCATCCTTCCTTGATCCACAGGCCGCGCAAGCCGCCACGGCACGCGTGAGCCTCCCTGCCATGCCCGCAAGGCATGCCCCCCTTCCCAGAAAGTCTTTTTACTTTGCGTCGCGGCTCGCTAAATTGTCGATCACACGGCGACGAAAAGCGCCCCGTTCATCAGTCGAACTCGCAGGCCGCAGCGGCCTTGTGAGACGTTCATTGCTCCATCATCTATCGAAGCAGGAGTTGATCATGTCACGGACTATCAGGTTTGCAGAAGCAGGCGGCCCGGAAGTGCTGCAATTCGTGGACGAATCGGTGCGCGCCCCCGGCCCTGGCGAGGTTCGCATCACGGTGAAGGCCATCGGCCTGAATCGCGCGGAATCGATGTGGCGAAACGATCAGTACATCGAACCTGTGCGCTTTCCGGCAGGGCTCGGGTACGAAGCGGCCGGCATGGTCGACGCCGTGGGCGAAGGCGTAGTGGGCTTCGCATCGGGAGACAAGGTCAATGTGATCCCGTCGTTCTCGATGAATCAGTATCACACGTACGGAGAAAGCATCGTCGTGCCGGACTATGCGGTCGTCAGGCATCCTGAATCGCTTTCGTTCGCGCAGGCCGCGTCGGTATGGATGATGTATGTCACCGCCTACGGCGCGCTGATCGAAGACGCGAAGGTGGGCGCGGGCGACTATGTTGTCGTGCCTGCTGCGTCGAGCAGTGTCGGACTCGCGGCGATCCAGATGGCCAACTACGCGGGCGCGACTTCGATTGCGCTCACACGCAGCGCGAGCAAGAAACAGCAATTGCTCGATGCGGGCGCGGCGCACGTGGTCGTGACCGACGAGACGGACCTGGTTGACGAGATTATGCGCATCACCGGCGGAAAAGGGGCGCGCGTCGCGTTCGATCCGGTTGGTGGTCCGAACTTCGCGAAGCTCATCTCGGCGCTGTCATTTCAAGGGATCGCGTATCTCTACGGCGCGCTCGATGAACGCGCCACGACGCTACCCGTGCTGGAGATGATCGCGAAGGTCATTAGCGTGAAGGCCCACAACATCTGGCTCACGAGCGGCGACGCCGAGCGCCGCAAGGCCGCGGTGGAATACGTGCTCAAGGGACTTGAGAGCGGCGCGCTCAAGCCCGTGATCGACCGTACCTTTACGTTCGAAGACATGGTGGATGCGCACCGCTACCTCGAAACCAACGGGCAGTTCGGCAAGATCGTGGTGACGGTGTAGCACGCCGATACGCGGCGCTGCGCACGGGCGCTATCAGCAATAGCCGGTGCGCAGCGCCGTTTCCCAGTCGGGTCGTCCATTGGCGGCAGCGAGTTCGGCGGCCGCGTGCCAGTCGTATTCCACGGCGCGAAACTCCACCTCCCAGCCGCGCGGGCCTCTCGTGACGCTCGCGTAGCGGGCATGCGGCGTACCCGTTTCCATGCGATGCGGGAAGGGGTGTCTGTCCTCGTACGCGGGTAGGCCCACGCTGCCCGGGTTCACGATGAAGCGGCCGTCCGCGAGTTGCATCGAGCGGGCGAGGTGCGTATGGCCACACAGAATCAACGTTGCCTCGACTTCGGCTGCGCGGCGTCTGACTTCGCCATGCGTTGCGGTTCGGCATCCGTCCGCCGTGACGGTTTCGAGGAAATAGGAGAGGTCGTCCTGCGGTGTGCCGTGCACGAGCAGCACGTCGCTTTCGAGCCATAGCGTGGCAGGTAATGCGCCGACCCACGCCAGGTGTGCTTCACTAAGCGCCTCGCGCGCGAAACGGTCCGAAGGCCCCATGCGCGTGCAATCCGGGTCGAGCAACTGTCTTTCATGGTTGCCGCGAATCGTGGGCAAACCAAGCTGCATCAACCGGTCCGCCGTTTGCGAGGGATAAAGCGGGCCAGAAAGAATGTCGCCAAGATTGACGATGACATCTGCCCGTTGCCGCTCGATATCGTCGAGCACCGCTTCGAGAGCGGGCAGATTGCCGTGAATGTCGGAAAGCGCCGCGATTTTCATGGTGCGAACGGAGGCTGGCCGCGAAAGTCGTGAATTGGGCGATTCTGGACGATTCGTTGGCCGGTGTCCACGGCCGATTGTCGTTAAATTCAGCCGGGCCCCACGGTCACGGACGTGACCGCCGGGCACATCGAGGCAATCAAGCCGCCCATCGCGCTCAAGCGCGCGGCGGACCCGGACGAGATCGCCGGACTCGTTGCGTGGCTTGCGCGCAAGGAGCCCGGCTACATGACGGGATCGACCTTCACGATCGATGGCGGCATGACGCTGTGAGGGCACGTAGCGGGCGCACTCAAGGCGCACTCAGGCGCACTCAGGCGCGCTGGGCGTAGACGTTGCACCAGCCATCGGCGGCAACCGCCTTGCCGGGGAACATCGGGCACGCGCCTGCGGCATCGCCCGCCGCGCCCGCATAGAAGCGACAACTCGCGCAGCGCTGGCCCGCAGCGTACTTCGGGAACTTGCCGGCGTCGACGCTGCTGGCCTTCGCGCGATAGCCTAGCGACTTCGCGGTGGTGTCGTTCTCGTCGACGAGTACCGGTGCGGCGAGTGCGCGCCCGGCCGTCGCGAGCGCTGCGCAAAGACCGGCGGCGTGAAGGATGAAGAGTCTGCGATTACGGGTAATCATGCTAGTTTCCTGAGTGGGGTTAGTGGCGCGGGCCGGCGTTGAGCGGGGTGGTCGACGATTGCGCGGTTTCGGAGGTGAGCTTCGTGTTGCCTGCGTCGTAGCCGTTCGTGTAGAGCAGGTAGGCCATCAAATCTGCGTATTCCTGATCGGTCATCTTGCCCGGGCGGTCGGCTGGCATGTTGGTCGACATGTACTGGTAAATGCCGCCTATCGTCAGATGCGAATTCGCCGTTGGAGCAAAGGCCGGTCCGCTCAGCGCGGGCGCGGTAATGCCTTCGAGTTGCGTGCCGTGACATTTTGCACAGGATTCCGAATAAATATGTTGACCGTGCTCGACCTGCTCGTGGTCGAATTCGGGTGCGTTGCCGCCAGTGGTTGCCGAGACCTTGATGAAAGCGCCAGCCGTGTGCATGGCGGCGCGCCGATACAACGCCTTCGTGCCGTCGAGCGAGGCCGCATTCGAACGCACCTCGTTCGCAGCGCTTTCCGGCAGTGTCCAGCCGCGCGTGAGTGCTGCGAGGCGGCCGTCGCCGTTCATGCGCGCGAGCGCATCGTCTATGCGTGTTTGCAGCGCTCGCATGCCGGACCCCGATGCGAACACGAGATGCCAGTCGGCGTACGGCGAAGCCGTCGCCGCAACCGCGAATTGCTGCTGAGGATGCGCACGCTCGTAAGCCACGACTGCCGGATACCAGACGATTGCGCGCTGTGCGCGTCCTTTTGCGACCGCATCGACCGTCAGTTCGGAGGTATTCTCCAGGTCGAAGCGCGCGTTCTTCTGCTGCACGGCGATGAGCTGCGACGGGCTGGACCAGGTCGCGGCGACTGTTTCCTTGCCGCCGGCAGCGGCGGCGGCGCGCGGGTGGCGCAGCGTGACGCTCACATAGCCCGAGCGCAGATAGCCTTGCGAAAAGATCATCTGCGAGCCCGATGCGTCGGCGACGCTCGAGCGCGGGAAACCGGCAACGAGGTCGCAGTCGCGGCCCAGCGCGCTGGCTAGCTCATGTGCCGAGATGCCGTCGTCGCCGCCGTCGTCGTCGATGCCGCGCGTGACGAACGTTGCGGTCACGCCGGCGGTTTTCAGCACGGCGCGCGCGACGGCCTGGTCGAGCGCAGCGGTGGGGCTGCCCGGCAGCGTGCAAACACGCACAGCGTTCGCCGCCGCATGCGCGCCGGTGTGCGCGCCGCCTGCCGCGAGCGCGGCGGCCACGGCGAGATAGGTGATCCGGATGTTCATGATCGTGCGTTCCAGTGAAGTCGGGGCCGCACGCACGCGCGGGTGGCTTGCGCGTGCGGCGAAAAGCGGGAGCGTAGTTCCGCGTCGGGTCAGCCGCGCTCGAGTGCGAACACGTAGAGCGTGCCGCCGCGCGGGACATCTTTCGCCACATCGGCCATCGGGCCGCCCCAGATCGGATTGGCGCCGCCGTAGCCGGCGAGCACGGCTACGTATTCCTTGCCGTCGACTTCGAACACGGAAGGCTGCGCAATGATGCCGCTCGCAAGTTGCGGGCTTTCCCAGAGCACCTTGCCGGTGGCGACGTCGAACGCGTAGAGATGGCCGCCGAGCGAGCCGCTGAACGCGAGACCGCTCGCCGTCGTCGCCACGCCGCCGTTCCAGGGCATCTTGCTCCAGTGGCCCCAGAGCTTCTTGCCGGTGTTCACGTCGATGGCCTGCAACTCGCCATAACCTTCACTGCCCGGTTCGGGCTTGATTTCGAAGCCTTCGCCGAGATAGGGCAAGCCTTCCATGTAGCTCACGGATTTGCCCGAGAGGCTCATGCACGCATGCAGCGCGGGCACCACGGCAATGTGCCGATCCGGATCGTAGGACACCGACCACCAGTTCTTGCCGCCCAGAAAGCTCGGGCAAGTGTCGATGGTCGTGCCGGCTTTCGGATACTTCGACGGGTCCTGTACCGGCCTGCCTTCGTCCGTGTAGCCTGTTACCGAGGTCGCCTTGACGAACGGCTCCGCGTAGATCAGCTTGCCCGTTTGCCGGTCGATCGCGTGGAAGAAGCCGTTGCGGTCTGCGTGAATGATGGCGTCGTAATCCTTGCCCTTGTACTGGATGTTCGCGAGGATCGGCGTATTGACGCCGTCATAGTCCCACGTGTCGTTGCTCGTGTACTGGTAATGCCATTTGAGCTTGCCGTTCTTCGGATCGAGCGCGAGAAGCGAATCGGAGTACAGATTATCGCCGGGGCGCAGCGCGGCGAGCCACGGGCCCGGGTTGCCCACGCCCCAGTAGAGCGTGCGGCTCGCGGCGTCGTAGGTGCCGGTGAGCCACGCAGCGCCGCCGCCGTGCGCCTGCATGCCGTCGGGCCAGGTCTCCGAGCCTTTTTCGCCGGAGTCCGGAATGGTGTAGCGCTTCCACACGATCGCGCCGTCGTCGGGGTTCAACGCAGCGATGTAGCCGCGTATGCCGTACTCGCCGCCCGAGGTGCCTACGACAATCGAGCCGTCGAGTGCGAGCGGCGCGAGCGAGAACGCGTAGCCAAGGCCCGGTTCGAACATCTGCTTTTTCCAGACCACATTGCCGGTCTTCGCGTCGAGCGCGGCGATTTCGCCGCTTAGCATGGCGATATAGACGTTCTTCCCGTAGAGCGCCACGCCGCGGTTCACCACGTCGCAGCACGCCGTCTTGAACGATTCGGCGCCCAGCTTCGGCTCGTATTTCCAGAGTTGCGTGCCTGTCTTCGCGTCGAATGCGTAGACGTTATCTTTCGGCGTGCTGACGAATAGATAGTCGCCATTGATGATCGGCGTCGCCTCGAAGCCCTGCTTCAACTCGGCGGGAAACTGGTAGCTCCACGCCTGTTTCAACTCGCCGACGTTCGACGCGTCGATTTGCTTGAGCGGCGAATGCGACTGGCCGTTGTAGCTGCGGTAGTACGTGAGCCAGCCTGGATCGCTTTGCGCGCGGGTCAGGCGGTCATAGGTCACGGGCGGATAGTCCGAGGCGGCGTCCACTGGGCCCGCGTTCAGGGACATCGCCGCCGCGATGGCCATTGCGCAGGTCGCAAGCCGGCTTGCCGCAGCCGAGCGTCTCTTCATCTTCGTCTCCTGAATATTTGTCGATGCACGGCCGGGAAGCGGTCAGGCTGGATGAGCGAGGGATGAGGCCGGTCCGGGTGCGCAGCCGTTCTTGCAAGTCGTATGCCATTCGCCGCGAAGCGTTGCGCACAAGGCGATCCAGCCCGTTGACCGGCGCGCCGGCGAGGTGCCCCGCATGGGGCCGATGTGTTGCATTCCGGTACAGGCCGAGGCGAAAAGTGTTGGCGAACGTGACAGTGGGGCATTCGCGGCAGCGGGCGCTGCACGGTAGCGCGCGTGCCGAGGCACAAGCGCAGCACGGAGAAGGCTGCCTGCAACCGGGCTGGCACGTTCCTGGCTAGATTCCGGCAAAGAGGAGACGGTTGTGTGCGCATCGGTCTGTACCCGGCGCTTCGGCGTTGAGCGGGTCTGAGCGCAGAAAACAGATGGAGACGAAAGTTGATCCCAGAGAAGGTGGCGGGCGTGAGCCGAGGCAGCGCGAGGCGCACGTATGCGGCGCTTGGGTTGAGCGTCGCACTCGGTACGCCTGGGCTTGCCGGCGCGCAAGCGCAGAACGCAGGGAATATAAGCGCGGATGAAAACGCGGCGAGCGCAACGTCGAGCCCGACCCTGCTGCCCGCGGTCGTGGTGGTCGGCACAACGCCGCTGCTCGGCATCGGCACGCCGCTCGCAAAGGTGCCGGCCAATGTGCAGACCGTGAGTGCGCAGGACATCGCGGTACAGCACCGCGAAACGCTGACCGACTTTCTCGCCGCGAATCTGCCAGGTGTGAGCGTGACCGATGCCCAGGGCAATCCTTTCCAGATGAACCTGACCTATCGCGGCTTCACGGCTTCGCCGGTGCTCGGCACCCCTCAGGGATTGTCGGTGTTCGTCGACGGCGTGCGCGTGAACGAGCCGTTTGGCGACGTCGTGAACTGGGACCTGATACCGACCGGCGCGATCGACAAGATCCAGCTCATTCCAGGCTCGAATCCTGTCTACGGTCTCAACACGCTGGGTGGAGCGATAGCGATTACGACGAAGAACGGGCGCACGAGTCCCGGCGGCGACATCGACTTCTCGGGCGGCTCATGGGGGCGCAAGAGCGCGCAGTTCGAGCAGGGCGGCACGCTCGGGCAGCACATCGACTACTACGCGAACGCGAATGTAACGAACGACAATGGCTGGGCCGAGCATAATGCGAGCCGCGTGCGCCAGGCATTCGGCAAGTTGCGTTACACCGATGACGATACGACGCTGTCGATGTCGGGCGGCGGCGCGGACAACCAGTTGTACGGCAGCCAGACCATTCCGCGCTCGTTTCTCGACAACCCGAAGCAGGCCTATACATTTCCGGACCTGAACCGCAACAGCGTGGGCTACCTCACGCTCTCGGGCGAGCACTTCTTCAACGACAATGTGGAACTGAGTGGCAATGCTTACTATCGGCATCTGCGCAACGAGAACGTGAGCAGCAACAACAACACCGACTACGGCTCGATCGACCAGGACGGAAACGTCGACACGCTGGAGGGCACGAACGTCGACTCCGTTGTCACGACCGACAGCTTCGGCGCGAGCCTGCAGCTCACGCTGCTCGGCAAGCTGGGCGACATGGGAAGCCAGCTCGTTGCCGGCGTAGCGGCGGATTTCGCGAACTCGCATTACGTCTCGTCTTCGCAGGACGCCTCCTTCACCCCCGACCGCGCGACAGTCGGCATCGGCAATTTCGTTCAGCAAACCGATGCGAAAACGCGCAACGCGAACTATGGCGTCTATCTGAATGAGACGCTCACGTTCACGCCGCAATGGACGCTCACGCTTTCAGGACGCTACGACTGGGCGAGCGCGCGCATTGCCGACGAAAGCGGCGTGCAACCGCTGCTCGACGGTTACCACACGTTCTCGCGCTTCAATCCGGCCGTGGGGCTCAACTGGAATCCGCTGCCCACCGTTACCTTCTACGCGACCTATAACGAAGGCATGCGCGCACCCACCGCAATCGAGCTTGCGTGCGCGGACCCCGCCGCGCCGTGCTCGTTGCCGAACGACTTCGTGGCCGATCCGGCGCTGCAGCCCGTGGTCTCGAAGACGTTCGAGGCAGGTGCGCGCGGTCGTATCGGTGCGCAGACCACGTGGAGCGCCGCCGCATTCAGCACCACGCTTTCCAACGACATCGAGTTCGTGAGCGCAGCAGGCAGCACGCAGGGCTATTTTCAGAACGTCGGCAAAACCCGCCGCCAGGGTGTCGAACTGGCGGGGCACACGACGTTCGGCCCCGTTGGCATTGGACTGAACTACAGCTATGTGGATGCGACCTACCGCTCGACATGGACCGAGCAAAGCCCCGCGAACTCGTCGGCGGATGCGAACGGCGTCGTGACGGTGCGGCCTGGCGACCATGTGCCAGGCATTCCGGCGCATGCCGTCAAGCTGCGGCTCGACTACGCGGCCACGGCACAATGGAACATCGGCACCAACATCACGTGGCGCAGCGGCGTGTATGCGCAAGGCGACGAAAACAATCAGGATTCCAATGGAAAAATCGCGGGTTATCTGCTCGTGGATCTCGACACGCGCTATCGCGTCACGAAACGGCTGGAGATCTACGCGAGCGTGACGAACCTGTTCGACAAGCGCTACGCGAGCTTCGGCGTGCTGGGTCAGAACTTCTTCAACGGCTCCGGCCACACGTTCGATGGCGCGAACCCCGTGAACGAGCAATTCGTCGGACCAGGCGCACCGCGCGGTTTTTGGGTGGGCCTTCATTACGCCTGGGATTGAACGCCGCGACTGATGCGCGCATCGGGGTGAGTCCGCATTCCTCCATGCGGACCATTTGCGGTAATACACAGGATGGCGAATCGCTGCGCCACGCGTTTTGATCGACGCAGGCAGCTTTGCATACGGTTCGCTTACACAGCGTGTTGCGCGTCGCGTGCGCGTTCGGCGCAAACCGGCCAGCTCGATTCGATGGCCGGATGGCCCAGAGCTTGCTAATAGAGGACACCGAGAAATACTGAAGTGTCCGGCAAGGTACCGGCCAATCGTGGAGGAGAGTATGCGCGACGACGTTCATATGGCCGCGGGGCAAGCGGTCCCGGTGTGCAATGGCTGGCCCGCGCCATCGATTCAGAAGGCGCACGAACGATCGGAGACATTCGGTCTGCGCGCAACGGCGAGACCCGATTACGACGTGCTTTCAGGCGCGGGGCTCGAGTTGAAGCGCGAGCAGAACCGCGTGTTGTGCATGCACGCCACGCCCGTAATGGAAACGCTGCACGAGCAGATCGTCAACACGCAAAGCATGATCGTGCTGACCAATGCAGAAGGCCTGATCCTGCATTCGATCGGCGACGACGATTTTCTCCAGCGCGCCGAGAAGGTCGCGCTGCGGCCCGGCGCCAACTGGGCCGAGGACCGCCAGGGCACCAACGCAATCGGCACCGCGCTCGCCGAGCGCTGCGCCATGGTCGTGCATGGCGATCAGCATTACCTCGCGGCGAACCGTTTCCTCACCTGCTCGAGCGTGCCGATCTTCGACCCGTACGGCGACGTGATCGGCGTGCTCGACGTAACGGGTGACCATCGCAGCTATCACCAGCACACCATGGCGCTTGCGCGCATGTCCGTGCAGATGATTGAGAATCACTTATTTGCGACGACTTTTCAGGAGACGCTGCAGGTCTCGTTTCATGGCCGCCCGGAATTTCTCGGCACGCTCATGGAGGGCATCATCGCGTTCACGAGCGACGGGCGTTTTCTTTCGGCCAACCGCAGCGCGCAGTTCCAGCTCGGCCTCTCGCTCGCCGCACTGCGGGCCCATACGCTGTCGTCGCTGTTCCAGACCACGAGCGCGCAACTCATCGACCGGATGCGCTCGGGCCTGGAGTCGCACCTCATGCTCAATCTGGTCAACGGGGCGGTGGTTTGCGCGCGCGTGCAGTTCAGGCGCGCAACGCTGGCCGAAGGCGCCCGGCCTGTCGTGGTGCACGACGCGCTTTCGCAGCCATCTGCCTGCGCGATGGCGCAGCCGCCTTCCATGGGGCTCTCGCGCCTGAGCTACCTCGACACGGGCGACCCGCAGGTGGCGCTCGTGATCGCGAAGGTGCGCAAGGTGATCGGCAAGGACATTCCGGTTCTCGTCACCGGCGAAACCGGCACGGGCAAGGAGTTGCTCGCGCAGGCCATTCACAACGACTCGCCTCGCCGCGACCGGCCGTTCGTGGCCGTGAATTGTGCGTCGATTCCGGAATCGCTGATCGAATCGGAGCTGTTCGGCTACGAGGAGGGCGCGTTTACCGGCGCGCGGCGCAAGGGCTCGGCGGGCAAGCTGTTGCAGGCAAATGGCGGCACGTTGTTTCTCGACGAGATCGGCGACATGCCGTACCCACTGCAAGTGCGCCTCTTGCGCGTGCTGCAGGAGCGCATGGTCAATCCGCTCGGCTCGACGAAGACCATTCCCGTTGATGTCGCGATCATTTGCGCCACGCACCGCGATTTGCGCGAGATGATCGCGCAGAACCGCTTTCGCGAGGACCTGTATTACCGGCTTAATGGCCTCGTGGTCCGCTTGCCGCCGCTGCGCGACCGCACGGATCTCGCAGTCGTGATCCAGAAGCTCCTGCACCGCGAATCGCACGGACGTACGAACCGGCTGCCGCTCAGCGTCGCGCCGGACGTAATGGCGCTGTTCGAGCGCTGTGCGTGGCCGGGCAACTTCCGGCAACTCGGCAACCTGCTGCGCACGGCCGCCGCCATGGTCGACGACGACGGCCAGATTCGCCGCGAGCATCTGCCCGATGACTTCTTCGACGATTTGCGCTGCCGAGGCGAGCCGCACGCTTTGGCCGCGGCGCCCGCGTTTGCGGACGTTTCGGTGCTGGAGGACGCACGCCTAGAAGACGTGACGGCTTCGACCATTGCGGCCACGCTGGCGCGCCATGGCGGCAACGTTTCGGCTGCGGCGCGGGCGTTGGGCGTGTCGCGCAACACCATCTATCGCAAGATGCCTTGCGCCGATCCAGGCCGCGGGTCGGGCGACGCCTGAAGCGCCAATTCGCGGCGCGCCGCCAGGTCACTGCCTTTCTCGTCCTCTGTCCCACGGGTGTTGCATCCTGTAGCACCCGTGTTCCGAAACGCAACACCCTTCGCCACGCGTGCAGCATTGGCTGCATCGGACGAGCGCTGGCTCGCACCGGCATGTCCCTTGCTTTGAAGAGACTGGCCGCACATTCGATGCGGTATTGCGACTCAATCTCAAACAAGGAGACATGTCATGCAGTGGACGACCCCCGCTTATACCGACCTGCGTTTCGGCTTCGAAATCACGATGTATATCGCCAACCGCTGAGCGCACGGCAGTGTGCCGTCCGCTCAGCCATGAAGGCCGAGTGGGCGGCATGCAGCGAGAACGATCATGAAGATCAGAATACTGGGTTCAGGCGCGGGCGGCGGCCTGCCGCAATGGAACTGCAACTGCGCGAACTGCCGCCGTGCGAGGCAATCTGGTGCAGACCTGCTGCCGCGCACGCAGTCGTCGATTACGGTGAGCGGCAACGGCGTGGACTGGGTGCTCGTCAACGCGTCGCCGGATCTGCTCGCGCAGTTGCGCGCGCATCCCGACCTGCAACCCGCGCGCGCAATGCGCGATAGCGCGATCGCGGCCGTTGTGTTGACCGACGCGCAGATCGACCATGTCACGGGCCTGCTGATGCTGCGTGAACGCACGTCGCCGTTGCCACTCTATGCGTGTGCGCCCGTGCTCGACGATCTGTCGAGCGGCTTGCCGCTCGTGCCGCTGCTTGGCCATTACTGCGGCGTAGAGGCGCATACGGTCGCGCCAGGCGAGCCGTTCACCATGGCTGTTTGCGCCGGGCTGCGCTTTACCGCGGTGCCCGTGGAGAGCAAACCGCCGCCTTATTCGCCTCGCCGCGAGGCATCCGCGCCGGGGGATAACGTGGCCCTCCTGATCGAGGACATCGAAGCGGGCACGCGGGCGTTCTACGCGCCGGGTCTCGCACAGGTGAATACCGATGTACTCGGCACCATGCGCCGCGCCGACCTTGTGCTCGTAGACGGCACGTTTTGGACCACCACCGAGATGATCGACCTCGGTTTCTCGACGAAATACGCTGCGGACATGGGGCATCTCGCGCAGCGCGGCGCCGGCGGCCGGCCTGGCATGATCGACTGGCTCGACACCTTACCGCGCGCCACGCGCAAAGTGCTTACGCATATCAACAACACGAACCCGATTCTCGACCCGCATTCCGTCGAACACGCGCAACTGCGTGCACACGGTATCGACGTGGCCCACGACGGCATGCAATTTGAGGTATGACGATGAACGCACCTCTCATGTTGCCGGACACGCGCGAAATACCATGGACTACGAATGAATTCGAAGCGCGCCTGCGTACACTCGAATCACGCTATCACATTCATCATCCATTCAACCGCATGCTCAACGGCGGGCGCTGCTCTCCCGCGCAAATTCGCGGGTGGGTCGCGAACCGCTTTTATTACCAGATCAACATTCCGCTCAAGGACGCGGCGATCCTTTCGAACTGCGGCGACCGCGCAACGCGCCGCCGCTGGATCCAGCGTCTCATCGACCACGACGGGCAAGGCGAGAACGAAGGCGGCATTGAAGCCTGGGTGCGGCTGGGGGAAGCGGTCGGCGTCGATCGCGAAACGATGTGGTCGCAACGGCTTGTGTTGCCAGGCGTGCGCTTCGCAGTCGACGCGTATGTGAATTTCGCGCGGCGCGCGCCATGGCAGGAAGCGGTGTGCTCGTCGCTCACGGAGATGTTCGCGCCGCAAATTCACCTCGACCGGCTCGCGGGCTGGCCGTCGCATTACCCGTGGATCGAGCCGCAAGGCCTTCAGTATTTCCGCAGCCGCGTGCCGCTCGCGCAACGCGATGTCGAACACGGGCTCGAAGTGACGCTGAGCCATTTCCGCTCGGCCGCCGAACAGCAGCGTGCCGTCGGGATCCTTCAGTTCAAGCTCGATATTCTCTGGTCGATCCTCGATGCGGTCGAAAAGGCATGGCCCCTATGAACCCGATAATGCCCGATGCAGGCAGCGGCGTGCCGCTGCGCCCGCGTTTGCGCGGCATGTACCGCTTGCAATGGGAGGCGGCCCAGGACGCGTATGTGCTGCTCTATCCCGAAGGGATGGTGCAGCTCAATTCGAGCGCGGGTGAAATACTCGTGCGTTGTGACGGCGCGCACGAACTCGACGAAATCATTGGCGAGCTGGAGCGCCTGTTCAGCACCTCCGAGCTGGCGCCGGACGTCTATCGCTTTCTCGATCACGCGCGGCTGCGCGGGTGGCTCGACTGACATGACGACCGATACCGCTCTCCTGCCCAGGCCGCTCTGGCTGCTCGCCGAGTTGACCTATCGCTGCCCGTTGCATTGCGCGTTCTGCTACAACCCGGTGGACTTCGCGCGGCATGGCGAAGAACTCGACACCGAAGCATGGCGCGCGACCATCAGCGCCGCGCGCGAACTGGGCGCGGCACAAATTGGCTTTTCCGGCGGCGAGCCGCTGTTGCGCGACGATCTGGAAACGCTCGTCGGGCATGCACGGCAGCTTGGCTTCTATACGAACCTGATTACGTCCGGCATCGGCCTGAACGTCGAGCGCATCGAACGGCTCAAGGCGGCCGGGCTCGATCATATTCAGGTGTCGATGCAGGATTCCACGCGCGAACTCAACGACTTTCTGACGAACACGCGCACGTTCGAGCTCAAGCGCAACGTCGCGCGGCTCGTGAAGGCGCATGGCTATCCCATGGTGCTCAACTGCGTGCTGCATCGTTTCAACCTGCCGCATATCGCGCAGATCATCGACATGGCGCTCGAACTGGGCGCCGATTATCTGGAACTTGCGAACACGCAGTATTACGGCTGGGCCATGCTGAACCGCGATCAACTGATGCCCACCGCCGAGCAGCTTCGCGAAGCCGAGGAGACCGTGAACCGGTATCGCGATCGCGTTGGCGAGCGGTGCCGCATTCTGTTCGTTGTGCCCGACTACTTCGAGCAACGGCCCAAAGCATGCATGAGCGGCTGGGGGAGCGTGTTTCTCGGCGTGGCGCCAGACGGCGCAGCCTTGCCTTGTCACGCGGCGCGTTCGCTGCCGGGCCTCGTATTGCCGAACGTGCGCGACGTGCCTCTGCGAAAGATATGGTACGAGAGCGAAGCGTTCAACGCGTTTCGTGGCGACGGCTGGATGCGCGAGCCCTGCCGCAGTTGCGACGAGCGTCACGCCGATCATGGCGGCTGCCGCTGTCAGGCTTACATGCTGACTGGCGATGCCGCCGCGGCCGACCCGGTGTGTGCGAAGTCGCCGCATCACGAGCGCATCGTGCGGGCCGTGCAAATCGCAAGACGGCCAACGCGCGACGATGAGCGGCCAATCGTGTTCCGCAGCAAGCAGAACTCGCTCGCGCTTTGAGTGGAGAATCGACATGACGTCGGTCGTTGCGCGCTTCGATCGTGGCGAGAGTATGGCGTTCGCCCACCCGACGTTTGGGCGGCGCGCCGCGATCGCGGGCGTGGTCGCGGCTGTGCTTGCGCTGCATGCCGCGCTGATTGCGATGGTGCGGTGGGAGGCGCCGGTGTCACATGACGTGCGGGCGCGCATGAAGGTCGTAGACGCGGTGCTGACCGCGCCGGTGCCGTCGGTGCCGCAAAAGAGCGAAGCGCCTGCGCCAACGCCATTCCCGAGCCCGTCAATTCATGAAGCAATCCGAAATGTCGCTGTGCCACCTGCTCGAACGCGTGTAGCGACACGAGTGCATGCGAAAGAGGTCAGCCGCACGACGCCAGCGCCAGCGGTACGACCGGAGATACACACCGCACCCGAAGCCGCGATGCCAACGGATCGTATAGCCGCGCCGCAACCGCAACCCACGCCGGCCGCCCAGGCGCCCGTCGCCGACGCGCCCCGCCACGTCGCCCACCTCGATTGCGCACTCACGAAACCCGACTATCCCGCGCAGTCCTTGCGCCGAGCAGAGGCGGGGACCGCCGTCATCGAACTCGATACCGCTGCGGACGGCCACGTAGTCGCCGCGCGCATAGCGACGACCAGCGGCTTCGCGAGGCTTGACGAAGCGGCGCGCGCCGCGGCGCTCGCGAGCCGCTGCCAGCCGTATGTGGAGGACGGCAAACCGGCGCCGGCACGCGCCGACGTGCCGTTTGCGTTCACCCTCAGCGAATGAAACGGAGGACCTCATGCCAACTTATGGAATCACGCACCTGTGGGCTCAGGGCGATCCGATGACGCGCTTCGTCGCGGCGCTGCTCGCGGCGATGTCGGTCGTGTCATGGTCGGTGATCGTACTGAAGGCGTTCGAGTTCGCGCGTCTGCGCCGCCACGCAGGCGCCGCGCAAAGAAGCTTCTGGGAAAGCGGCTCGGCCGGCGATGAGATCGAGGGCCGCCCCGGCACGCCGTTCTTCGAGTTGGCTAGCGCGGGCCAGCGCGCGCTGGCGCATCACGAGGCGAGCGGCGCCGCACACCGGGGGCGCGTCGACTTGAGCGACTGGCTGCTGCGCAGTCTCAGGGCTTCCGTGAGCGACAGTTCCGCGCGTCTTCAGCGCGGACTCGGTCTGCTTGCATCGATTGGCAGCACGGCGCCGTTTGTCGGCCTGCTGGGTACGGTGTGGGGCATCTACCATGCGCTGCTGGCCCTCGGCGCGAATGGCGACGCCAGTCTCGAACATGTCGCGGGGCCGGTTGGCGAGGCGCTCGTCATGACGGCGTTCGGTCTGTGCGTGGCGATTCCGGCCGTGCTTGGCTATCACGCGCTCGCGCGTGTGTCGCGCGATATCGCCGCGCAGCTCAACCGCTTCGCTTACGGCTTGCACGCGCTGTTGCTCACGGGTAGCGCGCCCATGCCGGCGGCAACATTGAAGGAGCGGGTATGAACGACGACCGCGACCTGGACGACGATGCGCTGCCAGGGGCTGACATCAACATGACGCCGCTGATCGACGTGATGCTCGTGCTGCTCGTCATCTTCATGGTGACATTGCCGGTTCTGCACCATGCCACGAAGCTGGCTTTGCCGCACGCGAGCAGTCAGCGCGAGAATCTGGCCGCGCCGCACGTCGATATCGTCGTGGATGCGCTCGGCCACATGAGCTGGAACGCGCAGCCAGTCGAGGAGTCAGGGCTGTCTGCGCGGCTCGCTGCCGCGGCGCGGCTCACTCCGCAGCCGGAAATCCGGCTCTCGGCCGATCGCGCCACGCCGTATGAGCGAGTCGCGAAGCTGCTCTCGGCCGTAAGCGCCGCAGGACTCGCGAAGGTTGGCTTCGTGACCGAGCCGGATGCGCCGCGGCATCACTGAACGGCCAATCAGGGCTAAAGCTTCATGCGCTGCAGCACGCGATCGTTGAGCACGAAACGATGGAAGAGCGCCGCGGCCACATGCAGGCAGATGAGCCCGAACAGCACCCATGCGAGCACGCTGTGAACGTCGCCCATGGCGTGCCCGAACGACGAACCCGCAGTGGAGAGCGCAGGCAGGGGGATGGCGCCGAACAGCGTGACTTCCCACGCGCGCGACGACGCGTTGATCCAACCGAGCACGGGCACCGCAATCAGCAGGGCGTAAAGGCCGAGATGGGTGAGGGCCGCCACGGCGCGCATGAACGGCGTCTGGTCGTCGGGCGGCGGACGATGGGTCGCGCGCCAGACCAGACGGCAGGCCATCGCGGCAAGGAGCGCCGTGCCGACGCCCAGATGCCACGCGATCTCGCCAACGGGGCGCGTGTCGCGGTGCACGTCGGGCATGGTCCAGCCGATCACGAACTGTGCCGCCACGAGTGCGACGACGAGCCAGTGCAAGAGACGCGCGACGAGGTCGTAGCGCGAGTCGGCGGTGAGTTGCATGGGCGCTCCTTGGGCGGAAATGGTCAGTTTAAACCGGCGATTCTAGTGCGCCGAGATTAACGGATCATTAACTGCGCAGCTTGCGCACCGCCTCAAAGCCAGGTGCCGCCCTGCCGGTCGTTCGGCTCCTGCGCCAGCGCGTCGAAATCATGGATCCAGTCCAGATGATTCAGCACGCCTGCACGCGAGCCGAGCCGGGCGTTGCGCGCCTCGGCGGCGGGACCATCGGGCAGATGCAGCACGTCCGCCGTGGTGATCGAAGCGTACTGCACCTTGCGCGTGCGGCCCCGGCGCAGGCGCTCGTAGGCCTCCTGCGCCTCGCGCCAGTTGCCGGGCCCCGCTTTCGCCAACTGGTCGGCCAGTACCACGGCGTCTTCGATCGACTGGTTCGCGCCCTGGCCGTGGTGCGGCACGAGCGCATGCGCGGCGTCGCCGATCAGCGTGATGCGGCCCTTGCTCCAGCGGCCAAGCGGCGGACGGTGAAAGAGGCCCCAGCGCTGGCTGATCGGCACGGCGGTGATCATCTGCACGACGGCGGGGTGCCAGTCCTTGAAAAGGCGCAGTTGCTCGCCTTCCTCGGCGGGCATGACCCACTCGCGCGACGGCCACGGCGACGGATGGCGCTCCACGAGCAGGAAGTTCTGATCGCCTTTGTCGCCAATCGGATAGTGCAGCAGATGGCCGCCCGGCCCGACCCAGAACTGAATGGTCTCGGGATCGGGCAGCAGGTCCATGCGACCGGCCGGCACCACGCCGCGAAAGCCGGAGCAGCCCGAATACAGCGCATCGTCGTAGCCCAGCATCCAGCGCCGCGTGATCGAGCGCGCGCCATCGGCGCCGATCACGAGATCGGCGTCCACGCGCTCACCGTTCGCGAACGTCAGGCTCACGCGATCGGCATGCTGCGCGAGATCGACGAGCCGATGGCTGAGCTTGATGTGCTCGAGCCCGACCGCACTCGACAGCACCGCCTGCAGGTCGGCGCGATGCACGCCCCAGTACGAGCCGCCGAATTGCCCGCGATAGTCGGGCGCGCCGCGATGGTGGCCGATCACATCGCCGCTGCGTCCGTCGCGATACACGAGTCCCGGCACTTCCGCGCATACTTTTTCGAAGGCCGGGCGCAGGCCCATGCGCTCGTAAAAGCGCGTGGCGTTGGCCGAAAGCGCGACGGCCGCGCCGACTTCGCGCAGTTCGTCGGTCTGCTCGAAAAGTTGTGCGTCGATGCCGTGCTCGCGCAGCGCGAGCGCAAGCGTGAGGCCGCCAATGCCGGCGCCGACAATCGCAATCTTCAGATCACGCTGTTTCATGACTGTGTCTCCGATATTCAGATTTATGGGGTCGGCTAGCGCGGCTTCTTCACGTGCACACCGTGTCCGTATTCTCAGCAGCGGCAACTCATTGCACAATAAAATGGAGTGAATCTGCTTCATCACTGGATTGAATGAATGGAACTCGGCGATATCGACCTCAACCTGCTGCTGCTCTTTCACCGGCTCATGCGCGAGCGGCGCGTGGCGAGCGTGGCCGAGCAGATGAACATGAGCCAGCCCGGCGTGAGCAACGCGCTCGCGAAGCTGCGCCGCCTGCTGGGCGATCCGCTCTTCGTGCGCGGGCCGGGCGGCGTGGTGCCCACGCCGTTCGCGCTGCGTCTTGCGGACCCGGTCGCGCAGGCGCTCGCCACGCTGCATGGCGCGCTCAATCCCGTGACCGGCTTCGATCCGCTGCGCGCCACGCGCACCATGACGATCGGCATGACCGATATCGGCGAGGTCGTGTTTCTGCCTGCGCTGCTGGAGCGCCTCTCGCGTGCGGCGCCGGGCGTCGCGCTCAATACCGTGCGCAATACCGGCGTCAATCTCAGCGACGAAATGGCTGAAGGCCGCGTCGATCTCGCCATTGGCTTGCTGCCGCAGCTCAAGGGCGGCTTCTACCAGCGGCGCCTGTTCGATCAGCGCTATGTGTGCCTTTTCAGGCGCGGTCATCCTTTGGAGAACGCGCCGCTCACGCTCGCGGCATGGCGCGAGGCCGAGCATCTGGTGGTGGTCTCGGCCGGCACGGGGCACGGTCAGGTCGATGAATGGCTGAAACGGCGCGGCGTGAAGCGCCAGGTGCGGCTTTCCGTGCCGCACTTCATGAGCGTGGGCTATATCCTCGAACGTACCGACCTGATCGCCACGGTGCCGGAGCGGCTTGCGCTGCAACTCGCCAAGCCGTTTTCATTGAGCCTGAGCGCGCTGCCCATGAAGCTGCCCGCGGCGCCCATTCATCTGCTCTGGCACGCGCGCGTGCAGCACGACGAAGGCAACCGCTGGCTGCGCGAACTCGTGATCGAACTCTTCGCCGATGGGGGCGGGGGCGCTCGCAAATGAAGCGGCGCGCGCCTGGCCCGGTGTGAGCGGGTTACCTGGCTTTGCCCGCGCGCTGTGTAGCCGCGGGCAGCGGCTGTGTTTCGCGCACCGAACGCGGGTGCCACAACCGTGCGCCGCCCTCGATGCCGCGATCGTTCGGTACGGTCGCCACGTTTGGCGGCAATTCAAACGTGAGGCGAGCCGCGTTGCCGCCGCCTATCCAGAGCTTGTCGTAGTGCACGAGCGAGTCGAGAATGCCGATGATCTTCTCGACGCGCGCGTTCCAGCGCTTGTTGCCGGCCTTCTTGCGTGCGGCGTCGCCGATGTACTCGTCGTACGCGCGTTTCTTGCTGACCGGGTGATGCGCGAGTTCGAGGTGCGGCATCAATTCGCCGTCGCGGAACATGGCCGTGCCCACGCCGGTGCCGAGCGTCATCACGAATTCGAGGCCGTGCCCTTCGATGGCGGCAAGGCCCTGCATTTCCGCGTCGTTGATCATGCGCACCGAAGCGATGCCGAGCCGCTCGCCCAGCATCTGCGCGAGCGGCACGTCGTTCCAGTCATCGAGCCCGAGATGCGGCGCCGTAATCACATGATTGTTGCGCACGAAACCAGGAAAGCCGATCGAAACGCGCGTTGAGGGATAGTGCTTGATGAGCGGGTCGACGAGCGTCGCAAGCGTTTCGACCAGCAAGGCGGGCGGGCACGGATGCGGCGTCGCCACGCGCACGCGCTCCGTGCGCATGGTGCCGTTTGCGTCGACGATCGCGGCCTTCAGGCCCGTTCCGCCTATGTCGATGGCGAGAATGTTTTCGATTTTCTGCGAGGCGCGCTTCGCGCTTGCCGTGCTTTTTACCGCGCTTTTCTTGACCGCTTTTTCGATTTTGGCCATACGTTCTCCTTAGTTTTCTGGTTCACTTCTTCTTTGTTTGCGGCTGCTCGAGCGCGCGCCATGCGCGGCCGTCGCGCGCGAGCAGCGCATCGGCTTGCGCCGGGCCCTCGCTGCCCGCCGCGTAGTCGTACACGGGAAGCGCGGCGTCGAGTTCCGGATGCAACACGCCATCCACCGCCGACCATGCCGCTTCGATGGCGTCGGCGCGTTGAAAGAGCGTCTGGTCGCCGAGCATGCAATCGTAAAGCAGCGTTTCGTAGCCGACGTTGGCGTGCTCCGCGAAGAAGTCGTCGTAATCGAACGACGAATGCACCGGGCCGATCTGTACGACCGGCCCCGGCGTTTTCACGTTGAAGTCGAAGCTCGTGCCATGCGACGGATCGATACGCAGTGTCAGCACGTTGGGCGTGAGCGCATCGACCGGTGTGTCGCGAAAGAGCAGAAACGGCACGCTCTTTAGCTGCACGGAAATCTCCGTGCGTCGCGCGGCCAGCCGTTTGCCGGTACGCAGATAAAACGGCACGCCCGCCCAGCGCCAATTGTCGATCTGCACGCGCGCGGCCGCATAGGTTTCCGTGCGGCTGTCTTTCGCCACGTTCGGCTCGTCGCGGTAACCCACGCCCGCCGGGCCTTTTGCGTATTGTCCGAACACCACGTCGTCGGGCGCGAGCGGCTTGAGCGCTTCGAAGATCTCGGCTTTCTTGTTGCGCACCGCTTCGGCGTCGAACGAATTGGGCGGCTCCATGGCGACCATGCCGAGCAGCTGAAAGAGGTGATTGGGCACCATGTCGCGAAACGCGCCGGTCTGCTCGTAGAACTTGCCGCGGCCCTCCACGCCGATCACTTCCGAAGCCGTGATCTGCACGCTGTCGATGTACTCGCGCCGCCACACGGGCTCGAACATCGCATTGGCGAAACGTAGCGCGAGTATGCTCTGCACCGTGTCCTTGCCGAGGAAATGGTCGATGCGATAGACCTGCGATTCTTGCGCGAAATTCAGCACGTGCTGGTTGAGGTCGCGCGCCGAAGCGAGATTGGCACCGAAGGGCTTTTCGATCACGACGCGGCGGAACGCGCCGTTGCTGTCGTTGCCCTCGTCGAGCAAACCGGCCTTGCCGAGGCGCTCGATAATCGGCTTGAAGAAGCGCGCGCCCACCGCGAGATAGAACACGGCGTTGCCGTGAGACTTGCCGTTCAGTTGCTGCGCGAGCCGCTGATAGGCGCCGTCGTCCTCGAATTCGCCCGCCATATAGGTGAGGCGCTGCGCGACCCAGTCCCACGCCTTGTCGTCGAGATTGCCGGCGTGGAAGGTGCTAGCCTTGTCGGCGGCGAATTTTTGCAGCGCGGCGTGCAGATCGTCGGACCACGCCTGGGTTTCGCGCTCGCCGTGATTCACGCCGATGATCCGCATGCCGTCGTCGAGCAGCCGATCGACGGCGAGGTTGTAAAGCGCCGGCATCAACAGGCGCTGGGTCAGATCGCCGCCCGCGCCGAAGATCACGAGCGTGCAGGGCGGCGCAGGATGCTTGCCGGCAGGCGAGGCGGGGGCCACCGGTGCGCCCTGCGCATGCGCGGGCACTTTCGCGCTGGGAGCCGTGCGGGAAGGCTCGCTGGAAGGATCGGGTTGGGTCTGTTTCGTCGACATGATTTCGCTTCAATGGGCCGAAAGGATCACAGCAAGCAAATCCGGTACCTCGACTGACCGAGTGTGCGCGCATTCGGTTCAATCTGCTATTGAAGGTGATTTGTAATATCGTGCGCGAAGGGCGCACTGCGCGCCTTGCGCGTTGCACGATTCGCAGTACGCTTACCGGCGACGGCGCTTTGCCCGCGTTTTGACCCATCTGAACCGACCCGAGGCTCGTGGCTATGTCCGAAAAGAACTCACCGAATGAAAAGGATTCCGCTGATCCCGAGGGCATGCGCGGCGGACTGACCCACTACGGCGACACGGGCTTCTCGCTATTCCTGCGCAAGGCTTTCATCAAGGGCGCCGGATATACCGACGACGCGCTGCAGCGTCCTGTCATCGGCATCACCAATACGGGCAGCGCGTACAACCCTTGCCATGGCAACGTGCCTCAGCTGCTCGAGGCGCTCAAGCGCGGCATTCTGCTGGCGGGCGGCTTGCCGATGGAATTCCCGACCATCTCAATCCACGAGAGCTTTTCGCAGCCAACGAGCATGTTCATGCGAAACCTCATGTCGATGGATACGGAGGAGATGATTCGCGCGCAGCCCATGGACGCGGTCGTGCTCATCGGCGGCTGCGACAAGACGGTGCCCGCGCAACTGATGGGCGCCGTATCGGCGGGCATTCCCGCCATTCAGCTCATTACCGGGTCCATGGTGACGGGCGCGCATCGCGGTGAACGCGTTGGCGCGTGCACGGATTGCCGCCGCTATTGGGGCAAGTTTCGCGCGGGCGAAGTCACGGCGGAGGAGATCGCCGAGGTGAATGACCGCCTCGTGCCGAGCGTCGGCACCTGTGCTGTCATGGGCACGGCCAGCACGATGGCTTGCGTGGCGGAAGCCATGGGCATGACGATGCCGGGCGGCGCTTCACCTCCGGCCGTCACGTCGGACCGCATGCGCGTGGCCGAGCAGACCGGCGCACAGGCCGTGGAGATGGCGAGGCGGCGGCTCTCGATCGATCAGGTGCTCAGTGCCGAGTCGATCGAGAACGGCTTGCGGGTGCTGCTGGCCATTGGCGGTTCGACGAACGGCATCGTGCATCTTGCCGCCATTGCCGGACGTCTCGGCTTAGACATCGATCTGGACGCGGTGGACCGTATGGGCCGCGAAACGCCGGTGCTGCTGAACCTGAAGCCTTCCGGCGAGCATTACATGGAGGATTTTCATCGCGCTGGCGGCATGGCCACACTGCTTCATGAACTGAAGCCCTTGTTGCATCTCGACGCCATGACCGTGACGGGCCGCACGCTGGGCGAGGAAATGGAGCGCGCCGGGCCGCGTTTCGCGCAAGACGTGGTGAAGCCACTCAGCGCGCCCATTTATCCGCAAGGCGGGCTTGCCGTCCTGCGCGGCAACCTTGCCCCGGGCGGCGCGATCATCAAACAATCGGCGGCTTCGGCGGCGCTGATGGAGCACGAGGGCCGCGCGGTCGTGTTCGAAGACGCCGGCGACATGGCGAACCGCATCGACTCCGACGACCTCGACGTGCACGCCGACGACATCATCGTCCTCAAGCGGATTGGTCCGAAAGGCGCGCCGGGCATGCCCGAGGCCGGCTATATTCCGATCCCGAAGAAACTCGCGCGCGCCGGGGTGAAAGACATGGTGCGGATTTCGGACGGACGGATGAGCGGCACGGCATTCGGGACGATCGTGCTGCACGTTACGCCGGAAGCCGCCATCGGCGGCCCGCTTGCGCATGTGCGTAACGGCGACCGCATCCGCTTGAGCGTGGCCAACCGCGAGATCGCCTTGCTCGTGGACGACGAAGAACTGCGGCGCCGGGCGCAGGCGAATCCGGTTGCCGCGCCCACGGCGGCCCGCGGTTATCACAAGCTGTTTCTCGACACCGTGACCCAGGCGGACAAGGGCGCCGACTTCGATTTCCTCAGGGCGACCGAGTCGCGAGGCGCCGTCCCAAGGAAGTAGCTTGCAGGGCCGGAAAGCCGGGCAGGAGGGCGCTCGAGGCGCGCTCCTTGCCCGGAACCTTATTTCCGGTATAATGAAAGCTCGTTCGGAATATCGAACACAAGAAGCAAAGCATCCAGAGTCGGAGTGACCGACGCCAACCTGCCCTCCCGGGCAAGGTGGAAGCCCTCGAGGCGATGCGGCCGATTAACGGCAACGAAGCGGGAGCAGCATAGCTGGCACCGGTTCGATCAACCTTCATCCGGAGTCACTATGCGTCAAGATATCCCCGCCGCTTCGTCCTCGGTCTGTGAGGACTTTTCGCACTGTCTTCCTGGCTTCACGCTCACGCATACCGTTCATCTCGTGTCCGGTCTGGATCTCGGCGTCGTTTCGACAGCCGCAGGCGTGCTCGACGGCGAACAGGTGGTCGTCGACCGTTGGGCGGTGACCCGCTGCGGCGACGTGCTCGAGCAGAAAATCGTATTTGGCGACATGACCGAAAGGCGCGCGGTGCGGCTGCGCGAACAACTCGCGGCCGTCGACGGCGTATTGCGTGCCAAGATAGAGCATCATTTCGTGCGCGCCCGCTGAACCGTCAGGCTGGCGTCGCATAGGCACGCACAGAGGAGCCAGGGGTGCCAGACACCAGCGCAGAACAAAAGCAAAACTCAGGCGTCTTCGTCGCGGACATCGGCGGTTCTTACGTCAGGCTCGGTGTATCGGAGAGGCCGGGCAGCGTGCGCCTGCTCGAAAGCGCGCCAACGCCCGTCGACAGCTGGGAGGCGTTTGGCGCGACGCTTCAATCTCTCGCAGACCGTCATATTGGCGAGAACCGCTCGCCACTCGTGATCTCGATGGCCGGCGCGATCGATCCCGCAAGCGGGGTGATCTGCTCGTCCAACGTCCCATGCGTTTCGGGTCGCGTGCTCGGCGCGGAGTTGACCTCCCGGCTTCAGCGGCGCGTACGCATTGCCAACGACGCTCACTGCCTCGCATTGGCGGAGGCCGTCGAGGGTGCGGGGGCGGGCCACGATGTCGTGTTTTGCGTGGTCCTCGGCTCCGGCGTCGGCGGCGCGCTCGTGGTGGGCGCCCGCGTAGTCGGCCGCGCGAGCGGCATATCGGGCGAGTGGGGCCACGGGCTGCCTGTGAGCACGCACGTCGACTTCGACGGCACCGGCCACGCGGAGCCAGTGAGTGCCTTGCGTTGCGGTTGCGGCCGCATGGGCTGCGTCGACACCATCGGCGGGGCACGCGGCATGGAACGGCTCAACGCGCTCCTGAACAACGAACAGAAAGACAGCCACACCATTCTCGACGACTGGCAGCAAGGCGGCGATCGCGCGCAGCGCACGGTATCGGCCTGGCTCGCCCTGGTATCGGAACCGCTCGCAGCTGTCATCAACATTACCGGCGCTTCGATCGTGCCGGCTTGCGGCGGACTTTCCAATGTGTCCCCACTCATCGACGCGCTGGACGCCGCAGTGCGCAAGCGCACGCTGCGGGAGTTCCGCGAGCGCGTGGTCGTGCCCGGCGCGTTCCGGCACGACGGCGGCCTGATTGGCGCGGCCATCATCGCGAGGCAGGACGACCTTCGCGAGCGGTAATGCGCCGGGAAACGCACACACAGGAAAAATGGGCTCCCGACGCCTAAACTGATCTATGAAGCCGAACGGCTTTCGGGGTGAGCATCATGAAAGGGCGTGAATTGTGCAGACTCCTGCTCGTGCTCGTGGCGCTATGCATCAGCGCTGGGGCGAGCGCGGGTAGAGGCGGCGGCGGGTGGTACCACGGCGGCGGTGGCTGGGGCGGCGGTGGTGGCGGTGGCGGTGGCGGCTGGGGCGGCAACGGCGGCATGAATCACGGCAGCGGCTGGAGCGGCGGCTATCACGGCGGCTATAGCGGCGGCGGGTGGAATCACGGCGGTTATTACCATGGCGGCTATCGCCACGGCTACGGCTGGTATCACGGCGGCTACTATCACGGCTGGTATGGCTGCTGCGGGTCGGTGAGCGTCGGCTTCTACTTCGGCCCCGGTTTCATCTACGGTTATCCGTTCTATCCGTACTACTACCCGACGTACATAAGCAGCGTCTATTACCCCTACGTTTCAGGCGACTTCTCGCAGCCCACGCAGTGGATCGAACAGGGGCAGGGGCAGGTGCCGCAGGAGCCTCAGTACGGCGGTGCCGCTATGTACGATCAAAACGAGCAGTATGGGCAAGGCGGCGGCCAGGGCGGGCAGGGTGACGAGGCCCCGTATGGCGTCTGGTACTACTGCGTGGCGTCGCAGACTTATTACCCGTACGTGCGAACCTGCGCCGGCGGCTGGCAGCAGGTCCCCGCGCGTCCACCGGACAGTTGAATGGCGAAACGGCATCCCAACGCGTGGCATTCGGCGTCGGCGCGCGAAGCCGCTCTGGAGGCTTCACGATCGTTTCGGTAAGCTAAACGATTCGGCGCCGGGGAAACGCCTCGTCGCGCAGTATCGCGAGATCTTTGCCGATTCTCGAATGCCGACGGCGCGCGTGCGGCGCTCCGGCGCGAGCGCGACCTCGAGCGACACCGCCTTATGCTTCGACTTCGGTGGGGGAATGCGTTTTCAGCCAGTCGCGCACCGCCGCATTGAGGCGCGACTGCCAGCGGGGGCCGGTTGCCTTGAAGGCTTCGAGAATGTCGTCGTCGAAGCGGATGGTCGTTGCCGTTTTGTGGCTGCCTGGCGGGCGGCCGCGACGCACGATTCTGTCGCCATCGCGCAGTTCCGCTTGCTCGATCCATTCGTCCGAAATCTCGGGGGCGTCGTCCGCATCAACCCAGGTGCGGCGCGAGCCGGTTGATTTCGCGTTCATTTGCTTTCCTCATGCTGATGATGCGGCGGGCCGCGCCGCGTTGGGTCCAGACCACGATGACGATGCGTGCGTCGAGCCATCCTGCTGTCGTGAAGCGAACCTCGCCGTAGTCGTTCCGATCGTCGCGACGGGTGAGGTTGCGGCCCGCGAAGACCTCTGCGGCCCGAGCGAAATCCAGGCCGCGCTCGGCCAGGGCGCTGGCGCGCTTGACGCCGTCGAACTCAATTCGCATCGGAATTATTGTACTAACAAAAAAATGAGAGGAACAATCTTTTTTTGTTAGTACAGTAATTGAAAGGGGGGCGCAAGGCCGCTGGCTTTGGCGCCTTGTGGGAGATCAAGCCCCGTGACAACATTGCAGAGGTGTGACGACGAAGGCGGGGCGCGCGTAGCGGACACGGGCGCCGTATTGGACCACAAGCGGTCAACCCGCAGCAGGGCAATGGTGCGCATGGAGGTGGCGACACGTAGCGATGCCGCCGCAGAGGCACGATGACCGTGTGGCGCTCCGGCACCTCGCGGCTGAGGATCCTGCGCCTACCTCAAGTGACAAGCGTATAAGGCTCCGCTTCCAGCGTGACGCCCGCGCCGCGAATCACCTGCAGGTACGTGAACGTATCGCCCACGGCAGCACTGGCCTGCTCGGCGAGACTGCGTACGTTCGCCGACTTTTCGGCGCTCGCCATCATGGCTTCGAGTGCGTCGGCATGCACGAACCCGTGTGCTGCCGCCGCACTGAGAACCGCATCCAGAACACGCCGGGCTGCTGCCCGGGCTTCGCTTGAAGCGAGCGGGGCGCGGTATGCGAGAAAGCCCGCCATCAGCAGGAATTCGGCCGGGCTGATATGGTGGCCGTTGCCAACCGGCACGCCTTCTGTCATGTCGTGATATCGCGACATACATTGCCTCCCGCTTTGGAGTGCTGTGAATGCTGCTGCGGATGCCCCCAAAAAATATAGTACAGAAAGCATCGCTCATGCCGACGAATGCGGCGTTCACCGGGCGCCAAACTTTTTTCAACTGGGTATTTCGATAAGCGGGTGCGGGCTTTTTTTCGCCATGCCGCGAAGGTAAGTCGTAGTATTCTTGACCCGGGCAAAGCAGCTATCCAGCAAGTGTCATGCTTTTGTAGGCTTCGAGACAAATTCCGGATTTTTCTCCGAGGACATTCATGAAAACGCTGTTTCTGCAGGCACCTTCGTATGAAGGCTTCGATGGCGGCGCTGGCTCACGTTTCCAAACAAAGCGCGAGGTCCGGTCGTTCTGGTATCCAACGTGGCTGGTTCAGCCGGCCGCGCTCGTCGAAGGCAGCCGCGTGGTCGATGCCCCCGCAGACGAGCTTTCACTGGAAACGACCCTGGATATCGCTCAGGAATACGAACTGGTTATCATTCACACGAGTTCGCCTTCTTTCCAGAGCGACGTGCAGTTTGCCGAGCACTTGAAGCGGCGCAAGAGCACGATTCTCATTGGCATGATCGGCGCGAAAGTGGCGGTCGATCCCCAGGGTTCGCTTACCGCGAGTGATGCGCTCGATTTCGTCTGCCGGGAGGAATTCGACTTCACGTGCCGCGAAATTGCACAGGGTCTTCCGTTCGAATCGATTCTGGGCCTCAGCTATCGCCTGCCCGACGGCGGGATCACGCACAACGAAGCCCGGCCGATACTCGAAGACATGGACCAGCTTCCATTCGTCTCGCCAATCTACAAGCGCGACCTCACGCCCGAGCACTATTTCAGCGGCTATCTCAAGCATCCGTATCTGTCGCTCTACACGGGGCGCGGCTGCAAATCCCGTTGCACGTTCTGCCTTTGGCCGCATACGGTCGGGGGGCACCGCTATCGCACGCGTTCGGTCGAGCACGTGCTGGAAGAAGTGAAATGGATTCGCGACAACATGCCCGAAATCAAGGAGATCATGTTCGACGACGACACGTTCACGGATCTGCGGCCGCGCGCCGAGGAGATTGCGCGCGGGCTTGGCAAGCTAGGCGTGACGTGGTCGTGCAACGCCAAGGCGAACGTGCCGTACTCGACGCTGAAGGTGATGAAGGACAACGGGTTGCGGCTCCTGCTCGTGGGCTACGAATCCGGCGACGACAAGATTCTCGTGAACGTCAAAAAAGGCTTGCGTACCGATATGGCGCGCCAGTTCAGCGAGGATTGCCGCAAGCTCGGTATCAAGATCCACGGAACGTTCATCCTCGGTCTGCCGGGCGAGACGCACGAGACGATCCAGAAGACCATTCAGTATGCAAAAGAGATCAATCCCCATACCATTCAGGTGTCGCTCGCCGCGCCGTACCCGGGCACGGTGCTTCACAAGCAGGCCGTTGAAAATGGGTGGCTGAACGATACCAAGGTCATCACGCTTATCAATTCGGCGGGTACGCAAGCTTCGACGATCGGCTATCCGCACCTTTCGCGCGAAGAGATCTATCTTGGCGTCGAGGAGTTCTACAAGCGCTTCTATTTCCGGCCATCGAAGATCTGGGAAATCGTCCGCGAGATGCTGGTGAGCTGGGAGATGATGAAGCGGCGCCTGCAGGAAGGCGCGGAGTTCTTCCGGTATCTCCGGGCGCGCAAGGTCTGAGGAAGCCACGATAAAAAAAACGCCCGGAATTCCGGGCGTTTTTTTATCGCTGACCTTTCAGGGTTGCATTTGGGGAGGTATCGAGGCCTGCGGGAAGCAGGCTGATTGGGCTGATGATTCGCACCCTGTTGCGATTCCACTTGCACCAGCGCGATTACTCCAGATCGCGCGTTTCCAGCTCCACGGACTGGCCCCCGTTTTTCTCCAGCGCGTGTCGCGCGGCCAGTTCGATGCTCGGGCGGTTCGCTTCGAACGCGCTCAATAGTGCATGCGCCGATGTTCCGGTATTGCCAAAGCGATCGTTCAGCGCGTCGAGCGACACGCTGCACCATACCGGGCGATTGTCCACGTTGGCTTCGAACGCGACGCGTGCGGCAGCCACGGCGTGACGGCGACTCGTGAATTCGATTCTCATCCTGGTCCTCCGTGAGTTTCACTGTTACAGGGTAGAACCTGGCGCGGCCAATGTTGAGTTCTTTTTGCGGCTATTTCGTTTGAGCGCCGCTGGCGGGCGGCTTCACCATCGGCGGGACGGGTAGATACATCGTCATTTCACTCTTGCCAGCAGGGTCTTTCGCATCGGGCGTGCCGGCTTCGCTCTCGCTGCGCCGCGGTTAAACCCCGGCCATGCCAGGGTTTTGACAGCGGTTCTAGAATGAGGTCATGAGTGTACAGGAGACCGTAATAACGTCATGGATACACAAGCGAAAACGTTCGAGGAATTGCTGCGGCGGGAATATCGGCATGGGTTCGTTTCGGACGTGCAGTCGGATACGTTGCCGCGCGGTTTGTCCGAGGACGTGATCCGCCTTATCTCGGCGCGCAAGCAGGAGCCGGACTTCATGCTCGAATGGCGGCTCGCTGCCTACCGGCATTGGCTCACGATGACCGAGCCGCATTGGGCGAGCATCGAACACCCGCCGATCGACTTCCAGGACATCGCCTACTATTCGGCGCCGCTCACGCAGGCAAACCGGCCGAAGAGCCTCGACGAAGTCGATCCGGAACTCCTTCGCACCTACGAAAAGCTCGGCGTGCCGCTCCAGGAGCGCGAGATGCTCGCGGGCGTGGCCGTGGACGCGGTTTTCGACAGCGTGTCCGTTGCCACGACGTTTCGCCGGCAGCTGGGCGAGCTTGGCATCGTGTTCTGCTCGTTCTCGGAAGCGGTGCGCGAGCATCCGGACCTCGTGCGCCAGTATCTCGGTTCGGTCGTGCCGTACACCGACAATTTCTTCGCAACGCTCAACTCCGCGGTATTCAGCGACGGTTCGTTTTGCTATATCCCGCCGGGCGTGCGCTGCCCGATGGAGTTGTCCACGTACTTCCGCATCAACGCACGCAACACGGGCCAGTTCGAGCGCACGCTCATCGTGGCCGACAAGGGCGCTTACGTGAGCTACCTCGAAGGCTGCACGGCGCCGATGCGCGACGAAAACCAGCTGCACGCCGCCGTGGTGGAACTCGTTGCCCTGGAGGGCGCGCAAATCCGCTATTCGACGGTGCAGAACTGGTATCCGGGCGACGCGCAGGGACGCGGTGGCATCTACAACTTCGTGACGAAACGCGGCGACTGCCGCGAGGCCAACGCGAGGATTTCGTGGACGCAAGTCGAAACGGGGTCCGCCATTACGTGGAAATATCCGAGCGTCATTTTGCAGGGCGACAACTCGATTGGCGAATTCTATTCGGCGGCGCTCACCAACCACTATCAGCAGGCCGATACCGGCACGAAGATGGTTCATATCGGGCGCAATACGCGCAGCACGATTCTCTCGAAGGGGATTTCGGCTGGCCGCGGCAAGAACGCGTATCGCGGGCTCGTGAAAATGGCGCGCTCGGCCGAGAACGCCCGCAATTACACCCAGTGCGATTCGCTCCTGCTCGGCGATCGATGCAGCGCGTTCACGTTTCCGTATATCGAGGTGAAAAACCCGAGCGCGAAGGTCGAACACGAAGCCTCGACGTCGCGCATTGGCGAAGACCAGCTGTTCTATTGCCGGCAGCGCGGGCTCACCGAGGAGGACGCGGTGTCGATGATCGTCAACGGTTTTTGCCGGGACGTTCTCAAGGAATTGCCGATGGAATTCGCGGTGGAAGCGCAAAAGCTTCTGGGCGTGAGCCTGGAAGGCAGCGTAGGTTGAGAGGGAGAGCAGTATGCTGGAAGTTCGCAATCTGAATGTCGAAGTCGAAAGCAAGCCGATTTTGCGTGGTGTGGATTTGCGCGTGAACGCGGGCGAGGTTCACGCGATCATGGGGCCGAACGGCTCCGGCAAAAGCACGCTCGCCCACGTGCTGGCGGGGCGCGAGCAATACGTGGTCACGGGGGGCAGCGTGCAGTACGACGGCTGCGACCTGCTCGCGCTCGCGCCCGACGAACGTGCGCGGCGCGGGCTCTTTCTCGCGTTCCAGTATCCGGTGGAGATACCGGGCGTGAGCAATATCTATCTGCTCAAGGCCGCGCTCAACGCGCAGCGCAAACAACGGGGCGAAGCGGAACTCGACGCCATGGACTTTCTCGCGCTGGTGAAAGAAAAGATGGCGGCGATGGAGATGAAGGAAGCGCTTTTGTACAGGGGCGTGAACGAAGGGTTTTCGGGCGGCGAGAAAAAGCGCAATGAGGTGCTGCAAATGACGGTGCTGGAGCCGCGCCTCGCCATTCTCGACGAGACCGACTCCGGCCTCGATATCGACGCGCTGCAACTCGTCGCGCGCGGTGTGAACCAGATGCGCAGCGCGGAGCGGGCGATTGTGCTGGTGACGCACTACCAGCGCCTGCTCGACTACATCGTGCCGGACCACGTGCACGTGCTTGCGCAGGGCCGTATCGTGCGATCGGGTTCGCATGAGCTTGCACTCGAACTAGAGCGCAAGGGCTACGGCTGGCTCGGCGAGCCGGATAGCGACGAACCGGCAGGTGGGCCGGGCGCCGGCCCGCAACACACGGCTGCCGCCAGGGAGCAACGATGAGCGAATCAACGCGCGAGCATTACCGCGACGCTTTCCGCACGATGGCGGGAACGCTGGCGGGCGTCGAGCTGCCCTGGCTGCGCAAGGCAAGGCGGCACGCGTTCGACCGGTTCGAAATCCTGGGCTTTCCCGGCACGCAGCTCGAAGCGTGGAAGTACACCAATGTCATGTCCATTGCGAAGCCGCATTGGCATTTCATGCCTTCGGACGGTGAGCAAACGGATTATGCGCGCCTGATTGACGACCTCGTGCCCGCCGATGCTGGCGGCCGTATCGTGTTCGTGAACGGCCGCCACGCGCCGAAGCTCTCGTACCTGCCGCCTTTGCCGGAAGGCGCATTCGTTGGCACGCTCGCCCAGGCAATACGAAGGATTCCTGATCGGATCGAGTCGATCATGGCGCGCCGCGCGCCGGAGGACGGCTTCGCGGCGCTCAACGGCGCATTTCGAAGCGACGGCTATGTGGTCGTGCTGCCGCCAGGCTGCGTGCTGGACTGGCCGCTGCACGTGTTGTTCTTCAGCAGCGAAGCCGCGCTCGCCATGCATCCATTCAACGCCGTGGTGGCGGCGCGCGGCGCGCGATGTTCGATTGTCGAGCAGTTCGCTGGCATTACCGACGAAGCGTATTTCGTCAACACCGCCACGGAGATCGTCGCCGACGAAGAGGCTGACATTCAGCATTGCCGTATCCAGCAGGAGGCGCGCACAGCGTTTCACATCGCACACGTCGGCGTTTCGCAGCGGCGCGCCAGCCACTTCACCTCGCACTCGTTCGCGTTCGGCGGGGCGTTGTCGCGCACACAGATCGATACTCGCCTCGACGCGGAAGACGCCCAGGTCGATCTGAACGGCCTGTATTTCGTGAGCGCCAGGCAGCACGTGGATCATCACACGCGCATCGACCATGAGATGCCGCGCGGCACGAGCCGCGAATACTATCGCGGCGTGCTCGACGGCGCTTCGCATGCCGTGTTCGACGGCCGCGTGATCGTGCATCAGGACGCGCAGCAGACCAACGCACACCAGGGAAACGACAACCTGCTGCTCTCGCGCAACGCCGAGATCGACACGAAGCCGCAACTGGAGATTCACGCCGACGACGTGAAGTGTACGCACGGCGCGACCGTCGGCCAACTCGACGAGAACCCGCTCTTCTACCTGCGCTCGCGCGGCATTGACGAGCGCATGGCGCGTGCGCTGCTCGTGTGGTCGTTCGCGCGCGTGAGCGTGGATCGCGTGGAAAGCGCTGCGCTGCGCAGTCGGCTCACGCAGCAACTGCTCGCGCGCTTGCCCGGTGGCGAATATCTGCGGGGACTGTCATGAATCTACTCGAACCGGTGAGTATTCCCGACGCCGAAACGGTCATGGGTTGGCGTCGCGACTTTCCGATTCTGCGCGAAAGCGTGCATGGCAAGCCGCTCGTGTATCTCGACAACGCCGCGACCACGCAGAAGCCCGCGAGCGTGATCGCCGCCGAGCAGGCCTATTACGAACATGACAACGCCAACGTGCATCGCGGCGTGCATGCGCTGTCGCAGCGTGCAACCGACGCCTATGAGGGCGCTCGCGCACGCATTGCGCGTTTCCTGCATGCGGCGCACGAGAACGAGATCGTATACACGCGGGGCACGACGGAAGCGATCAATCTGGTGGCGCAAAGCTACACGCGGCCGCGCCTGCAGCCCGGTGACGAAGTGCTCATCACCGCGATGGAGCATCACTCGAACATCGTGCCGTGGCAACTCGTCTGTGCGCAAACGGGCGCGCTGCTGAAGGTGGCGCCGATCGACGACGACGGCACGCTCGACCTCGACGCTTACGAACGCCTGCTCGGCGCACGCACGCGCATGGTGGCCGTCGCGCACGCGTCCAACGCGTTGGGAACCGTGAATCCGGTTGCGCGGATGATCGAGCTTGCGCATGCGCGCGGCGTCCCGGTGCTGGTCGATGGCGCGCAGGCGATCGCGCACCTTCCCGTGGACGTGGCCGCGCTCGGTTGCGACTTCTATGCATTCTCGGGGCACAAGATCTATGGCCCCACGGGCATTGGCGCGCTGTATGCAAAATCGGCGTTGCTCGAGGTCATGCCGCCATGGCAGGGCGGTGGCGACATGATCCGCTCCGTGACGTTCGAGAAGACCGAGTACAACGTGATTCCGTGGCGCTTTGAAGCGGGCACGCCGAATATCGCCGGCGCGATCGGGCTGGCGGCGGCGCTCGACTACGTGAGCGCAATTGGCCTGGAAGTGGCGCAGCGGCACGAGGCTGATCTGCTCGCTTATGCAGACGCTGCTTTGCGTAATATGTCAAACGTGAGAATGATTGGAACTGCGAAGGAAAAGCTTGGCATCCTCTCATTCGTGGTGGAGAACGCGCATGCCCACGACGTCGGCACGATACTCGATCATTGTGGCGTGGCGGTGCGTACCGGGCATCATTGTGCGATGCCGGTGATGGAGCGCTATGGCGTGCCGGCCACGGTGCGCGCTTCGTTTGCGCTGTACAACACGCGCTCCGAAGTCGACGCGCTGCTGCACGGTCTCGCGCGCGTAGAAGAGGTATTTCCGTTATGAGCGACCTGCGCGACCTGTACCAGGAAACGATCTTTGACCACTACAGGCGGCCGCGGAACTGTCACGCCGTGACCGGTGCGACGCATCGCGCCGAGGGGTATAACCCGTTGTGCGGCGACCGCGTGACGTTGTATTTGCGTATCGAGGACGGAGTCGTCAAGGACGCGGGCTTCGAGGGTGCGGGGTGCGCGATCGCAACGGCTTCGGCTTCGTTGATGACGGAGGCGCTCAAGGGCCGCACGCAAGCGGAGGTCGAAGCACTGTTCGAACGCTTTCACACGATGGCGACGGCGCCTTCGGACCGGCCGGTCTCGATCGAAGGGCTCGGTAAGCTCGCCGTACTCGCGGGCGTGCGCGAATTTCCGGCGCGCATCAAATGCGCGACGCTCGCGTGGCACACGCTGCACGCCGCGTTGCGTGACGAACGTGGCACCGTTTCAACCGAGTGAGGCAGTGCGCGCCCGGAGGCCAATGACGATGAATACGCAAACAACGAGCGACGACCTGCGCGAACGCGTGATCGACGCGCTGCGCTCGGTGTTCGATCCGGAGATACCGGTCAACATCTACGATCTGGGTCTCGTTTATCAACTTGACGTGGACGCCGAAGCGGGCCGCGTGACGATACACATGACGCTGACCGCGCCCGGTTGCCCGGTGGCGCAAACCTTCCCGGGCACGGTCGAAGATTGCGTGAACGACGTAGAAGGCGTGAGCGAGACGCATGTGGAACTGGTCTGGGAGCCGCCGTGGACAAGAGCGCGCATGTCCGAAGCGGCGCTCCTGCAACTGGGGATGCTTTGACATGGCCGATTGGGTGGACGTGACGCCATACAGCGAATTTCAACCGGGTTCCGTGCGCAGCGTCGACGTGGACGGCACGCCGGTCGCCGTATTCAATCTCGAAGGAACCTGCTATGCGATCGAGGACACCTGTCCGCACGATGGCGGCGTGCTCACGGGCGGCGATGTGGAAGGCGACGAGGTGATCTGCCCGCGGCATGGCGCGCGCTTTTGCATCAAGACGGGAAAAGTGCTCGCGCCGCCCGCGTATGAGGACGTCGCGGTGTTCGCGGTGCGTGTGGAAGCGGGCATGGTGCAGGTGCGGGATGCACGCTGGGACGAGGGCTTTTCCTGAACGCGCATGCCACCCAGGCGCCTCACGCGCAGTGGTCAGCGGCATAATGGATGCGCGCATTGGTGCACGGGTGTGTCGTACCGCGCGCGCCGATCTTCGCGCTCTGCATGCGTTGCAACTATCGAGAGGCATCCATGAAGGCTCTGTTCCATCTTGCAGCGGCGGCCGCGGCAGGCACGCTCGTCATGTTCTACCTGGACCCGATTTCCGGCCCGCGGCGCCGCGCGAAGTTGCGCACCACGCCGTTTTCGCGACGTCGCGGCCGCGTGAGCGCTCACGGTCATGCAGATTCACTCGGCGTGGACGGCGAACTGGCGGGCCCGGGCGGCGGCATTGGCACCGCGCCGTGAGCCCCGATGCCCGCACTTTTCCCGGACCTGAATAACCGCGTTGCGCTCGTGACGGGCGGCTCGCGCGGAATCGGCCGCGCCATTGCCGTTACGCTCGCTTCGGCCGGCGCGGCGGTTGCAGTGAATTACCGGCAACGTGCCGACGAAGCCCGGCAGGTCGTCACGCAGATCGAAAGCGCCGGTGGCCGCGCGCTCGCCTTGCGCGCCGACGTGTCGTCGGCAAGCGAGGTCGCCGCGATGATCGGCGAGATCGAGCGCGGCCTCGGCGCGGTCGACATACTCGTGAACAACGCGGGCACGGGCACCATTACCGACATCGAGTCGCTGACCGAAGCCGAATTCGACCGCACGCTCGCCGTCAATCTCAAGTCGGCGTTTCTCTGCACGCAAGCGGTGTTGCCCGGTATGCGCGCGCGCCGCTGGGGGCGCATCGTCAATCTTTCTTCGGCAGCCGCGCGCGGCGGTGGCCTCGTCGGCGTTCACTACAACGCTTCGAAAGCCGGCCTCGAAGGCTTGACGCGCGGCTACGCCGCACGCGTGGCCCGCGAAGGCGTCACTGTGAACGCCGTGGCGCCCGGGCCCATCGACACCGAGATGGCCGCGCCGCTGAAAGCGGCGAACGTTGCGGAACGGCTGCCCATTGGCCGCCTCGGTGAAGCCAGCGAGGTCGCCCAGGTCGTGCTGATGGTGGTCGGCAATGGCTTCGTCACCGGGCAGACCATTCCCGTGAACGGCGGCGTCAGTTTCATCTAGCACGACGCTGTGCGCTTCGTTTAGTTCACCTTGTTTGCAAACCGGCGTGCGAGCGCCGCGCAATCTTCATACCTGAATTCAAGGCCGATTTCGCCAATTCGGCGCCAATTGCACGCCGAGCCAGCTTCAAACTTACCAATCGAAAATATTTCGTAAGGACTCTGACGCTGAGCATTCATACCCCGATGCTTTAATCCTCATGCCGTGTAGCCTCCGCATTCCGCTGGCATGAGCGCGACGATGCGGGCTGCATAACGCCTTTTCTGCGGCTTCACGGTGACCCCGACAATACGAAACCAACCAGGAGCCGAATATGCAATGGCGTCACGTCGCAGTTGGTTCGCTCACAGCCGCAGCATTCGCATCGACAGTTGCGTGGAGTGCTGGTGACGATCACGACAAGAATCATCCGGAACACGGTCACACTGCTACCCCGATCAAACACCTCGTCGTGATTTATGGCGAGAACGTTTCGTTCGACCACTACTTCGCGACTTATCCGCATGCGACCAACCCGTCCGGCGAGCCTGCATTCAAGGCGCAGCCCGGCACGCCCGAAGTGAACGGTCTGACCGGCACGCTGCTGTCCCAAAACCCGAACTTCACGAATGCGGGCAATGGCGCGGGCGCGGCCAATCCGTTCCGTCTGGATCGCACGCAGGCGGCCACGGCTGACCAGAACCACGCCTATACGGCCGAGCAGCAGGCGTACGACAACGGCCGGGCCGACCTCTTCCCGGAGTACACGGGTAATGGCACGAGCGGTGGCGCCGGCGCATTTGGCACGAAGGGCCAGGTGATGGGCTATTACGACGGCAACACCGTCACGGCGCTGTGGAACTACGCGCAGCACTTCGCGATGAGCGATAACGCGTATACGTCGACCTACGGTCCTTCCACGCCCGGCGCGCTCGAAGTGGTCTCGGGCCAGACCAACGGCATGAAGGTTGTTCTCACAACGAAAAAGCCTTCGACCGCGGGTTCGTACTATGTGAACGACGGGCAGGGCGGCTTCACGATGATCAATGACGTCGATCCGGCCAACGACCTCTGCTCGAGCACGACCGACACGGCGCAGATGACGGGCAAGAATATCGGCGACCTGCTGAACGCGCGCAGTGTCTCGTGGGGCGGCTTCATGGGCGGCTTCAACCTCTCGACGACGAACAGCAATGGCACGACCGGCTGCAAGCGCAGCACGCTTTCGCCGGTGGTCGGCGCGTCCACGTCCGACTATATTCCGCACCATAACTGGTTCCAGTACTACGCATCGACGTCGAACCCGCAGCATCTGCGTCCGAGCTCGCTCGCCGCGATCGGGCACAGCGTGGGCAAGAACGGGAACCCCGACCCGGCGAATCACCAGTACGATACCGACGACTTCTTCAATGCCGTGAAGGCGGGCAATTTCCCGTCGGTGAGCTTCCTCAAGGCTCCGGCCTACCAGGATGGCCACGCGGGCTACTCTGACCCGCTCGACGAGCAGGCTTTCGTCGCGAAGGTCGTGAACTTCCTGCAGGAGCAGCACGACTGGGAAGATACGGCCGTTATCGTGGCCTGGGACGACTCGGACGGCTGGTACGACCATGCGTACGCGCAGCCCAATAGTGCTTCGTACGATAGCGTGGCCGATCAGTTGACCGCGGCCGGCATTTGCGGCACCGGTTCGGCGCCGGCCGGCTTGAACGGCAAGCCCGTGAACGGCCGCTGCGGTCCGGGCACGCGCATCCCGTTCGTCGTGATCTCGCCGTGGGCCCGTGAGAACTACGTCGACCACACGTTGATCGACCAGTCTTCTGTGGTGCGCTTCATCGAAGACAACTGGCTTGATGGTCAGCGCATCGGCGGCGGGTCGTTCGACGCCACGGCGGGCAGCATCATGGGCATGTTCGACTTCGACCGCCGTGGCCGCGGCCACGAAGACCGCAGGGTGTTCCTCGACCCGGCGACGGGCGTGATGCTCGACAAGGCGCCGAAGGCTTGACAGCTTAGGATGGCTGATCGTTAAGGTATGAAAGAAGAAGCGCGCCCCTGCGAGATTCGTCTTGCAGGGGCGCGCTCGATTTTTCAGCGGTTGATCAGGCGGGGTGGGAAGCGTGCCCGTGATCGCCAAGTCCGTGTTTGTCGTCGTATTCGCGTGAAATATCTTTGTTGGTGTAGTCGCCCATGCGCCAGGCGGCAAGCAGACTAATTACCGCGCACACGGCGATATAGATCGCAATCGCGTAACCCGTTTGGTAATACGCGAAGAGCGCTGTGGCGATCAGCGGCGCCGGGCCGCCCGCAATCACGGAAGCCAGCTGATAACCGAGCGAGGCGCCGCTGTAGCGCAGCCGCCCCGTGAACGATTCAGCGATGAACGCAGCCTGCGGACCATAAAGCATGGCGTGGGGCACAAGCGAAAGCACGACGGCCACGAAAATCCACGCCGGGTTTTTCGTATCCACCATTCCGAAGTAGATAAAGCCGAAAATGCCCACGGCCACCGCGCCGATCATGTACATGCGCTTGCGTCCGATCAGGTCGGACATGTGCCCAAAGAACGGAATGGTCACGAACTGCAGCACCGCAGCCGCCAATACCGCGCTGAGCATGAGGTCGCGCGAAACGTGCAGCGTCTTCACGCCATAAGTAAAGACGAAGGCTGTGTAGATATAGAACGGCGCCTGTTCGGCCATGCGCGCCAACGCCGAAAGGAGAATGTCCTTGGGCTGGCGGCGAATGACTTCGACCATTGGCGTTTTCTCGATTCTGTTCTCGGCGAGGAGCTTCGCGAAGATCGGCGTTTCAAGAATGTTCAGCCGAATATACAGGCCGATCGCGACAAGCACGATGCTCAGCAGGAACGGCACCCGCCATCCCCATGTCATGAAACTGTCTCCGGAAAAGCGGCTGACGACGAGCACCACGAGATTGGCGATAAAGAGCCCCGCCGGCACGCCGAATTGCGGCCAGGAGGCGACGAAGCCGCGGTGCGCATTGGTGCGGGTCCATTCCATCGACATCAGGACCGAACCGCCCCATTCGCCGCCCACGCCGACACCCTGGATAAAGCGCAGCACCGTGAGCAAAATGGCGCCCCAGATGCCGATCGACGCATAGGTCGGCACAAACGCCACGGCGAACGTGGCGACGCCCATGAGCAGCAAGGTGACGATCAGCGTGGCCTTGCGGCCGACGCGATCGCCGTAGTGCCCGAATATCGCGGCGCCTACCGGCCGGGCGACGAAGCCCACGGCATAGATGAGAAAGGCCTGCAGGGTGCCAACGAGCGGGTCGGATTCAGGAAAGTACAGCTTCGCGAAGATCAGCCCGGTGACTGTGCTGTAGAGAAAGAAGTCGTACCATTCGATCGTCGTGCCGATGGTGCTGGCAATCACAGCGCGGCGCAACTGGCGATGAGCGTCTTCCTCCGAAAGGAGCGTGGCTCCTGGTTGATCGGCATTCATTTCGCACCCCCAAGGCAAGCGCGATTTGGCCCATGCGAAGCGCATGGCCAGGGCTCCCGGTGGTGCGCAAAAAATGTGCCCTGATTCGCCGGGATCATGACGTTGCCGGGTCAGGTGGAAGTGATACGTCCCTTGCTACCGCTCCATCCTGCCTGGCATGGGTTGAGACGTTGTTATACGAGTCGATGGTATATCACGTTGTGATGCGGTGCGCGTGATTTGAATGAAGCTGTCATGTGGCAGTGGCGCATTATCTATCCTCGCAGGCGCTCAGCCCTTCCGACTATGTCCCGATCGCGCCGGGCGTCCCGGTTGATTTTTACGTCACGGTGTTCACGTGCTGCGCGCCGAACTGCAGCGCCGCGAGCTGCGCATAAAGCGGCGAACTCTGCAGCAGTTCCGCGTGCCGGCCTTGCGCCACGATACGGCCTTGTTCCATGACGACAATGCGGTCGGCTTGCTGCACGGTGGCGAGACGGTGAGCGATGACGAGCGTCGTGCGGTTTTGCGCGGCGTTGTCCAGCGCCGTTTGCACGAGGCGCTCGCTCGCGGCGTCGAGCGCGCTGGTGGCCTCGTCGAGCAGCAGAATGGGCGGGTTCTTGAGGATCGCGCGCGCGATGGCAATGCGCTGACGTTGACCGCCGGAAAGGCGCACGCCGCGTTCACCGAGAAAAGTGTCGTAGCCCTGCGGCAGCTGCTCGATAAAGCCGGCCGCGGCGGCCATTTCGGCGGCGTGCTGGACGGCTTCGAGCGTGGCGTCGGGCGAGCCATAACGAATGTTGTCGAGCACGCTGCCCGAAAAGATCACGGATTCCTGCAGCACCACGCCGATCGCCTGGCGCAACGCCGCGAGCGACACCTGTTGGGTCGGCACACCGTTGATGCTGAGGGTGCCCGACTGCGGATCGTAAAAGCGCAGCAGCAGCTGAAAGAGCGTGGTTTTGCCCGCGCCTGAGGGACCGACGAGCGCGACATGTTCACCAGGGCGCACGTCGAGCGAGAAGTCGTCGAGCGCGGCAATGCCGGGGCGCGAAGGGTAGGAGAAGCCAACCTTGTCGAACCGTATACCCGAGCCGTGAACCGGCAGCGGCACGGTTGCCGCCGCCTGCGCGACAGGCGAGCGCGCGGCGAGCAGTTGCAGCAGCCGTTCGGTCGCGCCCGCGGCCCGTTGCAGATCGCCCCACACTTCGGCCACGGCGCCCACCGCGCCAGCCGTGAACACCGCGTACAGAATGAACTGGGAGAGCTGGCCCGCGCTCATCTGCCCCGCGAGTACCGCCTGCGCGCCGAGCCACAGTACGAACACAATCGCGGCGAACACGAAGACGATCACCACGGCCGTCAATCCGGCGCGCGCCCGGATGCGTTTGAGCGCCGTTTCAAAGGCCGTTTCCACGGCGCCGCCAAAGCGTTTCGCCTCGAACGCTTCCTGCGCATACGACTGCACGGTGGGCATCGCATTGAGCACTTCGCCTGCCAATGCGCTTGCGTTCGCAACCTTGTCCTGGCTCGCGCGCGACAGCCGCCGCACACGCCGCCCGAAGATGATGATCGGTGCGACCACAACGACCAGTGTCGCGATGATATAGCCGGACAGCACGGGGCTCGTCGCGACGAGCATTGCCACGCCGCCGACCGTGAGCAATAAATTGCGCAAGCCCAGCGAGAGACTGGTGCCCACTACGGTCTGGATCAGCGTTGTGTCGGTGGTGAGCCGCGAGAGCACTTCGCCCGATTGCGTGGTCTCGAAGAACTGCGGGCTCATGCGTATTACGTGGTCGTATACGGCGCGCCGCATGTCGGCCGTCACCCGCTCGCCGAGCCACGAGACCCAGTAGAAGCGCAGGGCCGTGGCGGCGGCCAGGATCAGCGAAACGACGAAGAGTGCAATGAAATAGCGATCGATATGCGTGCGATCGCCGCTCGCGAAGCCACGGTCGATCAGGTACTTGAACGCCACCGGCAGCGCGAGCGTGGCGCCCGCCGAGGTCAGAAGCGCGAGGAATGCGAGCGCCCAGCGCCCCGCATAGGGGCGCAGAAAGGGCAGAAGGGAAAAGAGGGGCGCGACGCGTGACGGTCGGGCGGCGACATCTGGCATGGAGCTTCCTGGCGGATCGGCGATAGGTCAATTGTGCCAGCCCGCCGCGCGGCGAGGCTGGCGAGCGGTGCGTTACGGCGAAGGGGGCGTCGCCCCCGAGGCTGCGCCATTGCGGAATTGTTCGCGCTCTTGCGGCGTCATGTTTTGCCATTGTTGCCACTGGTGCCAGTGCATGCGCCTGCGGCAGCCGCCATGCCCGCGGAATCCGCCGAACAGAATCCGGCACAGCACCAGCAGGCCAATCGCACGTGGATAGTCGATGGCATGCGCACCCGCCACGATCGCCGGGGCGATCCAGTTCCACAGGCCCATGACGATGGCGCCCAGCAACGCGATAACGGCCACCATCAGCAGCGCCTTGGCGAATATTTTGCGGCGAAACTTCATTTCATTCTCCTTCGTTTCAGATTTCGAAGCCGTCCCATGATGCGCGCAAACGTTCGCGCAGATGCAGCACCGCATAACGTTTGCGCGCCAGCAGCGTGCTCACGCCAACGCCGCTCGCGGCGGCCATTTCCTTGAAACTGCGCCCGTCCAGTTCGTGCGCGACGAACACCTCGCGCTGGCTCGCCGGCAATTCGTCGAGCGCGGCGCGCAGGGCCTCGAGCATCGCCGCGCGTTCGTAGGCGGCCTCGGGGCCGGCGTCGGGCGAGGGCAGCGCGAGGTCGAGCCGATACTCGCTCTCGTCGCCCTCTGGCTCGGTGAGCGGCACTTCCTTGCGTTTGCGAAACCGGTCGACGATGCGATTTCGCGCCACGCGAAAGAGCCACGCGCCAACCTGCTCGATGGGCTCCGGCAGCCGCCATGCTTGAACCAGTTCTTCGAATACGTCCTGAAGAATGTCCTCGGCTTCGTCCTGGTCGATCACCCGGCGGCGGATGAAATTGCGCAGCCTCGGGCGCTCGCGGGCGACGGTGTCGGCGATTTCGCGCTCCTGCGTGGCGAGCGGGCTCGGGGTGGGCGGCGTTTCCATACCCGTGTAGACGATTCAGAAAAAGAAATATTGTGGCGCGTAATCTCCGGCTTTATGTGGCATGAATATTTCGTTAAACAAGGCCCGAGAATCACGGCACTTTTATTGACATCGGTCACTATATTTCGGTCACAATGCTGCTAACGAAAAAAATCAACAATTCACACGCTATCGGTCATGCACATTCACGAGCCTGGCAGCGGTACTGCGTCAAAAACTCTGGAACGCCTCGCGGACCCTGGGCAATTGCCCCTGGCAACACCGCTGCCATTGGCCGTGTTTCACCATGACGGAACCATGCTGCTGCCGCGAGGCGGGGTGCTGAACAGCGAGCAGCGCGACTTCCTCTTCGCGCACTTTCAGCCTTATCGCAACACGGCGGAAGAGGCGAATCTCGCGAGTGCACAAGACGGCCTGCATGATCGTGCAGATCGTGCGGATCGTGGAAAAGGTCCGTTGACGCTGGACGACATGAACCTGGCCATTGGCGCGCTGCTAGGCATACGCAGCCAGGCGGGCACGGGGCGCGAGATGCTGCCGTGCCGGCTGATCGGTTTCCGGCAAGGCGGCGCGATGTTCGTGACGCCTCCCGCTGCGGCGAAGCCCGCATGGGAGCCGTTCCAGGGCGAGCAGGTCGAGATCGTTGCGATCGCAACACAAGCCGTGTTCTGGCTCGTCTGCACGGTCGAGGCCGTTTGCGCGCATCCGTTCCGCTATCTCGTGCTCTCGGAGCCCGGCACGATACGACGGCTGCGCGAACGCCGCGCCGTGCGCGTGCGCACGCAGCTCGCGGTGCGCTATGGCGTCGATTTGACGGGCGCGGAACTGGACCGGCTCGGCATTGGCTGCGATATCAGCGTGCTGGGCATGTCGCTTGCCGCGGGGTGCAAGATCGGCGAGGTGGGCGAGCGGATTTGCGTGGTGTTTCCAATCGAGGCGGGCAATGTGGGGGCGACGTTCCAGGCCGTCGCCGTGATCCGCAATCTGCGCGCCGATACGCCGGCAGAAGGGCTGACCTTGCACGGGCTCGAATTCGACGCGCTTGCTCCCGAGAGCCTCGTCGCCCTCAAGACCTTCGTGTTCGATCGGCAGGACGCCGTGTCTTACTGGGCTGGCATGCCGACCTGAACGGTTGATCCGGTCGCGCCTGGTTGAACCTAATTGCGCTTGCTGCGCTTCGCCGCCGGCGCGGCTTTTTTGGCGGCAGCGGCGCTGGCGTTGCCCGCAGCGGCAGCCGTGGTTTTCGCGGCGGTTTTTTTGGCCGGCGCAGCGGCGGGCGCGGCGGTAGCGAGCGTAAAGCCCTGGGCCTTCGCTATCATGTGTTCGGCGATCAGTTCGGTCTGAAACCGGTTGATCGTGTCGGGGTCCGTAAAGATGGTCTGCGTGTTGTTCTGCGCCTTGTAACGCGGCCCCCCCGGCGCGCCGTTGTTCACGAACGTGCCCTCGCCGGAAGCCGACCAGTTCACCGATCCCTCGCCGCCCACTTTGCCGTCGGCCACGAATCCCTTCGTATGACTGATCTGATGGGTCGCCGATTCGCCGATCACGAAGAACGTGTTGAATTTGGCCGGGTTCTGCACAATGTCGGCATTGAGCAGCTGCTTTTCATGTGCGATGTTCGTCTGGCTCCTGTCGAGCGTGATCATCATGGTGATGGTCGGGTCGAGCGCTTGCTGCATGAGGATGGCGTTGAGTTCATCGTCGTCGAATCCGAACATGTTCATGTAAAGCGAAACACTGGCGCGCGAAAGGATGTACTTCAGGATGCTGTGAACGTCGTCGCGTCCCACGTAGAAGAGATGGAAGTCCTTGCTGGCGGTGTTCGAGTAGCTCTTCTCGCGCGTGTATTGCTGGAGGTCGAGCAGATCGAAGGTCTGCAGGGTTTGCGTCACATCCGATATGACGTTGCTCGCACTAACGGTTTCAGCCATTTCAGGTCTCCTCGTGCAGGTCAATGCAATGACCGGGTATTCGAACTCGATGGCATGGGCGTGAATGTGCAATTCGGGTCTCTGTGTGCCGCGTCTTTGCAGCAGGCCAGCAGGGCATTGACCGACGCGACGTTGGCCTTGTCCCACTGCACCGCGCTCATGGCGTTGTCGGTGGGCATCCAGTGGTCATGTGGATAGCTGTTGGCGAGCCGGTCGTTTCCTGGCGCTTTCTGATTGCCCGTCGAGAGCCCGATAAAGGCGGTGCAGCTCTGGTCGCTGCCGATGCGGTGACAGCCAATGCAGGTGTTGCCAGGCGTGCTCATCGTCATGAGGTGATACGACGCAAAAGCCTGCCCGATGCTCGAATACTTTCCCCACGGGTCGGTGGGCACCTTGTCCCACACTTGCCCGATATACGGGCTGAAGATAAAGGGCCCCGCGTCGTGGCATTTGAGGCAGGTGGGGTTGCGCGGCGTGCTGGCGGCAACCACGGTGGGTGTCTCCCAGAATTCGACTGCGGAGAGTTGCCCCGAAGGCGGCCTTCTCTCGTTTGGCGGCGGCACGCGAGTCGCAACGATCCCGCCACTCGCGTGCGCATCGGCTTGTGATTTCGACGGCGGCGGCTTCGACGCAAACCAGCAGGTCTTGCCGTTGCCGGAGTGATGCATTACGACGACTACGCCGTCATAGTGCGGATCCTTGTCATCGCGCAGTACGTCCCGGCGGCAATACGCTGAAATTTGCGTGTTGCCGCGCGAGAGATTGAGGATCTTCGAAAACGGGATGCACTGACCTTTGGCTTCGTAGATCGGGCTCAGCAATGAAGGCTTGTCGCATTGCGTGGGAGACTCATGTGGCCCGGGAGGTTTCCCGTCGATCGTAATGGGTATGTCGGTACCGTTATTGCAATTGAACGGCGGGATCTCGCCAATTTCCCTTACGCATTGATCGGCGTATTCGAGCAATGTCTGCTCGTGCGTATAGGCAGCAGGCGGCACGGTGAACAGGAACCACAGCGCGCACAAGCGGATCCGGAAGCCCATGGTCATCCTCCGCTCTTCATCTGCATTTGTGCGACTTTGCGAATCGCTTCCCGGTATTTCACATAGCCTGTGCATCGGCACAGGTTTCCCCCCACCCAGGTATCGATTTCCGTGTCGAGCTGATCTGCGCTGATACGGTACGCCTTCAAGTGTTCGAGCATGGCGGTCGCCGCCATCAGAAAGCCAGGCGTGCAGTAGCCGCACTGAAACGCGAAAGATTCAAGGAAGGCCTGCTGCAGCAGCGAGAGCCTGTTGCCGTGCGCGAGGCTCTCCACCGTATAGATGTATTGATTCGCCACCGCGCTCACGGGCGTGACGCACGCCAGGGTCTTTTCCATCAGCGCGTCCTGGCTGCTGCGCATGCCTACGGTGCACGCACGGCACGCGCCAATGCCACAACACACCTTGGTCCCGGTCAGGTCGAGGCGCTCGTGAAGGAATTCAGCGAGGCTCATATCGGTATCGGCGGCCGGCACCGTGACCGCGTGTCCGTTCACGTGAATCTTGACGTCGCCTTCGCTCACTTCAGGGCCTCGCGTATCTTGTCGGGTGTGACGGGGGTGTCCCTGAAACGATGCCCGGTTGCCATGGCCAGTGCGTTCAGCAGCGCCGGTGCGATGGGACACATCACGGCCTCGCCGATGCCGCGCGCGCTGTGATGCTCTTTGCCCGCGGGCGGCGGCAGCGCGATGAGTTCCTGGCGCGGAACGTCGGCCATACGCGTGATGAGGTAGCGGTCGAGATTCCACGTGCCGTTGCCGGGACCGTGATTGTCGAGCGGACACGATTCGCTCAGCACATTGCTCATCGCCATGGCGACCGCGCCTTGCGACTGGCCTTGCACGATCTCAGGACATATCAGGCGGCCGGCGCTGAGCGCCGTGACGACATGCTCAACCTTCACGCGCCCGCTCTCGGGGCTCACGGATACCGCAACAAGCGCAGCCGAAGGCGCATAGCTCGAGCGCCCGAAGCCGACCCCGTTCGGCGGTTCCAGCAACTCGCCGTGAGGCAGGCTCTCGAGGTGGTGCGTATCGGTGCCAACGGCGATGTAGTCGCACTCCATCTCGGCCGGACCCGACTCGAACGTGTACTGGCTGCGCCAGAATCCACCCGCATAGGTAATATGCGCGGCGGCCACGGTAGGCAAGTGCTGGCGATTGATCTCGTCGAGCAGCGCTGGCCAGCCGATCGCCTCGCGCCCGGGGGCGCTCAGCTTGCCATTCACCCACCTGAGGTCTTGCCGATCGACGTGCGGGTTATGCCAGATTTTGCGCGCGGCGGGCAGCACGCTTTGCAGCAGCAACACCATGGCGGCGCGGTCCACGGCCTGAAAGTGCTGGAATGCACCGAGGCACGCGCTCGAAGAGCCGAACGGGCTCGAAATGGGGTAGCTGCGGCTGTCGCACCATTTGCCCAGAACTTTGTAATTGAAATCCGGTATTTGAAAGGCATCGACCTCGTTCATGGTGATGGCCTGCGCGTTCTGCCCGAGGCACGCGGCGGGCGCGAGCGCCAGCGTCGTCGCTGCGCCATTGCCCATGTCCGTGTAGTGCGTGAGCACGTGCAGGCCCGCATTCGGTTGAATCTGGACCATCGCGAATACGGGGTCCTTCGCGGTGCCATACGCCTGGTTCGACATGGCCAGTCCGACGCCGTATCGCAAGCCGTGCGCGTGCCGTTGCGCGCGCACGCTTTCCCTGCTGCGCCATAACTCGTGCGCTTCCAGGCCGTTCAGCAGGGCTTCGAGTTGAAGGTCGAACAGGATGGGCGCGCCAGTGAGCGTTTTGCCGCGGCCCTTGGCAAGCAGGTTGTTGCGCCGGATCTCGAACGGACTCTTGTGCAGCGCCTGCGCGGCTTCGTCCATGAGCGTTTCGATAGCGAGGTAAGCCTGGGGGCCGCCGAAGCCGCGCTGCGAGCCGCCGAACAGATCGGGCGTATAGCTCACGGCGCTTTGCGCACTCGCGCGCGGAATGTTGTAGCAACTCATGGCGCTCATGGCCGCGAGGTCGCCAACGGCGCCCGAGAGGTTCTGCTTGCCGCCGCCATTGAAGGTGAACGAACTGTCGAGCGCCTGGAGCTTGCCGTGACGGTCGAGCCAGATTGTCTCTGTGAACGCGGTGGCCGAACGCTTCAACCCAACCTGAAACTGCTCGTAGCGAGACTGTTGCCAGCGCAGCGCTCCCTTGGCGAAGGGCGCGGCGAGGGCGAGATAAACGGGAAAATTCGAACTGTCGCGGCCGCCGAATCCGCCGCCCGGGTAGCAGCTGATCACATGCACCTGCTTGACGTCGATATTGCTCTTGTAAAACACGTCGCCTGCGGCGATGCCGTCGCCACGCGGCGATTGCGTGCCGAGAACCAGATGCAGGCAACCGGTGTCCGTCTGAAACCAGGCCAGTCCCGACTCCGGCTCCATGAACATCGGATCGATTGCGGGCGTCGTAAAAGAGCCTTTGAACGCGCGCCAGGCGTTGCTGTCCACTCTCGTTGCGACCCGATTCAGCAATTCGCTTCTTTTCTTCTTGCACGTCTCGATGAATGCCTGACTCGGACGTCCCTTGGTGTCCACGTCCATCAGGAGGTTCGAAAACGACGTGTCGTCGTCGCGCACATAGATCTTGTTCGCGGAGGCATACCAGTCGGTCGGCGCGGCGCGCTTCGATACCGTTGCGCCATAGCGGATCACCGAATCGTTGAAATCGAGCAGCTTCTTTGCGTGGCGATACGTGTCGAAGTTTTCGAAGATCAACAGGGCGACGGGCTGGCCATAGCAATTGGCGGGTTGCCCCTTTTGTGCAAAGAGGAAGATATCCTCGTGCTGTAACGGATCCGGCTCAGAAGCCAGATAGATACGATTGTCATTCAGCGTCTGGTTGGATACCACGGCAATCGGGCGAAGATCATGCGGCAATACGCTCAGGTCGAAGTCTTCGAAATTCTTGTCGACGCAATTGCATCTGAGCGCGTATAACCAGTTTTCTTCTTTCGGCCAGCCGTCGAAGTCGCGCGCCTTGAAATCGCGCGCATAGATCTTCGCGCCTGTGACCTTGGGTACACCCTCGATTCGCCAGCGCGCCTTGCCTGGCTCCGGCGCCCAGTCGGGCGCGCCATTCGGTGCTTGCGGGGTGGCGTGGGCGCTTGTCGCGGTATTCGGGGTATTTGCGGCGGGGCCAGCGGCCGGGCGCTGCGAGGAACAGGCGCCCGTGAAAGCGGTAACGGAGCTGACCGAGATCGTGAATGCGCCACTCCCCATGGCTTTGAGGAATGTCCGGCGGGTGATCGGAACATCGCAAGCCATGTTGTGCCTCCACGTACGGTAGTCAGAACCTTACGCGTGTGCTCACAGGTTTCGAGCGGCTGCCCATAGTCTATGAACTGCACCAGGCAAATTCAAGGCAGCGGCGCTGCGCTTGCCTGCGAGACCTGCAACGTTTGCCGCGCTATTTCATGTCGCGCGCGACGCGAAAACCATTGGCTTCGTAGCGCACGCTGCTGTCGTATTTGAAGCGCGTGGCAGCGAGCATATAGCCGGCGCCGTCACGCCACGAGCCGCCGCGAATCACGCGCGTCTGGCAATTGGGCTCGTCCCACGAGTGGCCGTCGCTCGGAGCGTTCTTGTACGAGGTGTGCCAGCAGTCGCTGACCCATTCCCAAACGCCTCCGGCCATGTCATAGAAGCCGAACGCGTTGGCCGAAAACGAGCCGACGTCGTTGGGCGCTTCGACGTGCCACGGCGGCCCGCAGTCCTTGCAGTTCGCCGTGCCCTTGCGCATGTCGTTGCCCCACCAGTAGCGCGTCTCGGTGCCGGCGCGCGCCGCATATTCCCATTCCGCCTCCGTCGGCAAGCGGTAGGGCTTGCCGCTGATTTTCGAAAGCCATTTCACGTATTGCTGCGCGTCGTCCCAGCTCAGATCGCGCACGGGTGCATTCGGCGAGACGTTATTCTCGTTCGACAGGCGCGGGCAGGCGCTGGCGGCGACGCACGCGTCCCACTGCGCCACCGTGACCGCATACTTCGCGAGCGCATAGCTGTGGCTGATCGTGACGCGGTGCGCGGGCCGCTCCGATGCGTCGTCGTTGTCGATGCCCATGGTGAAGGCGCCGGGTGTTACCGCGATGAGCACCGGGCAAGATGGGCAGTCCTGAATGTCGTGAGGACCGGGTTTTGAAATGGCAGGGTTGCCCTTCGCAGCCACGGCGGCTGCGGCCGTTGCCGCGGCCGCTGCGGGCGGGGCCGAGGCGGGCGCCGCCTTGGTCTGCGCGGCTGGCGGGGCGGCTGGGGGCGGCGGCGTCTTGGCCTGAGGTGCTGGCGCCGGTGCGGGCGCGGGAGCGGCGGCGGCGGGACTGCTAGCCGGGTGCATGGTGGACGTTGTGCTCGCAGCGGACGCCCCAGCCGGTTTCGATGCTTCCGCATGCAAACGTGCCAGGCGGGCCTGCGCGAGCGGTGCGAAACGACCGTTCGGATAGGCCTTGAGGTACGCCTCATAGTCGCTCGGGTATTGACTGTCCTTGATCGAATTCCAGAACGTGATTTCGTATTCCTGGGAGGTGTCTTTCGGCATCAGGCCCACGCGCACGATCGCGACGCCGTAGCGCTGCCGCGCACTGCTGGCCGTGGTGACCCGCTCATGTGTGCCGAGGGTGGTTGTGTACCCACCAGGGTTTTGCGGCTCGAAACGCGGCTGCACGTGAACCGGTGCCGAGCGCGCATGCGCAGCCGGCGCGGCTGAACGCAGTGTCGAGGTCAGGCCGAGCGAGATCAACAGGCACACAGGCAACACTAGCCGCCTCATGTTCGTTCTCCCTATCAGGTGCCAGCCGAGTTGCCAGCCGAATTGCCAGCCCAGGTGGCAACCCCAGGCATCATCGCCTTTCAATGCCGACGGTGCGCTACCCCGCTGCAGTCGCCCGCCGCGCTCGCGTGAGACGCGGGCCGCCGCCGGAACAGGCACTGCCTGCGCACAACTACAAAATAGCACGCACGCCGGGCGATGCAGTAACTCGGTGGCAAGCGCGCGCCGCGCCGATTATTCTCCATCCGCTTGAATCCGACCTAAGCTGTAGAACACGCACCGAACTCCAAAGCCGTGCGCCGTCTGCCGAACAAGGAGCACGAAGATGCAACGAAGAGCAACCCTGTTGGCCCTGGCAGCGGCCGTTCTGATGCCGCGTCTCGCGTTCGCCGAGCGCACGCCTTCCCCGCCGGGCGCAGAGGTCTACATCATCTGGCCGCCGGACGGCGCGACGATTCCGACCGGCAAGTTCTGGATTCGCATGGGGCTGCGCAACATGGGCGTGTGCCCCAAGGGGATCAACAAGGCGAATACCGGCCATCATCACGTACTGATCGACACGGACCTTCCGCCGCTCGATCAGCCTATCCCGTCGGATCGCAACCATCTTCATTTCGGCGCGGGCGAAACCGAAGCGCGGATCGAGCTGCCGCCGGGCAAGCACACGCTGCAGTTGCTGATGGGCGATTACAAGCACGTGCCGCACGATCCGCCGATCTACTCGAAGAAGATCACGGTCACGGTGAAATAGCGAAGGACATCGGTCTTTAGCCGCAGCGCAAAAGAAGCGGGAGTGCATGCCATGAACAGGTTCCTCGTTTTTGCTGCCAGCCTCGTGCTGCTCGCGGGCGGTGCGGCGCATGCAGGCACGACGCCGGCCGACCCGAACGCGCACGTCTATATAGGCTGGCCGAACGACGGCCAGGTGATGCCGGCCGGGCGGCCATTTCGCGTGTGGTTCGGCCTGCGCAACATGGGCGTGGCGCCCGCGGAGGTCGAGTTTCCCAACACGGGCCACCACCACTTGCTCGTCGATACGGACCTGCCGCCGATGGATCAGCCCATTCCATCCGATCGCAACCACCTGCACTTCGGCGCCGGTCAGACCGAAACCACGCTTCAGTTGCCGCCGGGCAAACATACGCTGCAGCTGCTGATGGGCGACGCGCACCACGTGCCGCACAACCCGCCTGTGTACTCGAAGAAGATCACCATTTACGTTAAGTGATCCATACGAATCTGTCGCACACGCGAACGTGACGTGCGAACGTTTGCGACGCTTTAACGTCACGCAGTTCACCCGTGTTCGCAGCATGCCAACATAAGTCGCGCAACGCGTTGGCGCGCACCCATCACACCACACGCCAGGCGAGCGCCAGTCGCTGCGCGTGAGACACCGGAAATTCCAGAGCAATCCTTATGCAGCGGGCAATGCGCCGCCGTGCACCCGCTCGCGCGCGCACCTGGCACGGCGCATGCCTTGTTGGACCCGAGCCCGCAACCTTGCAGCTCAAAACCCAAACACTGTTGCATTCCTTATCTGGAGAACTGCCATGAGCAAGCTGATGATTGCAGACCTGAGCGGCGCACAAGAACTCGACAGCCGTGAAATGAGCGCCGTGCGCGGCGGCGGCCTGGGCTTTGGCCCGCTGCCGATCTACTACCCGAGCATGCCGAGCGTGAAGGTCAGCAGCACCAACTTCACCGCCGAGCAAGTGATCGGCCAGACCAACAGCATCATGAGCAACACGGGCAACGACGTGGCATTCGTGACGGGCATCGCCTCGTCGACCAACCCGATGCAAACGGCGCACAACACGATCAACTTCTGATCGTGCTGCCAGCCGTGGAGGCTTACCCCGCCTCCACGGCGCCGCCCACCACCGCATCCGTTGCACACCGCGCTTATCGCCACACTCGTCGCCGCCTTCCGCTTAAGGAGTCGATCGTGAACACACTGCTCTCGCCGTCCGCCGCACACGTATCAGGCGGCGCGTCGCGTTGGCTGACCCGTTTCGTCGGTGCGGCCGGGTTGTGTGCCGTGGCGCTGTGCGGCTGCACGGATCTGAGTACGCCTGTGTATCGGCGTCCCGACATGCCTGAGAAGGACGCCTGGGCGCATACGAACCGCACGTTTTCCGCGGCCGATACGGTCAATCCGCAGTGGTGGAAAGAGTTCGACGATCCCTACCTGAATACACTCATCGAGAAGGCGATTGCGGGCAATGTCGATATCCGGGTGCTGGCGGCGCGCATTGGCGTGGCCGGCGCGCAGATCGGGGAAGTGCAGGCCGGTGCACTGCCCACGGTCGACGCGGGCGCGGGGATCGACTATGAGAAGAGCACGGGGCTAGCGCTCTCGAAGACCTACAACGTCGCGACTCAGGTGAATTGGGACATCGATATCTGGGGCAAAGTCGAGAAAAGCGTGCAGGCCCAAAAGGCCGAGTATCACGCTACCGAAGCGGATTGGCGCGCAGGCTATTTGACGCTCGTTGCGAGTGTGGCGAGCACTTATTTCCAGATCCTGCAGTTCGACGACCAGATCCGCGACGAGGAAGACACGCTCAGAAGGAACAAACAGATCCTCACCATTTACCAGCAGATGTACGCAAACGGTCTGGCGCCCAAAACCGAAGTGCTGCGTCAGGGCGCCGAAGTCAACGGCGTGGCGAACGAGCTGCTGGAACTGCACCGCGAGCGCGATACCGCCGAAAACGCGCTTTGCACGCTGGTCGGCGTGCCCGCGGGCGAGTTCAAAATGCCGGCGGGCCAGTTGCGCGAGCGCGTGAAGCTGCCGAACGTGCCCATGGGCCTGCCCGCGCAGTTGCTGGGGCGCCGCCCCGATGTGGTGGCGGCGCAGTACCGCATTCTCGAATCGTATGATCAAGTCGGTTCCGCACGGCTCGCGCAACTGCCGACCCTCAGCCTCACGGGCCGTGCCGGTACGGCTGCGTTCTCGCTTTCCGATCTCTTCAAGGTGTTCACGCTGAGCTTCATGCCGAGCATCAACTTCCCGATGTTCGACCCGGGCGTGCACGCCCACATCAAGACGACCGAAGCCGAGAGCAAGGTTGCCGAGGAGCAGTATCGCCAGGTCGTGTTCACGGCGTTCGAAGAAGTCGAGAACGCGCTCGTGAATCTCGACGCGCATAAAAAGCAACGCGTCGAGCTGCTGCAGCAAAACGAGCGTCTGCGCACCGTCGCGGCGCAGGTCGAGGCGCAGCTCAAAGAAGGGCTCGTATCGCAGCTCGAAGTATTGGAGTCCGAACGTTCGCTTGCTTCCGCGGAACAGTCGCTTCTGGCCAACCATGAGCAGATTCTGGCCGACACTGTCACCCTCTATAAGGCGATCGGCGGCGGCTGGCCCAACGTCGATGTGGCCAACGTGGCCTCGAATTCCGCTGTGTCGGCAGCGCCGGTCAAGTGAGCGCGCTCGTGACGGCGGGCAACGCCAGTTGTTTGACTCCAGCCAACAGTCGCCTACACTTTTCTAACACCCCGACCGCCATGTGCGAGGCGCGCGGCTTCTCACGGAGAGTCAGTGCGCACGCGGCGCTTGCGCCACGCGCGGCCTGGCTGACAATTGCTGATCGCTGGCGGAATCATGGTGCCTGACGCCGCTTCCCTTGCCGAGAACCAGACATCGCTCGAGCGGACGTTCGATATCGTGCTGCGGCCGATATCGCATGCGGAGCTGGGCGAGATCCGCATCGACAAGGATCTGTTCGCAGTTGGGCGGACACAGCCGCCTTTTGCCGAGGCGCGGCCCGAGGTCGTCGTGGATGTGTCGCGCCGTCACGCGCGCATCTTCCGCGAGGGCGCGTCGGCCTACGTGGCCGACCTGGGCAGCAAGAACGGCACGGCGGTCAACGGGATCGAAGTCACCCAGAAGCCCCACGTGCTCAACGACGGCGACGAACTCAGCTTCGCCGGCGCGCTCGCGTTTCGCGTGAGTTTTGCGCCGCGTGCGGCGCGCGCGGCCGTACGCGCAACGGTGGTGACGCTCACGCCAGAGCGCGCCGATCTTGGCTTGCAGCAGATCGTCGTCACCAGTTTTCCGTTCCTCGTCAGCAAGGCCGACGAGACGTTCTCGCAGTACCACGACGCCTATCCGCACCAGGTAAATTATTTGTCGCGACGTCACGCGCACATCTATGCCGAGGACGACGCGATGTATGTCGAAGACCTCGGCAGCACCAACGGCACGTTCCTCGACGGACAGCGGCTCGACGACCACGCAGTCAGGCTCGAAGACGGCCAGCGCATCGCATTCGGCGGCGAGCACTTCGTCTACCGCGTAAGCCTCGAAAGCACGAGTGCGAGCGACGCCACCGTGACGGCGACGCGCGAGCGCCGCGCCAGCGTGCTGGCGGAAGACGCCGACCGCACGACCTTTATTGGCAGCGCGCACTCGTTTCTCGACATCTTTTGCACGCCCCCCGCACCCGCACAGGACGACGAGATCAATCCCGATGCGCCTCAGCAGGCGCCAGAACCGGGCCACGATGCGAAACGCCGGCGCGGCCGCATCGAGGTCTTCCTCAGCGAGTTGAGCGAAGCACTAGGCGGCAGCGGCAAGATCAACATGGGCGCGTTCGTGCGGTGGGGCGGCGGCGGGCTCGCCGTGATCGTCGCGCTCGTTGCGCTCACGTATTTCCAGGGCGCCCCACAGCGCGACATGCAGGCCCTGCTCACGAGCGGCCAGTTCGAAAGCGCGGCGCGCGTGGCCGACCAATACCTCACGCGCCACCCGAACGACACCACGTGGCGCGCGATGGGGACAGAAGCGCTCATCAAGGCCAACGTACCCGACTGGGTTGCCGCGATCAACGCGCGTGCGTTCGATCGCGCGCGCGCCATCGTCGAAGACATGCGCACGCTCGCGCGCCACAATCCGGACGCCGCGCCGCTCGTGGAAAACATCGACTGGATCGGCGCGCTTCAGTCGTTCGTGCAGGGGCGCGAAGGCCCGCAAGCGCCGATTCGCATCTACCGCGACGAGGCGCCGATCCACACGTTGACGAGCCGCTGGAACGACGACCCTGGCGAGCATCAGCGTGCATTCGACCGCATCTCGGCCTACGTGCCGGCGTTTGCCACCGTGTACGCGGACTCGCTCAGCCACTTGCGCAAGCTGCAGAGCGACGACTCGGTCTATGTGGCTGCGCTCGATCGCATCCACGAGGCGATCGACAGCGCGCTGGCGAGCGACCGCTTCGACGCGCTCAATACGATGCTGAGCGACTATGCGCAGCGCTATCCGCGCCTTGCGGGGCTCGACGCCGTGCGCGCCGACATGGAGCAGTATCAGCAGATCGATAGCGAGGCGCATGCGGGCCACGTGCAGGCCGTGCACGACCGTCTGGCCGCCGCCCACTTCACCACGCCGCCGTTCGCAGCCCATGCGGGCGCGCTCGAAAAGCTTGCGCTAGCGGGAGGGCACGGTGAATCCGTCCCTGCTCATTGAGCGCTTGCGCAAGGCGTTCGGCATGTACGGTTCGCATGCCGCGCCCGAACCGCCGCGACCGCTTGGCGAGGCGTTGGGCGACCATAGCGAGGAGGGCGTGGCGATTCTCACCGCGCGCCCGTGGCGTCTCATTGAAGCCACGATCATCACGATGGTTGCGCTCGTGGTGTGCGCGCTCTTATGGTCGTTTGTCGGGCGCGCCGATGTGATCGTCAGCGCACAAGGCGCGCTTGCTCCGGAGTCCGAAGTGCGCCGTATCTATGCACCCGTGGACGGCGAGCTTGTGGATATCTATATCGCCGAAGGGCAGCCCGTGGAGAAGGACGACGTGATCGGACGCATCAACGCGCGTGGAGCGATTCAGGCGGCGACCAACGCGCTCGATGCGCGCTTGAAGCTCGACGACGCTGAACGCGACTGGAAGGAGTTCCCCGAGAAAAAGGCGCTGATGGAGCGCAAGGCAGAGGCGCTCAAGGCGCAGATGGACGTTGAAGAGCATATGCATCAAACGCGCGTTGCGGAAGGCACGAGCAAGCTCCAGCAGGCCGAGAACGCCCAACTCGACGAGGCGCGCGGCAATATCGACAACGCGCGCCACGTGCGCGACCTCGCGAAGGAAGACGAGAACAAGTATGAGCGCCTGTTCGCGCTTCCGGGCGGCGGCGGCGTGTCGCAAAGCCAGGTCGAGGAAAAGCGCAGCGCGTTCGTTCAGGCGGACAATAATTACCGCATCGCGCAAGCGCGGCTCACCGAATTGCAGGCGCAAACGAGCCACGACTTCGCGCAGGCGACGGCGCAACTCGAAGGCAGCGCCGGGCAGCTCACGTCGCTGCGCATCGAATACGACGCGACCGAGCGCGAAATCGCCAATACCGAGGACAAGCTGCGCCTGCAGGTGCAAACCGCGCGCCTTGCCGCCGACGCCGCGGCGCGCATCCGCTTCGAGAACATCGACAAGGACAACTTCCTGCTCGTGCTCGCGCCGGTCTCGGGTGTGATTACGGACGTGACGACGACGCAGCCCGGCGACAAGATCCAGGCGAACACGCCGCTCGGGGGCATTGCGCCAGCCAATGCGCGCCCGGTCGTGAAGGTCGCGATACCGGAGCAGGACCGCGCGTTCCTGCGCGAGGGCTTGCCGGTCAAGCTGAAGTTCAACGCGTTTCCGTATCAGCGCTATGGCGTGGTGGACGGCACGCTCGAATATATTTCGCCGACCACGAAGCCGCAGGCGCAGACCAAGGAGCCGGTGTACGAAGGGCGCGTGCGGCTCGCGCGCGACCATTTTTCGATTGGCGGCGCGACGTATCCGCTGCGCTACGGCATGACGGCGACCGCCGAAATCGTGGTGCGCGAGCGGCGCCTGATCGATTTCGCGCTGGACCCGTTCCGGCAAATTGCGGGTTGAAGGCGCTAACCCGCCCAGAATTCGGGTATCAGAACTCAGGGGAAAGCAATGACGACAATCGTACGGATCGACGATGAAGCGATCGGCACGGAAGATTTCATTCGCGTGCTGAAACTCACGGGGCAGTTCGAAAGCCTGGTCGAACAGCAGGTGCGCGACCGGCTTACGGTCATCGCCGCGAAGAAAATGGGCGTGCAGGTCGGGCCCGACGAAATCCAGCAGCGCGCCGACCAGTTTCGCCGCGTGCGGGGGCTGCACCGCGCGGCGGACATGAACCGCTACCTCGATGTGTTCGGTATCAGCCTCGACGAATTCGAGCACTTCATTACCGACACGCTCTACCAGGAGAAGACATTTAACCTGATCTGCAACGAAGATGCGGTCGACAGCTATTTCAAGCTCAATTCGCCGAAATTCGACAGCATCGAAGTGAGCCACATCGTGGTGGACTCGGAAGGCAAGGCGCGTGAAATCATGTCGATTCTCGAGGACGAGCCGCAGGCATTCGGCGAAATGGCGCGCGAGCATTCGATCGCGGACACGAGCGAGCGCGGCGGCGTGATCGGCAAGGTGCTGCGCGGGTCCCTGAAAACGGACATCGAGGCCAAGGTGTTCAATGCGCAGGTTGGCGACCTGCTCGGGCCGTTTCCCGCGCCGGATGACTCGTTCTTCGAGATTTTCTGCGTGACGGCGAAGCATCCGGCGTCGCTCGAAGCGGACGTGGCTTCCGAGGTGCGGCGGCTCTTGCGCGAAGAGTGGCTCGCGGAGCGCGCGCAAGAACATATCATCGACGCGCACTGAGCGCGCAGAGCCCAGCAGATGGACACCCAGGCGCCCGCACCGGCCAGCGCACCTTCGCTCGCGGATTTTCTCGCATCGGTCGAACCGCTTTCGCTCTTTTCGCGCGAAGAACTCGACCGTCTCGCCGCGCAGGTCGAAACGCACACCTACGCATTCGGCGACACGCTCTGCAAGCGCGGCGAGCCCGCTGCCGGCCTCTATGTGATCCGCTCGGGCTCCGTGCGCCTGATTGCCGAAGAGCGCGGCAAGGAAATGAGCCTCGGCGTGCGCAAGGAACGCGAGGTGTTCGGCGAGATCGCCATGCTGCGCGACTACTGGCACGAAGTGTCGGTGCGCGCCTCGGCAAAAACCGAGGTGCTGTGCATTCCGCGCGCCGCGCTCGAGCCGCTGCTCGCCGCGAATCCGGCCGCGCAGTCTTTCGTGACGAGCTATGTGGCGATCAGCTCGGCAGGCGGCTTCGTCACGCGGCTTTTCGACCTGCGCGGCAAGCTTTCGCGCGCCGAGCTGGAAGAATATGTGTCGAGCGTGGGCGTCAAGCGCGTGAGCGCCGGCAAGGAGATCATCCATCAGGGCGCTGGTGGCGACATGCGCCTGTATGTCGTGCGTCAGGGCGAGGTCAGCATCGCGCGCGAGGAAGAAGGCACCGTCTATCAGATCGCGAAACTCGGCGCGGGTGAGATCTTCGGTGAACGCGCCTGCCTGCTTCGCCAGGATCAGCCCGCGAGCGTCACGGCGCTCACCGATGTACGGCTGCTGGTGATTCCCGAAAAGACCGTGCACTTCATGCTGGAGCGCAACCCCAAGTTGCGCGAGGTGCTGGAAGAGCGCGTGCGCTTCAACGAGCGCGAATTGCAGCGGCAAAAGAAGCTCGCGGAGCGCCGCAGCCGGCCGGTTGCCGTGGACAGCGGCGCGGACGCGAAATTCAGCGAGCGCGTGATCAAGCGCTTCGTGCTGGTCGAGCAGGCCGAGGAGATGGACTGCGGCGCGGCGTGCCTCGCGATGATCTGCCGTCACTACGGCATTCCCATGACGCTCGGCAAGCTGCGCGACCTCGCGAACGTGACGACGCAGGGCGCGACGCTCGAGAGTCTCGCACGCACCGGCGAGGCGCTTGGCTTCACCACGCGCGGCGTGCAGTGCACATACGAAGCGCTGCAAGGCTTCGAGCTGCCCTTTATCGCGCACTGGGAGGGCTACCACTATATCGTCGTGTACGGCGTTTCGAAGCAGTGGGTGAGGGTGGCCGACCCGGCGCTCGGCTTTCGCAAGCTGAGCGTCGAAGCATTCGAGCGCGGCTGGAACGGCACGTGCCTGTTGTTCACCGCTGGCGACACGACCGGCGCGCAGGCGGCGACGCGCTCGCCGTGGGTGCGTTTCATCGGTTACTTGCTGCCGTACCGGAAAATACTCGCTCACCTCTTTCTCGCGACCTTCGTGATCCAGCTGCTCGGTGTCGTGCCGCCGCTCATCATCCAGACCATTCTCGACAGCGTGATCGTCCATCAGAACGTGAGCCTGCTGCATCTCCTGATCGTGGGGCTCATTATTTCGCACGTATTCACGCAGCTCATGACGACGATACGCGCGCATCTGTCGAATTTCATGGTGCGCAGTCTCGACTTCGCGATGATGTCGCAGTTCTTCAAGCACACGATGTCGCTGCCGTTCTCGTTCTTCGCGCGCCGTAAAACGGGCGACATCTTCGCGCGCTTTCAGGAGAACCAGACGATACGCGCGTTTCTCACCGAATCGACGGTGACCACGGCGCTCAATCTGCTGATGATCTTCATCTACTTCACGATCATGTTTCTCTACAACGTGAAGCTGACGTTGCTGCTCATCGCGTTCGTGATTCCCATCATGGCGCTCACGGCCATTGCCACGCCGCGCATTAAACGCTATGCGCGCGACGTCTTTGCAGCGTCCACGGATTCGCGCTCCATGCTGATGGAAACGCTCGGCGGCGTTGAAACCGTGAAGGGCATGGGCATAGAAAGAGCGGTGCGCCTGAAGTGGGAGCGCAAGTACGCGAAGTCACTCGAAGTGCAGTACCGCGCGCAGGCATTCCACATTCTGGTGGGGCTAGGCAGTCAGTTGCTCAACGCGGCGACCACGATCGTGATTCTGTGGGCGGGTGCCACGCTGGTGCTCGACCAGGAGTTGAGCATCGGGCAGCTCATCGCGTTCAACGCGTTCATGGGCAGCGTGCTTGCGCCGCTCATGGGTCTGGTCGGGCTGTGGAGCCTCATGAACGATGCGGCGGTCGCGATGGAGCGGCTAGGCGACGTGCTCGACATCGAGCCCGAGCAGAAGCCGGCTGACCTCGGCTCGCGCGTGCTGCTGCCGGACCTGCAGGGCGATATTGAATTCGACGGCGTGTATTTCCGCTATGGCGGCAACGAAACGCCTTACGTGCTGGAGAACATCAGCTTTTCGGTGGCACGCGGCCAGATGGTGGCGATCGTGGGGCGCAGCGGCTCCGGCAAGACGACGCTCGCCAAGCTGCTGGTGGGCTTCTACGCACCGACCGAAGGCAAGATCAACGTGGACGGCTACGACATGAGCGCGATCGATCACGCGTACTTTCGCGCCCAGGTGGGCTACGTGATGCAGACGAACCTCGTCTTTTCCGGCACGATTGCCGAGAACATCGCCTGCGGCGATGCTACGCCGGACTGGCGGCGCATGGAGGAAGTGGCGCGCATGGCCGACGCGCACGCGTTCATCAGCAAGTTGCCGCTTGGCTACGAGCAGGTGGTGGGCGAGCGCGGCATGGGTCTTTCGGGCGGGCAGATCCAGCGCCTTTGCATTGCGCGTGCGCTTTATCACGACCCGCGCCTGCTCGTGTTCGACGAAGCGACCTCGTCGCTCGACACGCAGTCGGAAAGCAACATTCTCTCGAACATGCACGACATCCTGGAGGGTCGCACGGCGCTCATCATCGCGCACCGGCTGAGCACCATCATGCGGGCGGACAAGATTCTCGTGCTCTACGAAGGCGCTATCGTGGAGCAGGGCCGGCATGAAGAGCTTGTCGAGCGCAAGGGCATGTATTACCAGCTTGTTCAAAAGCAGCTGGGGGCATCATGAAACTCTTCGACCCGCATGGATTCGGCAGCTCCGTGGTGTCTTATGCGGGGCTGCTCGAAAAGATCGAGATCCTGCGCTCCACGCTGCGCTGGGCACCGCGGCTCGAGCGCACCGATATCGAAAAGCTTTTGAACCAGTCGAACGCGCTGCGCGACGAAGTCATGCAACTCTCGCGCAAGGAGCGCTTTGTCGAAGCGGCGGCCGAGGCGCCCGAGGCGCTCGATGCGCTGGAAAGGCCGGATGCGCTCGCGCCTTCCGCGCACCGGCGGCGCGAGGCGCTCATCGAGCGCAGCTTCATATTCGAAGGCATATTCGGCGACAACGCGAAGCTGCTGGCCGCGCTGGAGATCGCGGAAAAGGCGGCGCCTACCGACCTGCCCGTGTTGATCGACGGCGAGAGCGGTACGGGCAAGGAGCTGATGGCGAAGGTGATCCACGCCAACGGAGCGCGTGCCGACCGCCCGTATATCTCAGTCAACTGTGGCGCGATACCTGAGAACCTGCTCGAGTCGGAGTTGTTTGGGCATCGCAGAGGGGCGTTCACGGGCGCATCGAGCGATCGCAAGGGGAAATTCGAAAGCGCGCATACGGGGACGATCTTTCTGGACGAGATTGGTGAGTTGCCGCTGCAGGGGCAGGTGAAACTGCTGCGCGTGCTCGAATCGCACGAAATTCAGCGGGTGGGTTCCGATGAGCCCATTGGCGTGGACACGCGCATTGTTGCTGCGACCAACCGCAACCTGCGAGAACTTGCCGCGCAAGGGCAGTTTCGCGAGGATCTCTTTTACCGGTTGAGCGTGATTCATGTCACGCTGCCTGCGCTGCGCGAACGCAACGATGAGATTCCGCTGCTCATTGCTTACTTTGGCGACGAGGCTGCCGGGCAGCTTAAGCGCCGGCCTGTGAAGCTCACGCCCAAGTTGCGGGACTTTCTGCTGACTTATGCGTATCCGGGGAATATTCGCGAGTTGCGTAATCTCGTGTATCGGTTGTCGTGTCTGGCCGGCGATACGGCTGATATCGAGCACTTGCCCGATGATATTCGGCCTAAGCCTGCGGCGCTGGCGTTACGTGCGGTGGAAGCCGAGGCGGCTGGCGCGCCACTCTCGCTTAGCGATGCGAAGCGTGCCGCGAGTGATGAGGCTGAGCGCGCGTTTCTCGAGCGCGGATTGCAGGAGACTGGTGGTACGGTGGCCGAGCTTGCTCGGCGCTGTGATATGAACCGGTCGCATTTGCAGATGCTGCTTAAGAAGCATGGTATTCATTCGAAAGATTTTCGGCATGCCGAGAAGGTGAATCACGGGAAGGAGTCTTGAGGTTGTGTTTGTTGTTGTTTCTGGTTTCTTTGGCCTTTCCTTGGTTTCGCGTCGGTATGCCAGCGTTGCCCCTGTGCGGGGCGGCACCTACTTTTCTTTGCAGCGGCAAAGAAAAGTAGGCAAAAGAAAGCCGCTCAAACCGCTAGCGCCCGCCACAGTTCATCTCGCGCCACGACAGGTGAATGGCTCCGGAGCGTCTGTCACCTCGCACCACCGAACTGAGTGACAAGGCGCTCATCCTTCCGGTGGCGCTATGCGCCCCGAAGGGCATAACCCAAAACCATTGGGGCGCGTGAGTTCCCGCAAAGCTGACTCGTACCCTTGGTTTCCCTTGCAGACCCGGCCGCTGCGCGCGTAGCGAGCAGCGGGAACGGACGAGCCCCTTGTCACTAACGAGAATGGTGCGAGGTGACAGACGCTCCGGAGCCATTCACCTGTGGTGGCGCGATGTGAACTGTGGCAGGCGCTAGCGGTTTGAGCGGCTTTCTTTTGCCTACTTTTCTTTGCCGCTGCAAAGAAAAGTAGGTGCCGCCCCGCACAGGGGCAACGCTGGCACACCGACACGAACACAAGGAAACGCCAAAGAAACCAGAAACAACAACACCCACGCACTCAGCGCCCCACAGCAGGATTCACGAGCGTGCGATCCGACCCAACCGGATCCTCCACCCTCACGACGACCGCGCTGATGTTATCGCGCCCGCCGGCCTGCAAGGCCATCTCCACGAGCATTTCAGTTGCCTGCTGGCAGTCGCCGCCCTCGAGCGCACGCACCAGCTCAGGGCCCTGAACTTCATTGCTCAGCCCGTCGCTGCATAGCAAAAAGAGGTCTCCGTCGCGCACGACGATGCGGCCTTCGTCCAGATCGAGCCAGTCTGCCGCACCGACGGCCCGTGTTATCAGATGCTGCGATGGATGGTGGCGCGCTGCTTCGGCGCTCAAATGCCCCTGCGCCTGAAGCTCCGCCACGTAACTATGGTCAGTCGTGAGCGGTTCGAGCTGCGCATCGCGGTACAGATAGATGCGGCTGTCGCCCGCCCATAGCCAGCCGAATTCGCGCCCCCTCGCCATCAGCACGGCAACCGTGCTGCCGATCATGCGAACCGCGCGCCGCGCCGCCTCTTCGCGCAGCTGGTGGTTCACCGTCTGCAGCGTGCCGCGCGCGGTGGCCATGAAGCTCGTGAGCGTGTTGGGGACAGCCAGGCCGCCGAGCGAGCGCACGATCATGCCGCTGGCAAAGTCTCCGGCCGTGTGCCCGCCCATGCCGTCGGCCACCGCCCAAAGCCCCTTCTGGGGCAGATCGAGACATGCATCCTCGTTGAGCGCCCGCACACGTCCTACGTCTGTGCGCGATGCCGAGCTCCATAACAATGCGCCTGCCACGATCGAGCCTCCATAGGCTACACGACGAGTCCGTTATTCTTGCCGTTCTGGCCCACGCCTACCGTCACGTTCGAATTGGACGCGGAATTGGTCACGTCGAGCGTCTGGTACTGATTGATGACCTGATTCGCGTAGAACGTGTTGTTGGTCTGGTACAGATTGATGATCGATCCGAGCTGGGAGGGCTGCGCGGGCTCGTAGGGCTGGATCCAGCCGAACACCCACGGTGCGCCTGCACCCCGGATGAACGACATCGCCTTGCGGTCGAGATCGCATTGCAGGTGAAGGTCGGTGATGGCGAGCGAGGTCATGACAAGTCTCCGTCAAGATGATGGCCGCAGGCACGCGGCGTTCCGGCCATACCTCGCAAGCAGCATGCCATTTTTTGGCGAAACGCGGCGCTCGCGCGCCCAGGTCCGCTGAAGCTTGTCCCATATGACGTTGCGCTCGCGCGGCGCGTATTACGCGCACCGTTGCCTTGTCGGTTTGAGGGGCAATGGTCGTGCGTGCGCCAACACGCAGGTTTCCCGTTGTCATCAGGACACCGACACATAAGCAATCGCTCCTAGTGAGCCAATCTGGCAGCAAGCTGATGGTTCGGCGCCGACACAATCGATGCGCTCAAGTTGGTGTGTTGCCGACACACCGGGGCACCCGTCACGCACGCCTTCCCGCCAGGCCTGATAGAACCGTGATCGCTCGCCTGGCATGTCTGATGCAGGATAGTTGGCAACCGGCAGACCGTTGAACAGCGCGGAAAGCCAGCAACCAGCCAGACGGATGCAGCCATGAACCCCGAACTTCAAACGACGTCGCACACCGAGGAACCGCCGCTCGGCGCGCATCTCGTGTCGCGCCGCGCGGGCTACACGCACCACGGCATCTACGTCGGCGCTGGGCGCGTTGTCCACTACGCCGGGTTGTGCGTATCGCTGCATCGCGGTCCGATCGAAGAGGTCTCGCTCGAGCGTTTCGCGGCTGGCTGCGAAGTCGCCATCGTCGCGCATCCGTGCGCGGCCTTCGTGGGCCGTGAAGCCGTGGCGCGTGCGCGCTCGCGTTTGGGCGAAGACCGCTACCGCCTGCTCAGCAACAACTGCGAACACTTCTGCACCTGGTGCGTGGACGGCAAGGGCCGCAGCGAACAGGTCCGCACCTGCATTGCTCATCCGCTTGCCGGCTTGCGCGTGGTTCGCGCGCTGGTTCACGCACGCCGCCTGCAAGCCCACGGCACGTACGCCGCGCAGGCGGCGTGAACACCATTTCCCGCCGACGCTGAAACGCCGCGCTTCGCCACTTGCTTCGGAGACCATCATGAATTCCGCCGACACCTCGCTGCGCACCCTCGTCGACAAGTGGCTCGCACCCAGTGCGCGTGTTCCGGCCCGCGTCGTGCGCTTTAGCCGCACACAGGAGCAACGGCTGCGCTATGTCTGCGTAGAAGCGGTGCACCCTGCGCGCACGATTGCAATCTTCTTCTTCCGTCACGACGATGGCACGTGGTGCGTATTTCCGCCTGCCAGCGCGCGTCCGGCCATGTCCGCGCACGCTGCGTGATTTCAACGCAGCAATGTGGGGCGCGGCCGCGCCGTGGCGACGGTTGTCTGCGCGCGCTGCGCGGGTGAGCCCTCGATCTCCACACGCACGCCGATGAACGGTCGTGGCACGAGTAGCGTGCGCTGCGAGGCGGCGCGCGCGCCGCCCATGATCGCAGCCATTGCCTGCCTGTCCAGTTCCACGCTTTCCGGAAGGTCCTTGATGACGATAGTGCTCACGGTCCGCTCCACGAGATCGACTTGGGTTTGATGGGTTTCGTTTGAGTATAGGCGGTGGTGCGCGGCGCACGCACGTAAACAAGCAGGCGGCGCCTCGCGGCGCCGTCTGCCTTTTCGCTTCGCGGCAACGGTCAAAACAGCACGCCGGTGCTCGCGTATTGCGCAGGATTGACCTTCAGATTCAGCGGCCCGAAACCCGCGCCGATGTATCCGATGTTGTTGAGCGCAGCGACGTCGACCACCTGAACCTGCGAGATGTTCTGCACGATGTTGGGCGACACGTTGATATTGGCGATCGGGCCATAGCTGCCGAACGCGCTGTTGCCGCCGCGTACGGCTGTCATGGCGCGGCGGTCGAGTTCCGTGCCGGGAGCCAGCTCGCGGATAACGAGAGAAGTCATGATGAGCCTCCAGTTGACGATGAGTGGGGCGGATGCATCCAGGCGGGCGCGACACACGGAGTGCAGCAGGGTGGGGTCGCGCCGCTGCCAGGACGATCAGAAGTTGATCGTGTTGTGCGCGTTCTGCACCGGGTTGACCGTCGCGTGGATGTTCGACGCGAAGGCGACGTCGTTGCCCACGTTGTTCACGATGCTGTTCGTCTGACCGATGACCTGTTCGGCGGTGAAGTTGGTCGAGTCATACTTGAACGTCGGCATCGACGGGTAGTAACCGGGCCAGAGGCTCAGGCCGCCACCGCCGCGCACGGCGCTCATTTCGCTGCGGTCGAGTTCTTGCGCGACGCTCAGGTCGGCGATCATCAGCTTGCTCATGATAGTTCTCCAGAAGGGCTAAACAGGGTAGTTGGCGATTGAGCTGCAGTATCTTGCGGGCTCGCTCCTCTTAATGCACAGGCTGTGCCAGCGACGTCGCCGCCAACGCATTTGCTGCTCAACCCCTTGTGTGGCGGGGCTCGGCGCCTGGCTGCCGCGCGTATGCGGGGCCTGCCGCGGCGCTCACGCGCGAAAACGCTGATGGCGCGCGCCCAACAGCGCGCGGCGAGGCCGTTGGATTCGGAGCAACACGCGTGAGCCCAAGGCCTGGTTCAGGCACCGATTGCACTGCGTGCGGCAGCAGACTAATCTTTCATCAGACCTTGTTGTAGGGTGACGGGCGCGCGCCTTCTGAGATCACAGTGAGCGCAGAATTGGCGGCGACTCTGTATGCTTTAAGGATGACGAGACCACGTTGCAGCGGGCTCGAACGAGATCGGGGCATGCAGCCGGATGCGGTGCAATCGTGCGCCGCGAACCGGTGACGAAAAGCGCCTCGGCCATCCTGAAGCTGAGTTGAAGGCATACGAATGATGAGCCTTGCGCAGCTGATCCAGACATTCCAGAGCGGGGCGCTTTCACGCGACGCGTTCTTCGCCGAGATCGACCACGTGCTCGCGGTCGACGCGGCCAATTGTGCTCGTCTGCGCGAAGCGGTGGACGCGACGCAGACCGTTCATCCGCTGCCCGACGCCGTGTATGCCGAGGTCCTGCGCCGCATCGAACATCGCCAGGAAAACACCGGGCCGGTGGACGACTCCACGCGCATTCACGAAGCCCTCGCTGCTGCGCGTTCTGCCACGACGGGCGACGACTCCGAGCACGTGAAGGGCATTGGCGACACGCTCAACGGGCGCTTCGTGCTCGAAGAGTGCCTGGGCGTGGGCGGCATGGGCACCGTCTACAAGGCGCTCGATTTACGCAAGCTCGAAGCTTCGGACCGCAAACCTTATATCGCGATCAAGGTGCTGAACGTGCAGTTTCGCGGCCAGCCGACTTCGCTGATCGCACTGCAACGCGAGGCCCGCAAGGCGCAGACGCTCGCGCACCGCAATATCGTCACGGTGTACGACTTCGACCGTGACGGTCCGCTCGTGTACCTCACGATGGAATATCTGTCCGGCAAGCCGCTCAGCAAGCTATTGCGCGCGCCGGGTTTCGCGGGCATGTCGTTCGATAAGGCGCGGCCGATCATTGCCGGCATGGGGCAGGCGCTCGCTTATGCGCATGAGCGCGGCTTCGTGCATTGCGACTTCAAGCCCGCCAACGTTTTCCTCACCGATGGCGGCGATGTCAAAGTGATCGACTTCGGCATTGCGCGCGTATTCCAGCGTCCCGAAGAAGATCCCGACGTTACCGTATTCGATCCCGCGACGCTTGGCGGCATCACGCCCGCCTATGCGAGCCCGGAAATGTTCGAGCATCGCGAGCCCGACCCGCGCGACGATATCTATGCGCTCGCCTGCGTGACCTATGAACTGTTGACGGGCAAGCATCCGTTCAACCGGAAATCGGCTACCCAGGCACGCAGCGAGAAGATGCGCGCCGAGCGGCCGCCGGCGCTCGATCGCGGTCAATGGCGCACGCTGAGCGCAGCGCTTTCGTTTGACCGCGCGTCACGCACCGCGAGCGTCAATCAGTTTCTCGAGGGCATGGGCGTGCTCGCGCATGCGCACGCGTTCCCCGCCGCCCGGGCTGGCGCCGTTGGCGTGGGGGCCATCGTGGTCGCTGCGGGGTTGTGGGCCGGGTACCGCGTGCTTTCCGGACACGAGCAAACGGGTGCCAAATCCTCCGTGGCCGCTATCTCCACCAGCGTCACCAGCACTCCCGCTAGCGCAACAAAGCCGGTTGCGGAAGCGGCTGCCTCGCCGGTGCTTGCTGCCGCGCCTGCGGCTGTGGCCGCTAGCGTGCCTGCCGTGAGCGCGGTTGCAGCCGCTGCCTCTCCCGCGTCGAGCGCCCCGGTGGCCGACGCCGCTTCGGTCGCCGCGTTGAACGCGACGCTTGCACGCATTCCGTGCTCCGCGCTTGCTGCGTCGCTGCCCGGGCAAGCGATCCAGGTGCGTGGCTTTGCCAATGCCGGCGAGAACATGGCGCACCTGCATGACGCGCTCGCGCAAACGCCAGGCGGGCAGGTTGCGAAACTCGATGTGACCGCGGTGGAGAACCATAACTGCGAAGTCGTGAGCGCATTCGCGCCGTATTGGCGCGCCAATCATCTGGCCGGCGGCGGGGCGTCGATCCATACCCAGCCGCTCGACGCGCACCTTACGCAGGGCATGCCGCTCATCGTCGATATCACCACGCCGCATTACGACTCATACGTCAACGTGGATTACTTCGCGCTCGACGGCAGTGTCGTGCATCTGGTTCCCAGCAATGTCGAGCGCGACAACCAGGCACCGCCCGGGTTCTCGGCCAAGGTCGGTGGGTCGGGGTACTGGCTCGTGGACAAGCCATTCGGCACGGAGATGATCGTTTTGTTGATCACGCCCGCGCCGTTGTTCGACGGGCTGCGTCCTGCTTCCGAGTCTCGCTCGGCCTACCTTGCGGCGGTTGAGCAGCAGCTCAAGAAGATGGAAGCGCGTTATGGCGCGGGGCATATCGCTGCTGATTTTGTACAGATCACAACGCACGCGCGAAATGATTGATGTGCGAGTGTGTGATCTTCCCTCGTCCGATTTGTATTAAGAACATGGCAGTCCGAACAAAGCCTGAATCCGTCAGCTCGCGGTATGAAGTACCGAATGGGCAAGCCGCAGAAGATCGTCGAACTGTGTGACCAGCTCGAAACACAGCATAAATCCGAGCGCCACAGCAGGACCGGGATAACGCATGATGTAGCGCATCGCGGGTTTGACCGTGCGCCTGCGCACGGCCCTGCGCGTCATGATCCAGGTAATGACGATGCCGATCAGGGCGCCGGCGATCAGATCAGTCGGGTAGTGATAACCCAGATACGCGCGCGGAAAGCACACGAATACTGCGACGGCCAAAAACGCCAGCATGCCAATGCCCCGCCACACGATGAAGATGCCCGTGGCTACCGCCATCCAGAGCATGGCGTGATCGCTCGGAAAGGAACTCCAGTTCATCAGCCCGGCGAACTGCACCGGCGACGAGGCGAAATGCAGATGGAGCTCCGGCGTGAATAGCGGCCGCTCCCTGAACGGCAGGCAGCGCGCCAGCAGGCGTCCCGCCGCGAGTGCGATCAGGGCGCTCGCCAACGTGGCGAGCACGATCTCACGGCGCCAGCCGCGCCGCTCGTTCGGCTGGACCCAGATCCACCACAGCAGCGGAATCAGCAGGTAACCCTTGAAGGTATAGAGGTCGGCAATGACGACGATTGCATGATTGACCTGGGGAGAAAACTGGAGTTGGGTGAGGGCTCCCAGAATGACGGTATCGAAGCTGTTCATTATTGTGGCCATCCCGCAGATGAATTCGTGAGAAAGGCGGTCTCGAACAGAATCCTCAACCGCCTCCGCGCCACATACGCAAGGCGTTCTTCGTTGTATTTTTCTGGCCAGCACGCGGTGAAGGCAGTTCGTAGCAGTGAGTTGCTGCGATGCAGCTTCAACCGTCCGTGTTGCGCACATTCGATCGCACTGCAGTGCGTCAAGGATTCAGCGGCTTTCGCGGTCACTGACCTTTCGTTGTGAAGCGCGCTCTTACCTTGGCGCACCTCCCGCTTCGCGAACGTACCTGACCGCGGGCATGCGCGCGCGTGTGCCTGGCGTATCGTCGTGTCGGACAGTTTCTACGATACCCCTGTTGCGGCTGATGTCTACTTCGGTCATTCCCGGCTTTTGGAGGCAGTCGCGCAGGAACAGCTGGCAGCGTCCAGCAGACAGACGATGCGGAAGAATTTGTCTTGTGATTGATTCGATCTCCTTTCTATATGTTGCGAAGGCAGCCAGCAGGCCGGCGCGACCCGAGCGCGCACGAAAATATTCTTCAAGCGCCTCCGGAGATATTTCACACGTGACTATTGCGCCGTCGACGAGGGCGCGATACCGGACCGTGCCGCTCGCATAGTAGTAGGCATCTTCATCTGGAAATTGTATGAGCACGATGGCTTACCTCACTGAATTCCGAGCCTGCGTTCAAGCAACCGGTGTTCCGCACTCTTCTGACGAAGCCGGTGAATTTGCATCATGCGTGCGCAGGTTGAATCGAAATCAATTCGCAAATCGTTTGCATCGATTGATGGGGCCGCGCTAGTTGTTCTGATCGGATGACGCGCCGCTGCTGTGGGGAGGGGACAGCGGTCCGTAGCGAAGATGCTGCGCCACCGAAATGGGGACTTTGGGCGAGAACATGCCCGCGATCGTGAGCGCGTAGACGATCGCGGCGACGCCGGCCACAACGCGCACGGGTCGTGCGACTGCCGAATGGCCAACGACGATGTTGAGGTAGAACCAGATGCCGAGCAATGCGAGCAATAGCAGACGCGGCATGGGCTTCCAGCCGTCGTGCCCGACTTCGATGATAGACCACACGAGTGCGGCGACAAGCGTAAAGAAGAGGCTCCAGAGTCCCGCCGATCGGCTTCGGACCATCAGGGTGCCCGAGCCGATCAGTGCGAGTCCGGTGACGACGTAGTAGGGCGTGGAACCCATTGCGACGAGCCAGCCGCCAAGCACGGCGAAAGCAGCGCCCACCAGCACCAGGGCCTCGCCCGTCTCGGCAGGAGACGTCTCGTGTCGGTTCGACATAGAAGAGCCCCCGCTCATGCAAATGTCTGGCAATCGGCGTTCACGACAACGCGCTTCGTTTGTGATGCAAGCGCTGTACCCTCTGGAGTGCGTGGAAAATCTGCATGCCTCGTGCAAACGCGGGGACGTTATTCGTTTGATGTATAGCGCTACGCTTGGGTCTCAGGCCGCAAACGAAGTTACATCCAACTATAGGCGCGCGGCGCGCCTCTACAGTGGCGTGTATGGTAAGAAATTATTGCGTTACATTTCGATTACAAATCAACCATATGAACTAATCTGCAGCGCAAAACGCAGATGAAATGACGAAATTGGCGTTGACATATCTACGAGAAATCTGTGTAGAAATAGTGTGCGGCGCGTCACTTTTCTTGAATCGAAATCAAAATGCGAATGGTGATGCCGCGAGTTGCGCACTGGCTGGCACGCTTGCTTTCGGCGCAATGGAGGTGCCTGCCAGGCGTTGCACTGGCACTGGTGATAAACGGCCGGCGGGTGCCGGCCTTCGCTGCCTTACATCACCCGCACTCCGCAGTCGCCGATCAGCATGACGGCTTGATCGACGGAGAGGATCGTGCCTTTAAGATGTTGCAGCACGTCGGAGAGACGCAAACCACTTAGGTCTACAGAGCGTAGATCCGCGCCGTCGAAGCGGCTGTTTCGCAGTTGCGCGTTGCTCAAGCTGCCGCCTTCGAAAACAGTGTCGCGAAAGTCGCAGTCGGACAGATCCGCGTCGGAGAAATTCAACGCCTCGAGCGTTTGCTTGCGAAACGAGAGCCCCCGTAGATCTGCACCAACGAGCAGGGAATCGTGGAAGCTGAGCCCCAGTGTACGGGCGTCGACAAAGCGGGCGCCTGTGAGCTTGACCTCAGTGAACGCCGCCGACGCGAGTTTCGAGCCTGTCCAGTCGGTATTGTTGAGATCGCTCCGGCAAAAGCGCGCGTCACTCACATTCGCGTAGCGAAACCTTGCGGCAGCGCACTTGCATGCCAGCCAGCGGGTTCTTGTGAGTTCGCAGTGCTCCATGAGGGCGTGCTCGAAGTTGCACTGAGAGAAGCGGGCGGCTCGCAGATCAAGACTGGAAAGATCTTCGCCGCTGAAATTGCAGTGCTCGAACGTCGGACCGTCGCCGCATTCTCGAAGCAGGCGGGTCAGCGCTTCGCGGTCGAAGGTCAATCCGCTGAACAGCGCTCCTTCCACGTTTGACGGCTCATTGGTGTTGCTGCGCATCTGGGCAGACTCCTCGTCTGGAGGGGGCGCAGCGTCTTCTCCACAGCGCGTCCCCTCAACTTGATGAAAGTAAGGTTGACGCCGCGGCATATCTAGAACCCAATCACTGGGCGCAGGAGATACCAACCTGCGACTCTATTTTCGGCGGACAGGATTTTATCGTTTCCGCCGTTACATGCACAAGGTCATCGGCGCTCTGCCTTGCCTGCCCATGCACGAATCTGATCGATGGTAGCCGTCGCGCCGCCGCATACGACAACCAGAATCTTCTTGTAACTGGCCAACGCCGGATGCCTGTCGTAAGCGACGGAGAGTGCCGCGCCGCAAGCCGGCTCGACCAGAATGCGGTGATCCGCAAGAAAGCGCTCGCACGCAGCGAGTGCGCTGAAGTCCGACACGACGAGGCTGTGTACAGGGTGCACGCGTGCGCAATGTAACGCCTGTTCGCACACCCGCTTGGCGCCGAGCGACGTGGCAATGCTCGAGATACACGGTAGCTCCACCGCATGTCCGGCTTCGAGCGCGGCATGGAACGAAGCGGCGCCTTCGGTTTCGACAGCCAACACGGGCACATCGTGCCAATGATTGCGCTGCAGGCCCTCTACGACGCCGGAAAGCAGCCCGCCGCCGCCCACGGAAAGCAACACGGCGTCCGGCTTGAAGCGGGCTTGGGCAACCTCATCGATCATCGAGGCATGGCCGTGCCATAACAGCGGATCGTCGAAGGGATGCAGGAACGCGTCGGTTGCTCCGAGCAGCGTCTGTGCAAACTGGTTCGCCTCTTGCCAGGAACTGCCGTGCACCACTACCTCGGCGCCCTCCAGGCGGAGTAGTTCCTTCGCGCGCTCCGTTGTCGTTTGCGGTACCACTACCGCAACAGGAATGCCCAGACGTCGACCCGCATAAGCAACGGCAAGACCCGCATTGCCCCCGGAGGACGAAACGAAACGCTGCGCGCCACGGCTTCGATGAACGGCGCACGCGTGGCCGATGCCCCGGATCTTGAATGATCCACACGGTTGCAACGCGTCGAGCTTGAGCCACACGGATTGTTCACCGGGAACGCTCAAGGCGCGCGATTCCATCAAAGGGGTCTCGAAGTGCAGTTTCATTGTGGCGGGCTTCCAGGTTTGCGTTCGGAACACCAGATGCCGAACGGACTTCTGCTGATGCTATAGAGGCAGGGCGAGACTGGCTTGTAAAAAATTGACGCGCAGAGTGAGCACTCGCGCGTCGACTCAGTAAGCGGACGGGGCCACGCCAAAGGCTTGCCGGAACGCCCTGTTGAAATGGCTTTGGTCGTAAAACCCGACGCCGTGGGCGACTTCGGCAATGGTTCGTTTGCCCGCTGCCAACAAGGCGCAAGCCTGTTCCAGGCGCAAACGAAGCAGCCACGCATGAGGCGTCATGCCTACGGTCTGCTTGAATCGCCGCAAAAAATGAAAACGCCCCAGACCACACAAGGCGGCCAATTCGTCGAGGGTGATCTTCTCGGCCAGATGGGACAGGCAATAGTCATTGAGCCGCTGCCAATGCATTGGAGAGAGCGTCCCTTTAGCGGCCGTCGGCCCGATCGCGCCGGACCGGTTGAACAGGCAATACAGCAGTGAAAGCCATTCCGACTGTAAAGACAGCGACGAAGCGTCGGGCGACAACTGCATCGCATCGTGAAGCTGCAGTAATTGCGCGGCCAGCGTCGGATCCTCGATCATCATGCTTTTCAGCTCGGGCTCGCGAGCCGAGTCCGTCAGCTCGGTCGCGACACCTTGCAGCAGGTCTCGGGACAGTCTGAATGTCTTCAGCGTATAAGCGTTGCCGCATTCCCCGGCGCCATCATGGACCTCGCCGGGTGGCATCAAGGAAATGCGACCTGGCCCGAGCAAGACCGCGCCTGCGTTCACGCATTGGCGCTGAATCCCTTCGGTTACGAGCCCGACGTGATAGTCAAGGTGATAGTGCCGGTCGAAACGGAACGCCTTGAAACGCCCAGCGCCGAGAACGAGTCCCGGAAGGCCGGCGAGCCGCTTGTACTCCACACCATCGCTCATTGCAGATCACAAAATCACTATTGCGCCAGATTGAAGGGGCGCACCAGACTCGATGCGTCGAGGCGCTTGCTGGTGCGGCACGACGAGTATATGTCAGCGCCGAGGCCATTCTGGCAATGAAATAAAAATGAAAGTTAAGCGTTGGCGCGGTTGTTGCATCGCAGCCGACGTGGCACGATAACGGGTCTGTCCAGTTCACGGTTTCGCGACTGCCCTAATGGAATTAACGGAATCAAGAGAATTAAGGGAAGTCGAAAAAGGGAAGTTGGAAACATGATGTTGTCTTGCCGACTGCGGTGGTATGCCCTCGCGACATCGCGCATGTTGCGCAGACATTGGCAGGCGCTGTCGCTCTCAGTCCTGTTGTTGCTGCCGGCAATGCCCGTGTTTGCCCAGAGCCAGATTCTGGGCGCGCCGGTACTCGCGGCTCTCGCGCCCTCGCATGGCATGGAATGGCGGTTCGTCTGGGTGCACATGCTCGAAGCGGCGGGTATGTTGTGGGTGCTTGCGCAACGTGCCGCCATCACAGGCGGGACGTTCGCCACTTTCTTCGCTTCGTTGCCCGCACCCAATTTCCACCGCCGCGCCGTCGACATCGCCGTCGTGCTCGTCGCGAGTACGCCGCTGCTTCTGCCCGTGCTCGGCGCCGCGGTCGCGCTGGCCTTTCTGCCGCAGAAGGCCGCGAACTACCTGTTCGTTCTCGATCTGCTTCTGGTTACGCTGGGATGGCAACTGACGGTGCTCTCGCGCAGCGCTCGTCACGCGGCTCTGTTGGTCGTCGCCAATATCATCCTCGTCGGCGCGTTGGAGGCGGGCGAAACGACAAAGCAGGCGCTGCTGGTCTTGCCCTTGCTGCTCGCGGCGTTCGTGATCGTCCGTACGCCGGCTGCTTCGACTCCGTGGCCCATGTGGTCTTGCGCGCTCTCTCGACGCGTCATGAGTTGCGTACGCGTCAATCTCGGCCAGCGGCTTTCGCCCGTGACCAGGCTGCAAGCCGGTATTGTTTGGGATCGCGGCGCAGGTGTCTTCGCGCGCTATCTGGTGATGGGTGCGGTTACGGCCTCCACCTGCTTCCTGCTTCGACTCTGGAATTTCGACGCCCGTGCGGTACCCCTGACAGTGATTTCACAGGCCGCGATTGCGCTGGTCGCTGCGACGACCTATCGCGATTTGCGAGCGGCTCACCTTCGTGCAGAGCACTTCACACGATCGTTGCCTATTGCAGCAGCGGCGCGGCTGCGTGCCGATATGCTGACCGTCGCCGCGCTGGCGCTGCCATTAGCATGCATGGTGCCGCTGCTGCTGGTCGCGCACGGTGTTTTGCCGCTGTGGCCTGCGGCGGCTCTCCTGGGGTTGGCGGTACCGCTGCTTGCCTTGCTGTATTTCCCGCAACGCTACGCCGCCCGGCAATCCGTTTTGCTCGGCACCATGCTGGCCGCGATGTGGGTCGCTGCCGTCTGGCGTGCCTGGCGCGTCTGGCATTCGCTTATTTGATTGATTCCACCATGCTTCGATTCGAAAACCTCAGCAAACGCTTTGGCGAGCGCGTTATCTTCCAGGGGCTGCATCACGTTTCCAGCGCGGGATGCGTGGCGCTATGCGATGAAAACGGTAGCGGCAAGTCCACCTTGCTCGGCATCCTTGCCGGCGTGATCGACGCCGACGAAGGGGAGGTCTGGCTGGGCGGCCATTCGCTGCGTAGCGCGCCGCTCGAGGCGAAATCCGCCCTGGCGTACGTGCCCGACGACTGCATGGCGTATCCGTTTCAAACCGGCCGCGCGTTTCTGGAACTCGTGGCGTCGACTAAGAAGACAGCCGTCGACGCGCGCACGCTCGATCTCGCGGACCGCTTTGGCCTCACGCCGCACCTGGAGAAGCGCTTCGAGCAGATGTCGCTCGGCACGCGCAAAAAGTTCTTCCTGACAGCGACGACACTGGGCGAACCCGCTGTCGTTATCGCGGACGAACCGGGCAACGGGCTCGACGCCGCCGCGCGTGCGGTTCTCATCGATCTATTCAAGGATCTGGCCAGGAAGAGCGCGGTCTTCTTTTCGAGCCACGATTTGCGGCTTGCGCGAGCGTGCGAGGCGACCGTCACCAGTTTTGCCGACCTGGGTATGGCTGTGTGAGCGCGAACGCACTCGGCGCGCGATCGCGAGTGTCGGAACGTCGAAGCGCTCTGAGTCAACGCAATCAGGTCGCTGGCCTCGCCACCCGGCGCTCCGAAACTGATTCGGATTCCGAAATATGGCGAGTTCGCGCCGTCCCGGAAAAGCGCGCAGCCGCAACTCGAAAGCCCACTGTTTCCAGCGGGCTTCTATTCGAGCATCGACAGCGAACCGTCCGGCGGGACGGCGCGCGGGCTAGTTAGTGCCCATGCGCCTCGCGGAATCCGGCGTCCTTTTCGAGTCGGCGACCGTGAGTGCCAACATGGAATCCTGCTGAAATCACAAAGAGGACTCCGGCGAAAGGCCAGATATAGATTGCCAGCGAGAAGCAAAGCCAACACGCTTCTTGTGGCGGATACGCCTGGAGCGCCCAGACAAGACTGGCAACTGGCAACAGCATCAGACACAGCGCCGACCGGGTGAGAAAAGTGGCGGCTCTTGCTTTCTTTAGCGTCTCTGCTTGCATGCCTGGCTCCATAGGGAATGGCATTGGGATATAGAGTCGCACGGCGACCATTTGTCGCATACTTAGTAATATCCCTGACAGCTGCCATTGTGCGGAGCGCAATTTTCCAGAAGGACTTGCAATGCTGCATAGCCATTCCGAATCGATCGTAGTTCTGATCGACTTGCAAACGAGACTGATGCCAGCGATTCACGAAAGCGCATCCGTTGGCGCTCAAGCCGTTCGCCTCGGTCGCATAGCCCGCGAGCTGGATGTTCCCGTTATCGGGACAGAGCAAAATCCAGACTCACTCGGCGAGAATGCGAAGGAAATAAAGGACCTTTGCACAATGACTGTTGCAAAGCACCATTTTGACGCGACAGCTGATGGATTGATAAACGCATTACCAAAAGGACGAACCCGAATCATCGTTGCGGGATGCGAAGCGCATGTCTGTGTGCTGCAAACGGCGATTGGTCTGCTGCAAGGCGGGCTATCGGTCACGCTCGCTATCGATGCGATGGGGTCGCGCAAAATCGTCGATAAAGAGGCGGCAATTACACGGCTGAATAAAGCGGGCGCGGACGTGGCGACGGTCGAGATGGTCGCGTTCGAGTGGTTGCGCTCGAGCCAGCACCCGCGATTCCGCGACATACTTCAGATGATCAAGTAATGCGCGGGCCGCCGCCCGTCATCGGCAAAATGTGGCGCCAGTGAGCAAGGCAAGCATCGTCGCAGGTGACAGATATTCGACCAGCGACCAGATAATTAGCGCTACGAATGGAACGGCCAGCATGACCTCCATGGCGCGCATGACCAACCTGCCGCTCACGAAGGTTGACCCGCGATCATGACGCGAGGCACGACCCGCTCGTCGTCGATCGGCAAGTGCATGACGCCGGCCAGGATGCCGAGCGCAATCGAGCCTTGCCAAAGCAAGTCGTAGCTGTGTGTCGCGTCGAATACCACGCCGCCGAGCCAGACCCCGAAGAAACTGCCGATCTGATGCCCGAGAAACACGAAGCCGAAGAGCGTCGAGATGTAGCGCACGCCGAACATCTGCGAAACGATCCCGCTCGTCAGCGGTACGGTGCCAAGCCACATGAAGCCCATCGCGAACGCAAACACATAAAGCGTGAGAGCCGAGAGTGGCAAGGCGAGGAACAGCACCATCACAGCCGCGCGCGCGAAGTAGATTCCCGAGAGCAGATATTTGCGGCGCAGAAAGCCGCCTGCGTAGCCGCATAGAAACGTGCCCGCCGTGTTGGCGAGCGCGATCAGTGCGAGCGCGAGGCTCGCTTCGCGTGCGCTCATGCCTTTGTCCAGCAAATAAGCGGGGAGGTGCGCGCCGATGAACGCGAGCTGGAAGCCACACGACAAGAAGCCCAGATTGAGCAGCCAGAAACCGCGGTGCGCAAACGCCTCTCTCATCGCGCGGCGCAGCGTGTCGTGCGAATCGGCGGCGCCGCTGCGCGCCATCGGCCGATCGCGCAGCCACGCTGCGAGCGGTGCGCTTGCGAGCATCACGGCGGCAAGCACGAGAATGGCCGTGACCCAGCCGAATCTGCCGATCATCCCTTGTGTGAGCGGCACGACGCAGAACTGGCCAAGGCCGCCGAACATGCCCGCTACGCTCAGCGCCCAACTGCGCTGATCGGCTGCGAAAAGCCGGGAAAGCGCGCCGTAGACCGCGCCGAACGCCGTTCCGGACAAGGCAACGCCGAGCACCACGCCCACGCCGAACGTGTAGACACCCGGCGTTGCGCTCAGCGCCATCATCGCAAGGCCGAGCGCGTAGAGCAGGGCGCCCGCGAAAATCACACGCGCGGAGCCGAAGCGGTCGGAGATCATGCCGGTGAGCGGCTGCGCAATGCCCCACAGCAAGTTTTGCAGCGCTAGCGCGAGGCCGAACGTCTCACGCGACCAGCCGCGATCTAGCGTGACGGGCATCAGAAAAAGCCCTTGCACGTTGCGCACGCCCAGCGCCGCGCCCATCACCACGCCACCTGCAATCACGAGCAGCCAGCGGCGGCGCCATGCATCGTTTATTCCGGTCATCGTTCGCCTCCTCGCACTGGGCGCTTCGCTGTTGCGCAGCGTTGCGCCTAGTAGAGCGCGGGAAGGCGAGCCGGCTCAAGCAAGTTTTTCGCACGCTTCGCATGCGGCGCACTCATGCGATGTGGCTTTGGCGAGCCTGTTCGACGATCCAGTCGATGACGGCGCGCACGTCGTCGCGCGGGGTTTCGTCGGCCTGATGCAGCCAGTAGGCGTAGCCGGTCGGGCCCACGGCGCGCGCATTGCCGATGGCGGCGAGCCTGCCGTCGGCAAGCAGCGGCTGAACGAGCGCGAGCCGCCCGAGCGCGATGCCCCGGGCGGCAATGGCGGCCTGAATGACCTGATCGTACTGGTTGAAACGCAGCACGCCGCGTAGCGGTGCGCTGTCGAGGCCGCGCGCGGCGAGGTGGTCCGTCCAGCGAAGCATCGGGCGGCGCGCCCCTTCGAACTCGAGCAGCACGTGGCGCGCGAGCGTGGCCGCGTCGAGCTTCTTGACGTTCAACGACGGATGCGCGACCGGCAGTACGTATTCGTCGTACAGATGCACCGCGCGACTCGACGCCTCGGGCGCGATGCGCGCGGGTGCGTAGCGCAACGCGAGATCGATGCCTTCGGCGCGCAGATCGAGCACCTTCTCGGATGTCGCGATGCGCAGATCGATCTCGGGAAGCAGACGTTGCAACTCGCCGATACGCGGCAGCAGCCAAAGGCCGGCAATCCCGATGCTGGCGGTGATCGTCACCGGCTGGCGTGTTTGCGGCGTGGCGAGCGCGCCGACGATCTCCTGCATCTGCTGTACCGCGCTGTCCGAAACGCGCAGCAGGCTCTCGCCCTCCGGCGTGAGCGAGATCGAACGATAGCCACGGTTGAAGAGGCGCACGCCCAGCGCTGCTTCGAGCGCAGCGATCTGGCGGCTCACGGCGGATTGCGTCACGCACAGGTCGTCGGCGGCGAGCGTGATGCTCATGCGCCGGCCGACCGCCACGAAACCGCGAATGAGGTCGAGGGGAGGGAGTTTCACGAGCGGCACTGACATGCGTATTCCTCATGCGAAAGCTGCTGAAAGATTGATTGAGCCGGCGCGCAAGGTCAAGTGAAATCGATGCTCCGCTTACTTCATGGAGCACGTTCATGCATTCAGCCGATCCGGGCGAGACACGTCCTCTCGCTGTCGCCATCACCGCCGCAGATGGCTTTGTGCTCCGCGCTTATGTGTGGCGACGCCACGCGCGGCTGAGCGCCGACGGGTCGCGTCCCGTCGTCATCGTCAATTCGGCCACGTCGGTGCGCTGCCATTACTATTTCCGCTTCGGTGCGTGGCTGCACCAGCAGGGCTTCGACGTGCTGGTCTACGACTACCGCGGCATTGGCGCTTCACAGCCCGTTGCGCTCGCAACGCTCGATGCAAGCTGGCTGGAGTGGGGCGAACGCGATTGCGAAGCGGTGCTGCGTTACGTGCGCAGCACGTTCCCCGGGCAGCCAGTCGATGTCGTGGGCCATAGCATAGGCGGCTTCCTGATCGGGCTTGCGCCCTCGAATCACCTTGTGCGCCGTGTCTTCACCGTCGGCACGCAATACGCGTATTGGCGCGACTACGCGCCGCGCAGCATGCCGCTAATGCTCTGGAAATGGCACGTCGTCATGCCCGCTTTGACCTGCCTGAAGGGCTATTTCCCCGCATCGTGGTTCGGATGGATGGAGGACACGCCGCGCGGCGTTGTGAACATCTGGAGCCGGGGCCGCGCACGCTTTGAAGATACGCTTCGTAAGGGATCGCTCGCGCGCACGTCGCAAGAGCGCGCCGAAATCGTCGCCCGTTTTGGCGGTCTGCATGCGCCCATTCTTGCCGTCAGTTTCCCGGATGACCCGTTCGGCACGGTCCGGGCGATCGAACGCACGCTGCGATACTTCACGCATAGCGACTCGACGCATCTACGCATCACGCCCGCTTCAGTTGGCGAGCGCAGCATCGGGCACTTCGCATTTTTTCACTCGCGATTCGAACGCAGCCTGTGGCCCGTCGCGCGGCATTGGCTGACCGATGGCAAAGTGATTGCGGCGGCTCCAGCGACAACGCACACGAGTCCGAGTCATGTCATGCCTGTCGCCAGGCCGATTGGCACGCGCAAATAGGCTTGTGCAAAGGAGCTAAAGTGTGTTTCAGAAGAACGCTGCACGAAGCGCAACGCCCAGGCGTTGCGCTTCGATGAGCACAATCAGGAAGCCACGCGCAACGCGTCTTCCTGTTGCGTGGCGAAGCGGTTAACGGGGCGCGGCAAGCCAAGATGCTCGCGCAAGGTGCGCCCCTTATATTCGGTGCGAAAGAGTCCGCGCCGCTGCAATTCGGGCACCACGTACTGCGCGAATTCATTCAGGCCGCCCGGCAGCCACGGCGACATGATATTGAAGCCGTCGGCGCCTTCCTCCTCGTACCATTGCTGAAGCTGATCGGCAATGCTTTGTGGCGTGCCGATCACCTGTTGATGCCCGCGCGCCCCCGCAATGCGCAGATAAAGATCGCGGATGGTGAGGTTGTCGCGCCGCGCGAGGTCGAGCAGCAAGCGTTGACGGCTCTTGCCGCCGTTGGTTTCCGGCAGGTCGGGCACGGGACCATCCACGGGGTACTGCGAGAGGTCGAGACCGCCCGACATGTTCGAGAGCAGTTGAAGTCCCACGCTCGGATGGATGAGCGCCTGCAACGCATCGAACTTCTCCTGCGCTTCTTCCTGCGTGCGGCCGATCACGGGGAAAATGCCCGGCATGATCTTGAGATGTTCGGGGCGGCGGCCATAACGCGCGAGCCGCCCCTTCACGTCGCGATAAAACTGCTTCGCCTCATCTAGCGTTTGATGCGCAACGAAGATCACTTCGGCGGTCTGCGCCGCGAGTTCCCTGCCGGCTTCGGAAGCGCCCGCTTGCACCACAACCGGCCAGCCTTGCGGCGAACGCGCGACGTTCAGCGGTCCGCGCACCTTGAAATGCTTGCCGCGATAGTCGAGCGTGTGCAGTTTCTGCGGGTCGAAGTAGATGCCGCTCGCCTTGTCGCGGATAAAGGCGTCGTCTTCCCAGCTATCCCAAAGGCCGGAGACCACGTCGTAGAACTCTTTCGCGCGCTCGTAGCGCACGGCGTGATCGAGATGCTTGTCGAGGCTGAAGTTGTGCGCTTCGGTTTCGGTGCTCGAAGTCACGAGATTCCAGCCCGAGCGTCCGCCGCTCAGATAGTCGAGCGAGGCGAATTTGCGGGCCACGTTGTAGGGCTCATTGAACGAAGTCGACACCGTGGCGATGAGCCCGATGTGTTTCGTCACGACCGACAGCGCGGAAAGCAGCGTGATCGGCTCGAAATGATCGGCGCGCGCGGTGCGCGAGAGCGAGGGTACATGGGTGTCGCGCACGCTCACGCTATCGGCGAAAAAGATCGCATCGAATTTGGCGCGCTCGGCCGTTTGCGCCAGTTCGGCGTAGTGCGCGAAATCGAGGCCGCCGGCTGCGTGTGCGTCGGGATGGCGCCACGCGGCGATATGGTGGCCCGTTTCCATCAGGAAGGCGCCGAGGCTCAATTGCCCAGGGCGTCGCGGTGCTGCACTCATGTGTGCTCCTCGAATCGTGGTTGGCATTCGCTACGGAATGGGCTGCAAGGGTTCAATGCGCCCACGCGCTCTGCCGCGGATTCGGTCAGGCGGCCCGTGCCGCAAACCGCGTCGAGCCGTTGCAGACCGTATGAAACTGGCGAATGCCAGGCCGGTCGTATGCTTCGACGAGCGTGGCGCAATCGGGTTGAAGGCTGGGCGCGTTCGACATATCGTGATCCTGACCAAAATTTGGCAGGAGCATTCTTGCCGATCGGTTCTCTCACCACAAACAAGCAATTGAGCTATTCATAGTTGCGCGAGTGTGTTCGCGCGGCCAGGCGATGCGCGGCACGCTCTTTCCAGAGAGTCGCCGCTTCGGTTTGGCTCGTGTCGAATGGATGTCGGGCGGCGTCGTGCTCCAGCCGAAGACATGCTCGATGCATTTGTGCATGCGCGGGCTGATGGCGTAGCCGGCCGTGTCGTCGTTCTTGTCGGCCCCAACAGGATCGCAATCCTCGTAATCCCGCGTCTGCGGAATTGTAAACACAAAGGGCGGCCAGACAGGTAGGATGCGGGTTGTTGTGCTGTTTGCCAGTTTGCGATCCGACTCAGATTTTCTGAAGACGGACGACCTTCACGGTTTTGTGACTTCCAGACAGGGCTACAGAGCAGACCATGGACGCGATCTACTCGACTTCTGACAGCTGCCGATTCACCCTTGTCCTCATCAAGCCGACCCATTACGACGACGACGGCTACCCGATCCAGTGGCTCCGCTCGGTCATGCCTTCCAATACACTCGCGTGTATGTATGCGCTTGCTGATGACGCGCGAAAGCGAGCGCTGCTGGGCCCTGGCGTCCATTTCGACATCGAGACATGCGACGAAACCAACCAGCGGGTGTGGCCGGCGCGCATCATTCGTGACCTGAAGGCAAAAGGCGGGAGATCGTTGATTGGTCTGGTCGGTGTCCAGTCGAACCAGTACCCGCGAGCACTCGACCTCGCCCGCCAGTTCCGTGATGCAGGCTTGCCGGTTGCGATCGGTGGTTTCCACGTTTCTGGCTGCATCTCCATGCTGCCCGACATGCCCGCTGAGCTTACGCAAGCGCAAGCAATGGGCGTGGCACTCTTCGCTGGAGAGGCCGAGGAGCGGCGTTTCGACGAGGTCCTGCTCGACGCGTGGAATGATGCAATGAAGCCTTTGTATAATTTCATGAACGACTTACCGTCGCTCGAAGGCGCTCCCCAGCCCTTCTTGCCGCGCAAGCATATCGAACGCACGGCGGGGACCTATACCTCGGTGGACCTCGGTCGTGGTTGCCCGTATCAGTGCTCGTTTTGTACGATCATCAACGTGCAAGGCCACAAGAGCCGCTTTCGCACCCCTGACGATCTCGAGAAGATCATCCGCGAGAACGCGAAGCAGGGCATCGACCGGTTCTTCGTCACGGATGATAATTTCGCCCGCAACCACGACTGGGAAATCCTTCTCGACCGCGTCATCGAACTTCGGGAAAAGGAAGGCATTCACTGCGGCTTCACGATCCAGGTCGACACGCTCTGTCACAAGATTCCAGGTTTCATCGAGAAAGCAACGCGCGCGGGTGTGCGTCGCGTGTTCATCGGGCTGGAGAATATCAATCCCGAGAATCTGATCGCGGCGAAGAAGCGGCAGAACAAGATCACCGAATACCGCGCCATGCTGCAGCAGTGGCGCGTCCACGGTGCGATTACTTACGCCGGCTATATCATCGGATTCCCTGCGGACACGAAAGAATCGATCCTGCGTGACATCGAAATCATCAAGCGTGAATTGCCAATCGACATTCTCGAATTCTTCATGCTGACTCCGCTTCCGGGCTCCGAAGATCATCAAACGATGGTTCGAAACGGCGAGTGGATGGACCCGGACATCAACAAATACGACACCAACCACCGGGTCACGCACCACCCGAAAATGTCGGACGCTGAATGGGAAGAAGCGTATCGGTGCGCGTGGAGTGCGTTCTATTCGTACGAGCACATCCGCACGATCGTCAAGCGGGCAGCGCAGATCCCGAACGGCCGGCCGAAGACGATCATGCGCACCATCGCCTGGTTCAGACTGATGATTGAACACGAGGGTGTGCATCCGCTCGAAGGGGGCGCTCTGCGCATGAAACACCGCCGTGACCGCCGTTGGGGGCTGCCGGTCGAATCGCCGTTGCGCTTCTATCCGCGCTACTGGAGTGAGACCGCTGTCAAGCTGACAAGGTATCTGCGCTTCTACCTCAGGACAGAGGCTACCCTCAGGAAGGTCATGAAGGCGCCGGATCGCTACGCCTACACGGATATCGCCATCACGCCGCTGCAGGAAGAGGAGTTCGAACAGCTTGGACTCTTTCACGCCACGAGCGGCGGCGAGGCGGCGCTCGCCGTCCACCACCGGCGTATTGCCATCCGGTCATCGGGCCCGTCTGCTGCGTGACGTCAACAGTGACGTCAACAGCGCGGCTCGAACAGAGCGGCGCGCGGCTATGACGCAATCGAACGAATGACGCGCGCCGGATGGCCACCGACAGGCGTCATTCGTCATGCGTTGTCTTTCTCCAGCGATGCGCCCGATTACGTGCCTTATAGGTTGATCTGTCCGCCCATCTCGACCACCCGGTTCGCGGGCAGGCTGTAATACTCGGCCGCTTGCGCCGCGTTGCGCGCCATGAACGCGAACAGCTTTTCACGCCATAACGACATGCCTTTGCTCTGTGCGGTTGCGAGGATCGTGTCGCGGGCGAGGAAGAACGATGTGGCTGCGGGTTCGTACTGCCATGCAGGTATCTGTTTTTGCACGAGCAGAAGGAGTGCGGGGACGTTGGGCATTTCCATGAAGCCATGGCGCGCCGCAACCGCGTAGCATCCGTGCCCGAGATCGCTCACTGAGACTTTCTCGCTTTCGGGCACATGCGGAACATTCTCGGTCGTGCCGGCCAGAAAGATATTGGTGTCGTGCATCACGCCGTTATGCTTGAGATTGTGCATGAACGCGCTCGGCGTCATGCCGGGCACTCCGCCGGGAAACACAGCCGTTCCGTTCACGCGGGGAGGCGGGTGCGATCCCGCGCACAGCGACTGGATGAATGCCGGTAAGGGCAGGTTGTCGCTTTTCACACGCTCGACGACCAACTCCCGCCCGCGATGCCATGTCGTCATGACGGTGAACAGCACGCCGCCTGCCAGCAGCGGAAACCATCCGCCATCGAGGACCTTGCTCGCGTTGCTCGCAACGAATACCGCATCCACAATGGCCAGCGGCCCGATCACAGCCGCCGTTGCGGCCGGCTTCCAGTTCCACAGGCAGTGGGTAATGAAGTACATGAGCAGCGTTGTCAGCAGCATCGTCGAGGCAACGGCAATGCCATAAGCGGCCGCGAGATTGTCCGATGACCGGAAGAACACCACGAGGAATACGACCGCCGCATAGAGCGATATGTTGATGAACGGGACGTAGACCTGACCCACTTCGTGCGTCGACGTATGTATGACCGGAATGCGCGGCAGCAGGCCCAGCTGGACGGCCTGCTTCGTCATGGAAAACGCGCCGGAAATGACGGCCTGCGACGCGATGATCGTCGCCGCCGTAGCCAGCAGCACCAGCGGAAGCAGTGCCCAGCCCGGCGCGAGGGAAAAGAACGGCTGCGTGAGCGCGGAAGGCGTCGCGAGCACGAGCGCGGCCTGGCCGAAGTAGTTGAGAATGAGGCTTGGCAGCACGAGCAGCAGCCACGCGAGCCGGATGGGTGTCTTGCCGAAGTGCCCCATGTCCGCATAGAGCGCTTCGCCCCCCGTCAAGGCGAGGAACACGGAGCCGAGTACGACGAACGCCGTACCAGGTGCGTGCGCAACGAAGCTCAATGCATAAGAGGGCAATGCGCCGCGCAATATGCCGGGGTTGTGTGCGATATGAAAAACACCGAGTACGGCAAGGGTCAAGAACCAAACGATCATGACCGGTCCAAAAACTTTTCCGACCGTGGCTGTGCCGTGCTTTTGAAGCTTGAACAGGCCGGTCAGGATAACGAGTGCAATGGGCACGATCCACGTGGCGAGGTGGGGATCCACGAGTTCGACGCCTTCCACTGCCGAGATGACCGAAATCGCCGGTGTGATCATCGAGTCGCCGTAAAACATCGCGGCGCCGAAAACGCCGAGTGTCAGGAGCACGGTGCGCAGCCGCACGGGCGCCACGCGAGCGGCTAACGCCGTAAGCGCCAGAATGCCGCCTTCGCCGTCATTGTCCGCACGCATCACGAAGCTCACGTACTTGAGCGTCACGACGATGATGATCGACCAGAGGATCAGCGACACGATACCGAATACGTTGGCCTGGCTTATTCCGCCGGCGGCTTTCAGGCATTCGCGCAATGTGTAGAGCGGGCTGGTTCCGATGTCGCCGAACACCACGCCTATGGCGCCGAGGATGAGGGCGGGCGGAACGTCTGTCGTGTGATTGGCGGAACGCGCTGATATAAAGGCCATAGGTAAGGAAAATGAAATTCAACGTCCCTCGGGACAGCGCGTCTTGACTCGCACGCTACAATCGCTCGACAGATACTACAGGCGCATCCTTTCAGAACGCATGACCCGTCTCCCGACGCTCAAGGAAACCGTTTCGCGAGGACTGCGCCGGCTCGCCCTATGGGGCCCTGGGCTTCTCGTGATGCTGGCCGACTGCGACGCCGGTAACGTCGTGACCGCCGCACAGGCGGGCGCGCAAACGGGGCTGCGGCTCTTGCCCGTGCTGCTCGCGCTCGTCCCGTTGCTCTACATGGTCCAGGAACTGACCGTACGTCTCGGCATTTTCACCGGGCGCGGATATGGCGAACTCATCCGCTCGCGCTTCGGCCTGGTTTGGGCGTCGCTGGCCGCAGCGGGTCTGGTCGTCGCCGTGCTGGGGTCGCTCGTCACGGAGTTTACTGGCGTCGCTGGTGTGGGGGAGATGTACGGCGTATCGCGTTCCGTCACGCTGCCGCTCGCCGTTATCCTGTTGACTGGCATTGTGCTCACGGGCTCGCACAAGCGCGTAGACCGGATCGCCATTGCCATTGGCGCATTCGATCTCACGTTTTTCGCCGTCGCATGGAGTGCGCGCCACCAGCTTCAGGTCATGGTCCCGCAGATGACTCACCTGGCAGCCGGCGGCCGGCAAGCCGGTTATCTCGCCGCGGCGCTCATTGGCGCGACGTTCAATCCATGGATGGTGTTCTATCAGCAGGCGGCGGTCGCGGACAGCCTCACGGAAAAGGACTTCACGTCGGCGCGGGTCGAGACGGCAGTCGGTGCCGTCCTCACGCAATGGCTCACGGCAGCGGTGCTCGTCGCTGCGGCCGCAACGTTGTCGGCGCATGGTGAGCCGCGCTCGCTCGACAGCATTGGCGAAATCAGCAATGCGCTCGTTGCCGTTACGGGGCCGTTGGCAGGCCGCCTGCTGTTTGGCGTGGGCGTGCTCGGCGCGGCGCTGGTGGCGGCCATCGTGAGTTCTCTCGCGCTGGCATGGGGGCTTGGCGATGTGTTCGGGTACAGGGCGTCGCTGGAGGACCGTCCCGACCGTGCGCCCTGGTTTTATGGCGCGTATGCGCTGGCCGTAGCCGGCAGTGCGTGGGCGGTCTGGCTCGCGCCCGATCTCGTTTCCCTGAACGTCGCGGCGCAGGTGATCAATGCGTTGATGTTGCCGCTCGTCCTCGGGTTGCTCGTCGCACTCAGCGTCACCGTGTTGCCGCAACGCTATCGGCCTCGCGGAGTTTATTTGTGGCTCGTTGTTTTCGTGGGGGCGATTGTGTGTGCCGCGGGTGCGTGGGGCGCGGCGCAGGGGCTGCGTCTTTCACCTGCAATACCAGGCTTACAAATCCATTAACGAGCCACAGTTTGGTGCAGTGCACCAGCTAACGCTGCCTGATGCGGCCCTGTGTATGCTTCCGGGTTTCCGTTGTTTTGTTGCTATCTTGCTGAAATCGAGTTTGCGAAAGACTTTTCTGGCTATAGTTAAAGTGCTTTCTCAAGCGCTTGATGCGGCGCGGTAAGCATTGCGCCATGCACCAGGAGCGTCCGGTTTGCGCAGGGTGTTGTCGCCGAATCCGGCGAGAAGGCCGCAAAACCAACCGATGTCTGGGAGGACCAGATGAGACGCACGAAGACGCAGTCACTGCGTTATCAGGTCGAAAAATGGCTCGCACCTACCACGCCGGTGCACGTCACCGCGTTTGGCCATACCCCTTCAGGCAGGGCGCGCTATGTGTGCGTGGAGACGCGCCAGACAACGGGATTTCACGCGCTGTTCTTCTTTCAGCACGACGACGGCTACTGGAATGTGTTTCCTCCCATGGGCGACCAGGTGCGGTGATTCGCGAGATATCGTTAGGTATCCGATGTAACGGCAAACGCTTCACTGCATGGCGGCTTGCTCGACGCAGGCGAGAAAGCGCGCGGCCGCCGTGGTGAGCGGCCGCTCCCGCCTTTGTACGACGTAGACGTCCATGTCGGGAAACTGCTCGTGGATCTTCACTTCGCGGATCCTGCGGCGCTTCATCTCGAGTTCGAACGTCGGCAGCGTGGCCACGCAAATCACATCGGTCTTCGCGATCAAGGCGACGGACGGCGCCAATGCCTGACAGCGCATGATCCGGCTCGGCGCGGACAGACCCAGCGAGTGGAAATAGGCGCTGAACCCCTTGTCGATCTGATCGCCGGGCTCGCAAGGCACGAGCCATTCCGCTGCGTGCAGCATCGACATCGAGCGGGCATGCGCGAGTGGATGGCCCTGGCGCGCCACGACCAGCAACGGCATGGACATGATCTTTCGCTGCTCGACGAAATCAGGCCATTGCGTGTCTGCGACCGCCGTGATGACCGCGAAATCGGTGTCGCCGTCGCGCAGTGCGTTGAGCGCGGTGGGCAGCGCCAGTTCGCGTACGGTTACTGAGGTATCGGGATTTTGCGTGCGAAACTGCCCAAACGCCTGGGGCAGCAAAGCACACGCCACGGCCGATGACACCGACACGGCGACCTCTCCGCCCGCGCCATTGAGCATGGTCGACAGTTCTTCATGAATGTGCCGCACGTCGTTGACCAGCATGCGTGCGCGGCGCTGAAACACGACGCCGTATTCGGTGAGCGCAATGCCGTTGACCGAACGCACGACAAGCGGCACGCCCAGCGTTCTTTCCAGTTCGCGGATCGTCACTGTGACGGCGGGTTGCGTCAAACGCAGTGCGCGCGCGGCGCCATGCAAGCTGCCTTGCTCGGCGACACTGAGGAATACCCGCAATTGACGAAGTTTCATTCTGCTCCAGGGGATAAAAAAGCGTTATCAAGGCCGTTTTTTTATTGCCTTGTGCACCGGTGCGTTAGTCATGATCATTGTGGCCGAACGCACGCCTCGCGTGCATCTCATCGGGGTCACTGCATGGTAATAAAAAAATATTTCTCCGCTTCCTATGCGCAGGCACGCGAGCGATTCACGCAAGCGGCGCGTGCTGGCGGGTTCGAACTGAGGCAGGTCGCGCACCCCACGGCTGTCGGCCCCGATGGAGGGAGCTTGTCGATCGACCTCGCGATTCACGCGCCTGCCGGCGCACGTGCGTTGCTCATCATCACGTCGGGCACGCATGGGGTTGAGGGTTTCTGCGGATCGGGTTGTCAGGTCGGACTGCTCGACGACGCGGCCTTCCTTGCCGAAGCGAAGCGGCGCGGCGTCGCGCTGTTGATGATTCACGGCGTCAACCCGTATGGTTTCGCGCATCTGCGCCGGGTGAACGAAAACAACGTCGATCTGAATCGCAATAGCGCGGACCATGCGGCGCTGGCCGGTTCGAATCCCGGATACGTCACGCTCGATCCTTTGCTGCTGCCGGAGGTTTGGCCGCCTGACGCGGCCAATCAGGCCGCTCTCGGGGCCTACATCCAGGCGCACGGCGAAGCGGCGTTGCGCGAGACGGTGTCGAAGGGGCAGTACGCGGTACCAGACGGGATGTTCTACGGCGGAGCGCAAACGAGCTGGAGCACGCGGGCCGTCCACTCGATCCTGCGCGCGCACGCGAGCGGCTATCGTCGCCTTGCGTGGATCGATCTTCACACGGGGCTGGGCCCGTATGGCCACGGCGAAAAGATCTTCATGAGCACAGATCGCGCCGAACTGGAAAGAGCGCGCCGCTGGTGGGGCAACGACGTGAAGCCGATCCATGAACCCGGTTCGATTTCGGCCGATGTGCAAGGCCCGATCATCACGTTTTCGTACGACGAATTCCCGGGCGTCGAAAAGACGACCCTGGGTCTCGAATTCGGCACTTACGAACCCCTGCACGTATTGCAGGCGCTGCGCGCCGATCACTGGCTGCATCGTCATCCGGACTGCGAGGCGGCCAGCGCCGCGCAGATCCGGCAAAACCTGAAGGACGCCTTCTACTGCGACAACGACGAATGGAAGGGGCTGATTTTCGGGCAGATGCGCGTGGTTGCCTCGCAGGCCGTTGCCGGGCTTTGCGAAAGCAATTCGGACGTGACCGGCTAGAGACGAAGCACGCTTTCATTCAAGCGGCGTAGCGGCGATGGAAAGCACCGGGGTTTCATCGCGACTTGAATGCCAAATGATTTGTAATCCGAAATGAATTGAACGGAAGAATCGTCAGCAAGACAACGCATAACTATTTTAAAAACCATCTCTAAAGACAGGAGACTCATGAAGATGGCGAAGCAACGGAAATGGCTGCTCAAGACATGTGCGGCCGCCGCGGCGCTCTGTGCGGCGAGCGCGGCGAACGCGGACGGGAGCGTGACGCTGTACGGTATCGCCGATGTCGGCGTGATGTATCTAAGTCATTCGACACCGGAATTCAACGGCAGCAGCACAGGCACGGGCCACGTGTTCCAGCTCACGAACGCGGGCTATTCGCCTTCGCTGTTTGGTTTGAGCGGCAAGGAAGATCTGGGCGGCGGCCTCAAGGCGGAATTCAAGCTCGAAAGCGGTATCAATCTTGCCAATGGGGGCTTCGATAACCCGGGCGGCAACAACGGGCTGTTCAATCGTATCGCCGAGGTCGGATTGTCGGGCGGCTTCGGTACGGTCAAGGCCGGCCTGCAGATCTCGCCATTCTTCAACATCATTTACGCTCTCGATCCGCGCGGCGCCGGTGAATTCGGCAGCATTCTCACGCCCGTCAGCGATAACAGTCTGATCGCCGCGGTCTTCATGCCGAATGCGGTGTCGTATACGTCGCCCGACATCGGCGGGTTCCAGGCGGCCGGGCTGTACGCGCTCGGCGGCGTCGCCGGTTCCTTCCAGACCGGCCGTGCATGGTCGGTCAGCGCGCGCTACACCAACGGCACATTCCTCGCCGCGGCGGCGTACATCAGCACGAACAACGCGGCTGACAGTGCGCTCGCGAGCGTTGGCGAACTCTATCCCATCAACGTCCGCGCCTATACCGCGGGGATGAGCTACAAATTCGGCGGCCTGATTGCCAAGGCTGCGTTCGCCAACTTCAAGGCGAATAACGTGCCGGTTTCGGTGAATCCGGCGCTGATGTATTCGACCAATACCAGTGTGAACATCTATAGCGGCGGCTTCGACTATTTCCCGCTGCCGTATCTCGATCTGAACGCCGGCGTGTACTACCAGCAGGACCGCGTGAACGCCGGCGGTCATTCGGTGATGGGCGCAATCGGTTCGCAATTCTTCCTCTCGAAGCGCACGTCGCTGTATGCGCAGGTCGGCCTTGTGAACAACACTTGCGCGCACAACGGTGTTTGCCTCGGTTCGGGGCTGACGGTGGAGAGCGGCGGCAGCGGAGTGGGGGGGCTGCAAGGTCTCGGATTGGCCGCCGAAGGCCTCGGCCTGCCGCCAGGCACGACGGTCGGCGCGAACGTCGGCATTCGAACGACCTTCTGATCGGAGCAACGCAACCATGGCATTGAAAAAATTCGCCATCATTGTCGGCACGATGACGGCGTTGGCCGCGTTCAATGCGCAGGCCCAGCCCGCCGATTCCTCGGTTCCAGTGGCCGCCGCATCATCGGCCAAAGCCGCCCGCAAGGCGGACCACATGCTTGAAAAGGCTGTGCGCAAGGCGCTCGGCAAGGACAAGGCGGTGGACGTGACCAACCTGACCGTCCGCGCGCGCAACGGCGTGGTGACGTTGCTTGGCTCGGTGCCCGAGCAGGGCCAGGTGGACGCCGCCGCGCAGGCCGCACAAGGCGTGGCCGGCGTGTTGTCGGTGAACAACGCGTTGACCGTAAAGGCCGTCGCCCATTAGGACGGCGGAGTAGCGGCCTCGTCGCCGGCGTTCCCGTTCCCCCGTACATCGAGGCCGCTTCCGCAGGGAAGCGGCCTCGATGCTTTGTGGCCCACGTCCTGAAAAGCGGCAGGCAACCCCGTTAGCCGTTGTCCACGCAACGTCCCCAGAAAAATCCGCGATTTCGTTTTGTTTAAGCAAAGGTTTACATTACAATTGATAATGATTCGCAATATCATTATCAATGCCGCCGCAGGCAGCACCTCTTCGAACAACAACGACAGCCATATGCTTGAACGGGAAAACACACCAAGGCCATTCCGGCGCACCGCCATCTCCTGGACGGTCGAACGACTGCTGATGGGATTGCTGGCCACCGCCATCGCGCCATCGGTTGCGTGCGCACAGAGTGCGCCGGCCACACCAGCCGACGCCAGCCAGGCCGCCAATACGACGACCGACACGAAGGCGGCCGACACGAAGCAGCAAGGCAGCGTTCTGCCTGCGGTGTCCGTCAAGGCCACGGCCATGCCGGGCGAGCTGCCGGCCGCTTACGCGGGCGGGCAGGTGGCGCGGGGCGGCAGCATCGGCGTGCTCGGTACGGCGAACGTGATGGATCAGCCGTTCAGCACCACGAACTACACCGAGCAGATGATGCTGGACACGCAGGCGCGCACGCTTGCCGACGTCGTGGTGAACAACGCCTCGGTGCGCGCCGAGCAGAGCAGCGGCGGCTTTGGCGACGTGTTCCAGATTCGCGGCTTCGACGTTCAGGCAACGGACGTGGCGCTCAACGGGCTTTACGGCATGGTCTCGGCGAGCCGCATGCCGGTCAACCTCATGGAGCGCGTCGAAGTGCTTCAGGGTCCGGGTTCGCTCATGTACGGCATGGGGCCTTCGGGGAGCATTGGCGGCGCGATCAATATCGTCACCAAGCGCGCCGACGACGAGCCGCTCACGCGCCTCACGGCGCTGTACCAGTCGAAGGGGCAGTTCGGCGTGCAGGCGGACGTGGGCCGCCGCTTCGGCAGCGATGGCCAGTGGGGCATCCGCGTGAACGGCCAGTACAAGGACGGGCAAACGGGCATCGCGCACGGCAACCAGAGCCAGGGCAATGGCGCCGTTGCGCTCGACTACCGCGGCGAGAAGCTGCGCTGGTCGTTCGATGCGTACAACATCTCCGAGAATACCGACGAATTCCGCCCGCAGATCGGCCTCGGCACGGCTACGGCGGTGCCGGCGGCGCCGTCGTCGTGGACCAACTTTTATCCCGGCTCGAAGCTCAGGCTGCGCGATTCGGCGGTCACCACGCGGCTCGAGTACGACGTCAACCAATACCTGACCGTGTATGGCGCGGCGGGCGAGCATTACGGCACGTCGCAGCAGAATTTCCCGTGGGCGAGCGGCATGACCGCCGCGGGCGACTTCAATGTGATGAACGGGTACTACGACGCGTACAACCGCACGCGCACCGTCGACGCGGGCGTGCGTCTGCACTTCGACACGTTCGGCGTGAAGCACACACTGGTTGCGGGCGCAACGTCGTTAAACGAGGAACAGGGCTATTTCTATGCGCTCTCCGATTCGTCGGTGGCCTCGAATCTCTACAATCCCACGCCGCTTCCGGCCATGACGACCGCGCGCGGCGACGCCCAGCGCTCGAACCACACGCGCCTCGACAGCCAGCAGCTGATCGACACGATGTCGTTCTGGAACGACCGCCTGCTGCTGACGGGCGGCTTCCGGCGTCAGGTCATCGGCGTGGACGATTACGACACGACGACAGGCGCGCGCACCGATACGTATGTAAAGCAGGCGATCTCGCCGCTCGCGGGCATCGTCTTCAAGCCGTGGTCGAACATCTCTGTCTACGGCAACTTCACGTCGGGTCTCACGAACGGCAGCACGGCGCCGATCGGCACCGCGAACGCGGGCCAGGCGTTCGCGCCGTACAAGTCGAACCAGTACGAGGCAGGCGTAAAAGCCGACTGGGGCCGCGTGATGACCACGGTCTCGGTGTTCCAGCTTTCGCAGCCCAATGGCGTGACGAACCCGGTGACGAACGTCTATGGCTACGATGGCACAACGCGCGTGCGCGGCCTCGAACTGGCCGCGTACGGCGAGGCGTTTCGCCATCTGCGGTTGATGGCGAGCGCGACGTTCTACGACGCGAAGCTGCGCAACACCGCTGGCGGAGCGACCGACGGCAACGAGCCGGTGGGCGTGCCGAACTTCGCGTTCAATCTCGGCGCGGACTACGACTTGCCGTGGGTGCAGGGCCTGAGTGTCAACGGCCGCATCATCCACACGGGCGCTCAGTATTACGACGCCGCCAACACGCTGCGCTTGCCATCGTGGACGCGCTACGACATCGGCGCACGATACAGCACGCGAATTGCCCAAAAGAGCGTGGTGTTCCGGGCGAACCTGGAGAACCTGTTCGGCAGCCGCTACTGGATCCAGCAGGGCTCCTACCTCACGACGTCCGCGCCGCGCACCGTGCTGCTCTCCGCGCAGATCGACTTCTGATCGCGAGGACTCCAGAGCAAATTACCGTGTGACCGGACCGCTTGCCTCGGTGACATGCGTGACATGCATGCGCCGATGCAGCGGTCCGAGCGCGGTAGAAAGCAGCGCGCAAGGCAGCAGAATCGCGACGAGCGAAAACATCGTCGTCCTGAACGCATGCGCGTAGTCGAGCATGCCGGGCGCCGCGCCGAGCTTCGAGAAGAACAGGCCGCCTAGCGTGGCCGCGCCAACGGCGGCGCCAATCTGCAGCGTTGCCGTGACCATGCCCGAGGCAATGCCCGCGTGCTCGGGCGCCACTTCGGCAAGCACGATGCGCACGACGGAGGGCAGAACGAGCCCCTGGCCGATGCCGATTGCGGCGAGGCCCAGATAGAAGCCAGCGCCGGGCTGCGCCACGCCCGCGAGCGCAGCCGCAACGGTGAGCCCAAGCGCGAGCAGCACGAAGCCCAGCGTGAGCACGCGATAGCCGCCAAACCGGTGCACGAGGCGCGGCATCAGCAGCGGGCTCGAAAGAAACCCGAGGCCGAACGGCAGGATCGCGAGTCCCGATGCGAGCGGCGTCCAGTGCAGGCCGCCTTGCAGATAGATGCCATAGGTCAGGAAAAACGCGCTCATCGTATAGAACAGGAACGCCAGCACGAGGCCGAGCGCGATGACCGGATTGCGGAAGAGCCGCACGTCGAGCAGGGGATCCCGGCCGCCCGCGAGGCTGCGCCACTCCACGCGCAGCAGCAGGCCCAGCACGGGGAGCGAACCGATGAGGCAGGCGAGCATCCACAACGGCCAGCCGGACTCGCGCCCGCGCGTGAGCGGATAAACGAGCATCAGCAGAAACAGCGAAAGCAGCACGGTGCCCGGCACGTCGATGCGCTTGCCGCGCGGCGGCCGGCTTTCCGGAATGAAGCGCCAGCTGCCGATGAGCGCGAACACGCCGATAGGCAGGTTGACGAGAAAGATCGCGCGCCAGCCCAGACCGAACGGGTGCAGGCTGATGAGCGCGCCGCCGCCAAGCTGGCCGATCACCGCCGCCACGCCGAACACGAATGCATAGAGGCTCATCACGCGCACCTGCTCGTGCGGCGTGAAGACGCTGCGGATGGTGGCGAGCACCTGCGGCGCGAGGGTCGCCGCAAACAGGCCTTGCAGGATGCGGCTGGCCACGAGCGCCGCGCCGCTGGTGGCGAGGCCGCAGAACGTGGAGGCGACGACGAAGCCCGCCATGCCGATCATGAAGATGCGCTTGCGCCCGTACAGGTCGCCGAGCCGCCCGCCGGTGATCAGCATGACGGCGTTCGCGCACGCGTAGGCCGAGACGACCAGCTGGAGTTCGGACGCGTTCGCCCCGAGTCCGTCGCGGATCGCGGGCAGCGCCAGGTTGACGATGAAGTAGTCGAGCGGCGGCAGGATCGCGCCCACCAGCAAAACGACCAGCGCCCAGCCGTGATGGCTGTGGCCGGCTTCGGCAGCCGCGCGGGGCGCCACGGCGCAGGCCGCGTACGTATTGTCAGACATGAGTGTGCTCAGCAATAAAGGGCTGGATTGCGCTCAGGCTGCAGCGCCATGGGCGCGCCGCCTGGCTATCGAATCGACATTCTGACGGCGCTCGAAGAAACGGAAAAGCGGGAATAAGTGGTACCATCTATCGAGTTATTCGATGGATGTGAAATGCCATGCGCGGTTTCGAATTCGACCAGTTGAAGACGTTCGCGGCGGTGGCGAACGTGGGCAGCCTTTCGGCGGCGGTGCCGCTGCTGCATCTTTCGCAATCGACGATCAGCGAGCAGGTGCGCAAGCTCGAGGTGCGCGCGGGCGTGCCGCTGTTCGTGCGCAGCAAGCGCGGCGTCGAGCTTACGCCCGCGGGCACGCGGCTGCTCGAGCACGCGCGGCGTCTCGTGGCGCTCAACGAAGCCGCGTTCGACGAGGTGCGCGGCCAGGCGATCAAGGGCGAGCTGCGCGTTGCGATTACCGAGTACTTCCGCACCAACGAGGTGGCGGGTTTGCTCGTGCGGCTGCGCGACTGCTATCCGCAACTGAGCTTGCACGTGAGCGCGATGAAGAGCGCCGACATCGAGGTGGCCTACGCGAAGCGGCAGATCGATCTCGGCGTGGTCATGCACCTGTCGAGCGGCCCGTTCCGGCCCGCCGCCGACGACGCGGACACGCGCTGGGAGTTGATGCGCGAGCCGCTCCACTGGGTCGCGTCGCCCATGCTCGCCGAGCAGTTGCCGCAAGCGCTGCCGCTCGTGCTGCTGCCGGGCGACTGCATGATGCACCAGGTCGCGGTGCGCTCTCTCGAAGAAAACGACCTACCCTACGTGCTCGTCCACAGCGCGTCGGGCGTGGCGGGGCTGCAGTCCATGCTCGCAGCCGGCCTCGGCGTCGGGTGCCTGTGCGCGTCCGCGATCGGCGAGGGCCTCGTGCGTCTCGGCCCGAAGCACCGGTTGCCCACCTTGCCCGACGCCGTGTTCTCGCTCATGCCGCCTCATCCCGGCGAAGGGGACACCGTGACCCAGGCGCGGGAAGTGCTGGCGCGGCAACTGCTCGTGTGATGCGGGCGCCGCGCCCACCTTCGTCGTGCCTCAATGCGGCACGTTCACGACGCCATCGTTCGCGCGAATCGCATTGCTGCCCGGGTTCTCCACGATGGCCGGCAGGTTAGCGAGTCCCAGCGGCGGTGCGGCGCCCGGACTGCCGCCGCGCGCAATCGTGCGGATGACCTGCGACGGCGGCAGCGGCGTGCCGTTCTTCAGGTGACTCCACATCAGATTGAGCGCGGCGATGTTGTAGTAGTGGACCGGCACGAAGTGCGTATCGAAGCCCGGCACGGCGAGGAAGGCATCGAAGTGCTGCCCGTTCATCACTTCGTAGAGCGACAAGTGGCTGCGCGAGCCTTCTCGTTCGCTGTTTGCCGCGAGATACGCGCGCGAAGCATGGTTGATCGGCACGAGCGCGTCGCTGCGGCCTTGCACGATGATCGCAGGCTTGCCGTGCAGGTTCGCATTGACGCTGATCGCCTGAACGCTTTGGCGCATGCGCGGATCGCCCTTCGTCCACAACGCGCGCACACAGGCCGCGCCCGCGAAGCTCGCGTCCGGCGTGGCGAGCCGATGGTCGGCGCCGCCCGGCGGCGTGACGTTGTAGACGAGATTGACGCCATTGGTCGGCGGCACGCCGTTACCCACGCCGAAGATCGTGAGCATGGGCGAGACGGCCGGTGCAACGCCGGCCGCGCCCGTCGCGGCGTTCGTCGTGCCGAAGTTGAAGCCGCACAGGTTGTCCAGCACGCTTGAGCGCGTGTAGGCATCGGCGTAGGTCACCGCTACGGCCGGCACGGCCTGCGAATCCCACATCGGCGCGTGCAGCAGATCGGAGTCCGCTTCGTAGCCGGCTTCGTGCAGGCGGGCGAGCGCGTCGTTTGCCTGCGCCTGCGTATCGCCGCCGTGTATGTAGCCTGCCGCCGCGAGCGACGTGCAGCGCGCCTGACGAATCGCGGTGGTGGTCGCCACGGGCAGCGCCGTGAGATAAGGCGCGCCAGCGGCGGCGTCGGCGAGTGCGGCGCACGGTTGCAGCAGGTTTGCGAGCGTCATGTAGTCGGCGAGCGGCTTGCCGGCTGCGGCAATACGCTGACCGCCTTCCCTGACTTGCGCGTCGCCGGGCATGCGCACATTGATCTGCGGTTCCCCGACGACGACCGCCGTGATCCACTTGCCCGTGTCCTCTTCGGCTGCCGCGAGCGACGCGCCGCCGCCGTTGCTCACGGAAGCCGCGATCGTCGTGATGTCGCCGGGTGCGTAGCGCACGCCGTGATTCGATGCGTCGACGCGCGGCCCGAACTGCTGGTTGAGCACCCAGTATGCGAACTGGACGGCCTCGAGGGTGTCCTTGCCCCAGTCCGCTTCGGGATTCAACTGGGAATGCGCATGCTTGAACGCATAGCGGTTCGGAAACTTCTGGTTGTACGCGGCGAGCGCTCCCGCGGGCACGTTCGCGGTGAAAATGCTCGTGCGTCCCGCCGCTGCGGCGTCGGCCGTGCGGCCATCGATCAGCGTAACGAGGCCGCTCATCAGTTCCTCCGCGCCGTTGCCCGTGCCTTTGTCGGTATAGGCCACCGCGCAGCCGCGCTTGAGTCCCCACTCGCCGGCCGCCGAGATCGCGCCGTACACGCCGCGCGAGCCCGACGACGTGGCTGTCACGATGCACGGGTTCGCCGGATCGAAACTGGTTGGCACCTGCACGAGCAGGCTGACGTTCTGGCGGCCGCTGCCGTCGTCGGCAAACGCGAGGTATTCGGTGCCGGCGATCTTGCCTTCGCCCAGCGTGTCGTTGCCGTAGAGATCGACGTTAGGCCCCCAGAAGCGGCCATAGCCGCCGTTCGCACTGATGTCGACGAGCGCGCGATAGTTCGCCCAGATCGCGAGCCTGCGCAATTCCGCTGCCGTCGGAGCCGCGGGATTCGCGATGGCCGGTTGCGCGCCGGCAAGCCCGCTTTTGCCGAGGCCGGCGGTCAGCAGATCGTCGCTGACGCCGTCGTAGGTCGTGGTTTGCAGACTGCTCGCCACGACGAACGGCGGCAGTCTGTTGAATGCTGTGTGGCCGCTGTTGTTTCCGCTAGCGTGTGCGCCCGGCAAAAGCGCCGCGCCTGCCAGGGCGACCGCGGCACTGAGCCGCGCCGTTTTACGCCGGATTGCGAACGGGGTATCTCTCATGGGTGGTTCCTTGTTTGTTGTTAGGGTAGGACGCACTGCATCGGGACGGCCGTTTCGACGTGCCGGCATCGCGGCACCCATCGACATTAGGACATCCTGAAAGCAGATACCAGGAGAGATTGCATGCGCGCGCAAGGGGACCGGCCTCCACGCCGCACTGGCGTTGGAAGGCCGGACTGGCGCGCCGATTACGCGCTTTGGGGATCGCGTTCGCGAGCCGGATGGCCTGGCGGCTGACTCGCGGGCTTACTTGCAAAGCAGGAGCAAGCGCTCCTGATCCGAGCATGGCCGCCCGTCGGCTCTTGGAGCGGGTGTGCCGCCTTGTGCCGTGGCCGGGCCTTTTGAGGTCTGCATTGCGGCGCGATGCGCGAAACACGCCTTCAGACGCCGCTCGACGGGCTGATAGTATTGCCAGCCTTTGCCGAGGCTGGGTAGTTCAAGCTTCACCTGCTTCCACTTCGGATGGCCGTGCTCCTGCAGGTTGTCGAAGTTCGTGCAGAGCGAATCGGCAAAGCGCTTCAGGTTGCCGACCGTATCGCGCAGGTTGTAGTCGTAGGTGACGAGAAAGGCTTTCACCGTCCAGGTCGGCACGTCCTCCTTCAGCCAGTTCGGGTAGCTCGACACGTGAATGGTCGCCGGATAGTAGGTTTGCTTCGCGCGCGCCGTTTCGGGGGCGTTGGGGTCGACGCGCAGGAAGCGGATCTGCTGCAGCAGTTCGGGGTTCATGTCGGTAAAGAGCTTGGCGGGTTGCCCGGCGACGATGATCGCCACATCGATCTTCTTGACGATGAGCGCCGCAAGCGCGTCTTCATTGCTCAGGTGCTGCGCGTTCTGTTCGGGAATGGGCTGGCCGAACATGAGGCGGTAGAGCGTCGTCGCCGACTGCGCGGTGCCGCTGCCTATCAGGCCCACGCTCATCACCTTGTCCTTGATCTCGTTGATGTTCTTCATCGGCGAGTCGT